>NZ_JBWKEE010000006.1:0-367882 GCF_056435605.1 Streptomyces sp. NPDC043896
ACGCCCGGTTACATTCCGAACCCGGAAGCTAAGCCTTTCAGCGCCGATGGTACTGCAGGGGGGACCCTGTGGGAGAGTAGGACGCCGCCGAACAATCTTTGTGGGAAAGCCCCGCACCTTCTGGTGCGGGGCTTTTCTGCGTTCACGGGTCCTTCAGGTCCAGTTCGGCCTCCAGCGTTCAGCCGTTTACCGGCACGCGGTTGCCGTCAACGTGCGGTGACTCCTCGTATGGTGGGCTTATGGGCTATGAGCTGGTCATCTTCGACAACGACGGCGTCCTCGTGGACAGCGAGCCGGTCGCCAACGCGATCCTCTCCGAGTACCTGACGGAACTCGGGCACCCCACCACGTACGAGGAGTCCCTGCGGGACTACATGGGATCGGCGGTGCACCGGGTGCACGACCTCGTCCAGGAGCGGACCGGGCAGCGCCTGCCGGAGGACTTCGAGCGGATCCTGCACGAGCGGACCTTCGCCGCCTTCGAGCGGGAACTGCGGCCCGTGCCCGGGGTCGCCGAAGTGCTCGGGGAACTGTCCGCCGTCGGCATGCCCTACTGCGTGGCCTCGTCCTCCAGCCACGAGCGGATCCGCGTCGGGCACCGGGTCTCCGGGCTGGACGAGTGGTTCGAGGAAGAGTGGATCTTCAGCGCGGAGGACGTCGGCCGGGGCAAGCCGGCGCCGGACCTGTTCCTGCACGCCGCCGACATGATGGGCGTCCACCCCTCCCGGTGCGTGGTGGTCGAGGACAGCCCGCTCGGCGTGGAGGCCGCGCGGGCCGCCGGCATGGACGTCCTCGGCTTCACCTCGATGGTCCCCGCCGCGAAGCTCGCCGGCGCCACCACCTGCTTCGGGGAGATGAAGGAGCTGTCCGCCCTGCTCGGACTGGGCGGCTGATTGGTCGTGTGATCTCTCTACCCCCGAGTAGGGGCGGGGCCTACGCTGTGCCGCCATGACGGTTGACGTACGGCTCCGCCGTGGGCGCGGGGCGCTCGGGTTCGGCTTCTTCGTGCAGGGCGTCACCTTCGCCCTGCTGGTGACGCGGATCCCGGCCATCCAGGACCGCTACGGGATATCCGACGGGCTGCTGCCCGTGTTCCTGGCCGCCGTGCCGGTCCTCGCCGGGGTCTCCAGCGTCGCCACCGAGCACCTGGTGAAGCGGGTCGCGCCCAGCGTGGTGCTGCGGTGGGCGCAGCCCGTCGTGCTGCTCGCGCTGCTCGGGGTCGGCGCCGGGAGCGGCATGGCGCAGGTGGCCGTGGCCCTGGGGGTGTTCGGGCTGGCGGTGGGCGCGCTGGACGCCTCGATGAACATGCTCGGGGTGAGCCTCCAGAGGGCGTACGGGCGCTCCGTCATGCTGGGCTTCCACGCCTCGTACAGCCTGGGCGGGATCCTGGGGGCCTCGGCGGCGTGGGCGGGGGCGCACTGGCACCTGTCGCTGTTCGCCGGGTACCTGCCGGCGGTGGCGGTGCTGCTGCCGTTGGCGCTGCTGGGAAGCCGGTACTACGTGGACGCGCGGTCCGGGGCCGGGAAGGCGGAGGCGGCCGCGCAGGGGTGGCCGGCGGGCGGGGGGCGGCTGTTGCTGCCGTTGTGCCTGGTGATGGCCTGTGCGTACATCGGGGATTCGACGGTGGCCAACTGGAGTGCCAAGTACCTCCAGGACGTGCTGGGGAGTTCGGAGCAGCTGGCGACGGTCCCCTACACCGTGTACATGGTGACGACGCTGGCCGGCCGGACGGTCGGGGACCTCGGGGTGCGTCGGTTCGGGGCGGTGGCCGTGGTGCGGGCGGGGACGCTGGTGGCGGCCGGCGGGTTCGCGGTGGTGGCGGTGGCCCCGGGGGCCTGGGTGGGGATGGCGGGCTTCACGCTGCTGGGGATCGGCCTGTGCGTGATCGTGCCGCAGACCTTCGCGGCGGCGGGGCGGTTGTTCCCCGGGGCTTCCGATACGGCGGTGGCGCGGCTGAACATCTTCAACTACGTGGGTTTCCTGATCGGTTCGCCGCTGGTGGGCGGGATCGGCGACGCCTGGAGTTACCGGGGCGCGATGCTGGTGCCGATGGTGCTGGTGTTGGTGACGTTGTTCCACGCCCGTTCCTTCGGCGCCGACCCGGCCCGATACGGTGTCGGGCATGAGCGGCGAGCCGGTGACCGGGCTGTTGATGTGGGACGAGGCGGTAACGAGGTATGACTTCGGACCGAGCCATCCGATGGACCCGGTGCGTCTGGCGCTGACCATGGGCCTGGTGCGTGCCTTCGGGCTGGACCGGGAGATGGAGGTGCGGGCGGCTCCCGCCGCCGGGGACTCGACGCTGAGGCTGGTCCACCGGGAGGACTACGTCGCCGCGGTGCGGGAGGTGTCGGCGGACCCGGGGGTGGCGGACGGTTCGTACGGGCTGGGGACGGTCGACGATCCGGCGTTCCACGGGATCCACGAGGCGTCGGCGCTGATCGCCGGGCAGTCGGTGGCGGCGGCGGAGGCGCTGTGGAGGGGCGAGGCCGAGCACGCGGTGAACTTCGCGGGCGGGCTGCACCACGCGATGCCGGGCGGGGCCGCAGGGTTCTGCGTGTACAACGACGCGGCGCTGGCGATCGCGCGGCTGCTGGAGCTGGGGGCCGAGCGGGTCGCGTACGTGGACGTGGACGTGCACCACGGGGACGGCGTGCAGACGGCGTTCTGGGACGACCCGCGAGTGCTGACGGTGTCGCTGCACGAGCACCCGCGGACGCTGTTCCCGCAGACGGGCTGGCCGGAGGAGACGGGCGGTCCGGCGGCGGAGGGCAGCGCGGCGAACGTGGCGCTGCCGGCGGGGACCGGGGACGAGGGGTGGCTGCGGGCCTTCCACGCGACGGTGCCGGAGCTGCTGGCGGACTTCCGGCCGCAGGTGCTGGTGACCCAGCACGGGGCGGACACGCACTTCGAGGACCCGCTCGCGCACCTCGCGGTGTCGCTGGACGCGCAGCGGGCGGTGCAGGAGGCCTGTCACGCGCTGGCGCACGAGTACGCGGGCGGGCGGTGGCTGGCGCTGGGCGGCGGCGGGTACGCGGTGGTGGACGTCGTACCGCGGTCGTGGACGCACCTGGTGGGGATCGCGGCGCACCGGCCGGTGGATCCGCTGGCCATGGTGCCGCGGGCGTGGCTGGACGAGGTGTACGCGCGGACGCGGCAGGGCGGGCCGGCCCGGATGACGGACGGGCGGACGCCGGGGTGGCGGGACTGGGACGCCGGCTACGACCCGGCGGACCGTACGGATCAGGCCGTTCTCGCGACGCGGAAGGCGGTGTTCCCGCTGCGCGGGATGCTGGTGTGACGTAGCGTCGGTCTTTGGCGCGGTTACGCCAACTGTGGGGCGGTCGGGTGGAATTGATGAACCGGCAGATCCGGGTACGGCAGCATCGGAGGGTGTTGAGCACCGGCGCGTTGCGTGCGCATCTGCTGGCCGCCCGGTTGGCCGGGCCCGTCGCCACGACGCGGGAGGAGAGCCTGCGCAGTTACCGGCTGTTCGCGGCGGGGGACCCGCGGGTGCTGCTGGGGTTGGAGCCCGAGCGGCGCTGGGGCGTGGGTGACCTGCTGGGGCTGATGGCGGCCAAGTGCGGGGTCTCGGCGGACCCGGCGCACGTCAGGGGGCCGGACGTGATCGATCCGGAGCGGACGGTGGCGGCCCTGGAGGCGTTCGCGGAGCGGCTGGCGGTGGCGGCCGACGCCCGGTCGCCGGTGCTGTTCGGGACGGGACACCCGCACCGGCTCCTGGGTTTCTACGCCGCTTTGGCGCGGGCGATGTCGGCGGCGGGATGTGTTGTCCTCACTCCGGCGCAGGGGGTGCATGTCGACATGGCGACCCGGTTCGGCGTACGTCCGCACCGCATCGATTACGTACGGGGAGTCGCGCTGGTGCGGGAACCCGGCGCGCGGGGAGCCGGGAGTGCGACCGGCGCACACTCCCATTCGCCGCTGCCGGTTCGGATCGCGCTGGGGGCGCTGGCGGCGGCCGGCGGGCCGTTGCCGGAACTGGTGGTGGGGGACCACGGGTGGGTCTGCGGTGCAGGTCAGCTGGGTGTGGAGGCCATCGGGCTGGGGGATACGGATGATCCGGCGCTGTTCGTCGGGGAGGCCGAGGGGCGGGTGGCGGTGACCGTTCCGCTTGATGACGGGGTGCGCTCGGACTACTACGGTCCGCTCATCCGGCACGTGCTGCACCGCGCCGGGCTGTCGGACCGTCAGGAGTGGCCGTAGCTCCTCTTCCCCACTCGTATCACCCGCCCCTACTCTGGGGAGTGAGCGTGCGACGACGAGGAGTAACCGGAGGGGAAGCCGGTGCCCGTCATGCGCGGAAGGTCAGGTGGGTGTCATGGCTGCTGGCGAGAGGCCTCTCAGTGAGGTTCAGTTCCTGACCGTGGCGGAGGTCGCCTCGGTGATGCGAGTGTCGAAGATGACCGTGTACCGGCTGGTGCACAACGGTCATCTGCCCGCGATCCGGGTGGGCCGGTCCTTCCGGGTCCCCGAGAACGCGGTTCACGAGTACCTCAGGGAGTCCTTCGTGGGGGTGGAGTCGGCCTGAGACTCCGGCCTCGTGAGGGGCTCGGTCACACCTGCGGAGGGCTCGGATTACAAGCTCAGAGTTTGGGCGGGTAGGCTAGGCCGACGTAGGTCGTGTGGGCCCAGACGCCCCGCACCGAGTGAAGAGAAGTGAGCGAGGGTAGTCGTGGGCTCTGTTATCAAGAAGCGGCGCAAGCGGATGGCTAAGAAGAAGCACCGCAAGCTGCTCAAGCGCACCCGCGTCCAGCGTCGTAACAAGAAGTAAACGGCAGCTGTACGTGTTCTCCGCAGCCCCTCCACCATCCTGGTGGAGGGGCTGCGGTGCAGCCGGGGGTACTTCTTCGAGGGAGGCGCTGAGCTCGTGGGGAAGGTCGTGCTCGTCACCGGGGCTGCCCGGCAGCTGGGGGGCCGCTTCGTGCGCCGCGTCCAGCGCGACCCGGAAGTGGAACGGGTCATCGCGGTCGACGCGGTGAGCCCGCCGCACCGGCTCGGCTCGGCCGAGTTCGTGCGGACGGACATCAGGCAGTCGGCCATCGCCCGGGTGCTCGCTGAGCACGCCGTGGACACGGTGGTCCACCTGGCGGTGACCGGCGGCGCGGCCGCGGGAGTACCGGGCGGGCGCAGCACCGTCAAGGAAACGAACGTCATCGGGACGATGCAGCTGCTGGGGGCCTGCCAGAAGTCCCCGACGGTACGGCGGCTCGTGGTGAAGTCGAGCACCAGCGTGTACGGGGGCACGGCGCGGGACCCGGCCGTCTTCACGGAGACCACGCAGCCGAAATCGCTGCCGGCGGGCGGTTTCGCGAAGGACGCCGCCGAGGTCGAGGGCTACGTGCGCGGTTTCGCGCGCCGGCGGCCGGACGTGGCGGTGTGCGTGCTGCGCTTCGCGAACATCCTGGGGCCGTTCGCGGACTCCGCGCTGGCCGAGTACTTCTCGATGCCGGTGATGCCGACGGTCCTGGGCTACGACCCGAGGCTGCAGTTCGTCCACGAGGACGACGTGGTGGAGGTGCTGCGGCTGGCGGCGGGGGAGCCGGAGCGGGGCACGCTGAACAGCGGGACCTTCAACATCGCCGGGGACGGGGTGCTGCTGCTGTCGCAGTGCGCCCGGCGGCTGGGGCGGCCGGCGGTGCCGTTCCTGCTGCCCGCGGTGACGTGGGTGGGGCAGGCGCTGCGGGCGGTGGGGGCCACGGACTTCTCGCCGGAGCAGATCCGGCTGCTGACGCACGGGCGGGTCGTGGAGACCACCCAGATGCGGGAGACGCTCGGTTTCCGCCCGATGTACACGACCGCGGAGACCTTCGCGGACTTCGCGCGGAGCCGGGGGAGCGGGCTGCTGCCGCCGGAGCGGGTGGGGCGGGCCGTGGGGCGGGTCGCGGGGCTGTTGAACGTTGACGAGGGAGTGGAGCGATAGTGGCCGACGCCAAGGTCATCCCGTTCGACGAGGACCGGCCGCGCAGGCGCGCCGGCGTGCCCCGGAAGGTGCGGGCGGTGCCGGACCGGCCGGAGCCGGTGGAGGCACCCTCACCGGTCGCGGAGGCGCCGGTGCGGGGCGGCGGTGACGGGGGCTGGGACCGGCGGCTCGCGGGCGGGCTGGCGTTCCTGCGGCGGCGGATCACGGGCGAGTACGAGGTCGACGAGTTCGGCTACGACAAGGAGCTGACGGACCAGGTCCTGATGTCCTTGATGAGGCCGCTGTTCGACAAGTACTTCCGGGTCGAGGTGAAGGGCGTCGAGAACATCCCGAAGGAGGGTGGGGCGCTAATCGTGGCGAACCACTCGGGGACGCTCCCGCTGGACGGGCTGATGCTCCAGGTCGCCGTGCACGACCATCACCCGGCGGAGCGGCACCTGCGGCTGCTGGCGGCGGACCTGGTGTTCATGCTGCCGGTGGTGAACGAGCTGGCGCGGAAGGCCGGGCACACGCTGGCGTGCGCCGAGGACGCCCAGCGGCTGCTGGAGGCCGGGGAGCTGGTCGGGGTGATGCCGGAGGGCTTCAAGGGGATAGGGAAGCCGTTCGGTGACCGGTACAAGCTCCAGCGGTTCGGGCGGGGCGGGTTCGTGTCGACGGCGTTGCGCGCGGGGACCCCGATCGTGCCGTGCTCGATCGTCGGGGCGGAGGAGATCTACCCGATGATCGGCAACGCGAAGACGCTGGCGCGGCTGCTGGGGCTGCCGTACTTCCCGGTGACGCCGACGTTCCCGTGGCTGGGGCCGTTGGGGGCGGTGCCGCTGCCGACGAAGTGGACGATCCAGTTCGGCGAGCCGATCCCGACGGACGGGTACGCGCCGGAGGCGGCCGAGGATCCGATGCTGATGTTCAACCTGACGGACCAGGTGCGGGAGCAGATCCAGCACACGCTGTACAAGCTGCTCGTGCAGCGGCGGTCGGTCTTCTTCTGACGGTGTCGCACCTCGAACGCCGACGGGGCTGGATTGCCCCGTCGGCGTTCCGGTGTGTTGCCCGGCCGGGTTACTCGGCGTCTTCCGCCTGGATGCCCAGGCCCGGGAGGAGGCCCGGGAGGAGCGGCGGCAGGGTGATGTCCGGCTGGGGCTGTGCCGGGGCCGTCGTGGGGGGCGGGGCGGACTGGCCCTGCGCCGGCGGGTTCAGCAGGTTGCCCGTGCCGCCCAGGAGGCCGCTGCCGGGCGCCGGGGCGTGGCTTCCGGAGGGGCTGGGGGCGGCGGGGGCCTGCGCCGAGGCGGGGGCGTCCGGTGCCGGGGCGGGCTGCTGCTTGCCCGTGGCCGGGGTGTTCGGCTTGGCCGGGGTGCCGCCCGGGCCGCCGCGGATCTGCTCCGGTGGCTTGGGGAGCAGGCTCTGGAGCGGCGCGACCTCGTCGTCTATGGCCTGGAAGACCGAGCTCACCTGGTTGCCGACGTCCATGAGCTGCGGCGGGAGGGCGGAGCGGAGCCGGCCCCACGCGTCGCGGTGGGAGTTGGAGAACGAGGACAGCGTCTGGATGGGGCCCAGCGAGCCGTCCCGCTTGTAGGCCGCCTGGAGCAGCCGGTGGCCTTCGGCCGCGTCGTGCTGCATGCCCGCCAGCGCCCGCCGGATCTCGCCGAGGACCTCGTGGTCCAGGGGACCGGAACGGCCGCGTTCCATCAGGCGGCGTGCTTCCGACAGGCGGTTCGAGGCCCGGTCGAGGTAGACCTCGCCCCGGTCCGCGCCCTCGTCGGCCATGCCCAGCTTCAGGTCCTCCATGCCCAGCTTGACCGGGTAGAGGGGATCACCGGGCAGGGCGTCGGTGCTGGCAGCGGCCACTCCGCTGAAGGCCCCTGCGGCCACACCCACGGTGAGGCCCCCCGCTGCGATGCCCTTGGACCAGCGGGAGCGGGGCCGCAATTTCCGGAGCGAGGTCGCCCTGTGGGCGCCGCGGCCGGTCCGCTGCTCGGGCACCAGAGGGTCCTCGGCGGCACCGCCCCCGGTCCTCTCCTCCATCACCATGGCCTCCATGGCGGCGACGAGCTGTGCTCGTTGCACCACTTTGACCTCGGGGTCCAGCACCGGGCGCGGCATTTCGCCGAGCACGCTCGCCAGGGCCAACAACCGGTCGTGGTCGGCGGTTTCGGCAGGTGCCTCGGACTGCTCGGCCGCCGGGTCCGGTTCCGAAAGACCGGACGGGGTCCGGTCCTCCAGGGCCTGGGCGAAGGCGTTCGCCCGCCGGTGCGGAGTCACGTTCGCGATCACTGGCGGCACCTCCTCTCGTCATGACGATCGACTCCCCAAGGTGTCCGGAAGGTTGCCTTCCTTGAGCACATCCACACTTTCGGGTGAGCGGCTTCGGGCAGGGCGTGTCCACAGGGAGCCTGCATTCCGCACAACGAGCGGCGCGGCACTTGGGTTACGGACGAAGGATGATCGGACCACAGCGTCATCGAGGGGTCACCGGTAGTGAGGTCGTCTGGTGTGCGGGAGGGGTCAGCGGGCGTCGTCCGGCAGCAGGCGGGCCAGGGTGCGGACCGCCCGGTACTGGAGCGTCTTGATGGCGCCTTCGTTCTTGCCCATCACCCGGGCGGTCTCGGCGACCGAGAGGCCCTGGAGGAAGCGCAAGGTGACGCACTCCTGCTGCTGGGGGTTCAGTTTCCGTACGGCTTCGAGCAGTGCCGCGTTGGACAGGGACTCCAGGACGGAGTCCTCGGGGCTGCGCTCCACCTCGTTGGCGTCGAGCATCTCGCCGGTGGTGACCTCCAGGCGGAAGCGGCTGGACTTGAAGTGGTCCGCCACCAGGTTCCGCGCGATGGTCACCAGCCAGGCGCCGAAGTCGCGGCCCTGCCAGGTGAAGGTGGAGATGCGGCGCAGCGCGCGCAGGAAGGTCTCGCTGGTGAGATCCTCCGCGGTCGCCTTGCCGCCGACGCGGTAGTAGATGTAGCGGTACACCGTGTCGCTGTACTGGTCGTAGAGGCGGCCGAAGGCCTCGGCCTCGCCGGCCTGGGCGCGCTCGACCAGGTCCATCATGCGGGCCTGGTCGCTGTCCGCCGTGGGGCGGCGGGCGGTGGGCGTGCTGGTGCCGCCGGCGGCGGCGGAGCCCGCGCGACCGCGTCTGCCCACGGTCGCCCCGCCGTCCGTCAGGGCGTAGCAGGGGCCGGCCGGGCCGAGGCCGGCAGGGACCGCGGCGGCGAAGGCGGGGACGGCGTACGCGGTGGGGACGAAGCCGCGCAGGTGGTCGAGGACCGTCGCGCGCAGCGTAGCCAGGCCCGAGGCGTCAACCCCGACAGGTGGGTACACGGGACTCCCAGAGGCAGAGCTTCCATCACGTGCAGTGCGGGACCGTTCACCCGTCGTGGGGACGGATGGCCGGTGGCATGCGTTTGAGGAGAATAACGCTTCGTACAGGCAGCACTACACCCAGTTGCCTAAATCACCGGTTCCGACACTTCCGTTGCGTGTCGAGGGCATATTCAGGCCCGGTTGGTGATCGATTTCTGATCGCTTGGATGCGCGGAATGGACGCTTCCACGGTGGCTCACGACCGAGTCGGGCAGGCCGGAGTGCCGCGCCGACGGCGCGGGTAGAGGGGAGCGAATGACCGCCGGGCGGCCCCGCGCGGAGCGGGGCCCCGGGGTTGCTACTTGCGGCGCCGGTGCAGGGCGATGGCGGCGGCCGCGCCGCCCGCGATCGCGCCGACTCCGGCGGCTGCCGGGACGCCGACCTTCACGGCCTTGCGGCCGGTCCGATAGTCGCGCAGCCGCCAGTCGTGGGCCCGGGCATGCTTGCGCAGTTTTGTGTCGGGATTGATCGCGTACGGATGTCCGACCAGCGACAGCATCGGGATGTCGTTGTGCGAATCGCTGTACGCCGCGCAGCGTTCGAGGTCGAGGTCCTCGGCGGCGGCCAGCGCGCGCACCGCCTCCGCCTTCGCGGGGCCGTGCAGCGGCTCGCCGACCAGGCGCCCGGTGTAGACCCCGTCCACGGACTCGGCGACGGTGCCCAGGGCGCCGGTCAGGCCGAGGCGGCGGGCGATGATCGTGGCCGTCTCGACGGGGGCGGCGGTGACGAGCCACACCTTCTGGCCGGCGTCGAGGTGGGCCTGGGCCAGGGCGCGGGTGCCCGGCCAGATCCGCTCCGCCATGTACTCGTCGTAGATCTCCTCGCCGATGGCCATGAGTTCGGAGACCTTGTGGCCCTTGACGATGGACAGGGCGCTGTCGCGCGCGTCCTGCATGTGCTCGGGGTCCTCGACCCCGGCGAGCCGGAACCAGGCCTGCTGCCAGGCGAAGCGGGCCAGTTCGCGGCGGCGGAAGAACTCGCGCTTGTAGAGGCCGCGGCCGAAGTGGAAGATCGCGGCGCCCTGCATGACGGTGTTGTCGAGGTCGAAGAAGGCGGCGGCGAGGTCGTCGCCGTGGACCGGGAACTCCGGCTCCGCCGGCTCGGTCCCGGCGGGCGCGGCCGCGGCGCCGAGGGCTTCCCCGGGTGCGGGCGCGGGCGGCGCTTCCGGTGCGCCGGCCGCCTCGGGGGCGTGCGGGGCACCGGCCTGCGCGGTCTTGCGGGCGGCTTCGGCCGAGGCCTCGCCTGCCAGCACGCTCCGCGCCGTCGCGGAGCGCCTACGGGGGGTGAGCCATCCCAGAGCGGCCATGACGCGAGCATAGCCATTGTGTTCGGGAGTTCCCGAACCGCCGGGAAACGGAGCGGTTAACTCTTCGGGCGCCCCGGCCCGGCGCGGGACAATGGGGGCATGAGTTTTCTGCGCCGCAAGGAAAAGAAGCGTCCCGAAGAGCGGATGGTCACGCTCATCGGGAAGCCGGGGTGCCATCTCTGTGACGACGCCCAGGAGGTGATCGAGAAGGTCTGCGCCGAGACGGGCGCACAGTGGGAGAAGAAGGACATCTCGCAGGACGAGGAGCTCTACCGGCTGCACTGGGAGCAGATCCCCGTGGTGCTGGTGGACGGAGAGCAGCACACCTTCTGGAGGGTGAACCCTGACCGGCTGCGACGGGCATTGGGTGCCTGACCGTTTCGCCCGTTACCATCATGGGCGATTTATGGGGACTCGGGGGCGTATCGATGAGGAGTGTGTACCGTTTTGCCCCCCTCGGGATTTGAACGGGTTCGGCCCGTTCCCGGCCCGGGCCCCATCTGCCCAACCCGCGTGACCCCGGTCACTTTGCTCGGACAAAGCGGACACAATCTTTGTGCACGCGTTCACAAAGACATAGCCTGCATTCGACGGGGCGGTCCTGGGACAAGAGGCCGCCTGCAGCCCCGCTCATCCCGCAGGAGCATCGTGGCAACTGGCCGAACTCACCGACCGGCGACCCGCAGCCGAGGTATTCCCGAGGCCACTGTCGCCCGGCTTCCGCTGTACTTGCGCGCACTCACCGCGCTCTCCGAGCGATCGGTTCCCACGGTGTCCTCCGAGGAGCTCGCGGCCGCCGCCGGAGTCAACTCCGCGAAGCTGCGCAAGGACTTCTCGTACCTCGGTTCCTACGGGACGCGCGGCGTCGGCTACGACGTCGAGTACCTCGTCTACCAGATCTCCCGCGAACTCGGCCTGACCCAGGACTGGCCGGTCGTCATCGTCGGCATCGGCAACCTGGGCGCGGCCCTCGCCAACTACGGCGGTTTCGCGTCCCGCGGCTTCCGCGTGGCCGCGCTGATCGACGCCGACCCGGCCATGGCCGGCAAGCCGGTCGCGGGCATGCCCGTACAGCACACCGATGATCTGGAGAAGATCATCGAGGAGAACGGCGTGTCGATCGGGGTCATCGCGACCCCGGCGGGCGCGGCCCAGCAGGTCAGCGAGCGGCTGATCGCCGCCGGTGTCACCTCCATCCTCAACTTCGCGCCGACCGTGCTGTCCGTGCCCGACGGCGTGGACGTGCGCAAGGTCGACCTGTCGATCGAGCTCCAGATCCTGGCGTTCCACGAGCAGCGCAAGGCGGGCGAGGGCTCCGGCGTCGGTACGGGTGCGGACGCCGAGGGCGAGGCCGAGCGGGGTGCGGGCGCCGCGGGTGCCGGGGCCGCCGGTGCCGGTGCGGGTGCCGCGCCCGTCGCCGCCGTCGAGCCGCCGGCCGGGCGGGCCGCCGCCGCGCGCAAGGGCGGCCCCGAGGGCGACGTCCCGGCGGTGATGCCGGCATGAGTCTGCTCGTCGTAGGCCTCAGTCACCGCAGCGCGCCCGTGAGCGTGCTGGAGCGGGCTTCGCTGTCCGCCGACGCCAAGGCCAAGCTCCTGCACGACACCCTGGCCGCCGAACCGGCGGCGGAGGCGACCGTGCTGGCCACGTGCAACCGCATCGAGCTGTACGCCGACGTGGACAAGTTCCACGCCGGTGTCGCCGAGCTGTCGACGCTGCTCGCGCAGCACAGCGGGGTGGCCCTGGAAGAGCTCACCCCCTATCTCTACGTGCACTACGAGGACCGGGCGGTGCACCACCTGTTCTCGGTGGCGTGCGGCCTGGACTCGATGGTCGTCGGCGAGGGCCAGATCCTCGGCCAGATCAAGGACGCGCTGGCGCTGGGGCAGGAGCTCCACACGGCGGGGCGGCTGATCAACGACCTCTTCCAGCAGGCGCTTCGGGTCGGCAAGCGGGCGCACTCGGAGACCGGGATCGACCGGGCCGGGCAGTCGCTGGTGACCTTCGGGCTGGAGCAGCTCGCGGTGCACCTGCCGGTGGGGGAGTGGGCCGCCGGGAAGCGCGCGCTGGTGATCGGCGCGGGGTCGATGTCCTCGCTGGCGGCGGCGACGCTGGCGCGGGTGGGTGTCGCCGAGGTCGTCGTGGCGAACCGGACCGCGGAGCGGGCCGAGCGTCTCGCGGAGATTTTGGTTGCCTCGGGCACTGGTGTCGCGGCGCGGGCCGTTGCGATGTCGGCCGTCGCCGGTGAGCTGGCGCGGGTCGACGTGGTCGTGTCCTGCACCGGGGCCACCGGGCTGGTGCTGACCGGGGACGACGTGTCGGCGGCCCTCGCTGATGCCGGGGGCGCTGCCGCTGCGGCGGTGGCGGGCCCTGCGGGGCTCTCCCCCACCCCGCCCCTTCCCGAAACCGGGGCCGCGCCCCGGACCCCGTCCTGGGGGCTCCGCCCCCAGACCCCGGCGCCTCGAACGCCGGCGGGGCTGGACAACGGGGCTGCGCCCCAGACCCCCGCGCCTCAGGCGTCGGCGGGGCTGGGCGCGACCGGTGCCGCGCCGGGCGTGGCCCGCGGGGTGCAGGTCGTCGACGCGGAGGTCGTCGCGCGGCTCGCCGCCGTCGCGCAGGGCGGCCGGCGGATCGCCGACGCCGGGGCCGTGCGGACCATCGCGGCGCCCGCCGCCTTCGAGGGCGACGGATGTCCCGTCGGGCTCGACGCGCCGGCCGCGCTCGCCGGTGACGGACGGTCCGCGCTCGCCGGGGTCGACGCCGGGTCGCTCGAACTGCACGGGGCCTGGGCCGACCAGGGCGAGGCCGCCGCGCAGCGGCAGCCGCGCCGGTCCGTGCGGGCCCAGGCCGACGGGGCCGTCCCCGTACGGCTGGCGCTGCTGGACCTGGCCATGCCCCGGGACATCGACGCCGCCGTGCACCGGATGCCGGGCGTGCGGCTCGTCGACATCGAGAGCCTGGCGGAGGCGTCCGCGGACGCGCCGATGGCCGCCGACGTCGACGCCGTGCGCGGGATCGTCGCGGAGGAAGTGGCCGCCTTCGGCGCGGCACAGCGGGCCGCGCACATCACGCCCACCGTCGTCGCCCTGCGGGCGATGGCAGCCGAGGTCGTCGCCATGGAGGTGGCACGGCTCGACGGGCGGGTACCCGATCTCGACGAGCGGCAGCGCGCGGAGGTCACCCAGACCGTGCGCCGCGTCGTCGACAAGCTCCTCCACGCGCCGACCGTGCGCGTGAAGCAGCTCGCGAGCGAGCCCGGCGGCGCCGGGTACGCCGAGGCGCTGCGCGAACTCTTCGACCTCGACCCTCAGACGGTGGCATCCGTCAGCCGGGCGGACGCGGCCGATCCGAAGAACGACGACCCAGGACGGGCATCATGAACACACGTCCCGACCAGCCCCTCCGGCTTGGCACGCGGCGCAGCAAGCTGGCCATGTCCCAGTCCGGGCACGTCGCCGAGGCGGTACGGGCGATCACCGGCCGGCCCGTCGAGCTCGTGGAGATCACGACCTACGGTGACGTGTCCCGCGAGAACCTCGCGCAGATCGGCGGCACCGGCGTGTTCGTCACCGCCCTGCGCGAGGCACTCGTCCGCGGCGAGGTCGACTTCGCCGTGCACTCGCTGAAGGACCTGCCGACGACGCAGCCCGACGAGCTGGTCATCGCGGCCATGCCGAAGCGCGAGGACCCGCGCGACGCGCTCGTGGCCCGCGACGGCCTGACCTTCGAGCAGCTGCCCGACGGCGCCCGCGTGGGTACCGGTTCGCCGCGCCGCATGGCGCAGCTGAACGCCTACGCCCGCAGCCTGGGCAAGTCCGTCGAGACCGTCGCGATCCGCGGCAACGTCGACACCCGGATCGGCTTCGTGCGCGCCGGCGAGCTCGACGCGGTCGTGCTGGCCGCGGCCGGGCTGAACCGGATCGGGCGCGCCGACGAGGCGACCGACCTGCTGTCGGTCGACAACGTCCTCCCCGCCCCCGGCCAGGGAGCCCTGGCCGTGGAGTGCCTCGCGTCCGACGCGGACCTCATCTCCGCGCTCGGCCGCCTCGACGACCCGCACACGCGGGCCGCCGTGACCGCGGAGCGTGCGCTCCTCGCCGCCCTGGAGGCAGGGTGCAGCGCACCCGTGGGCGCGCTCGCCGACCTGCTGGCCGACGGGCAGATTGTCAATGAAATGCGCCTGCGTGGTGTCGTCGGGACCCTCGACGGTTCGACGCTGGTGCAGCTGTCCACCACCGGTCCCGTGCCCCAGTCGTACGACGAGGCCATGGCGCTCGGCCGCGAACTCGCGGACGAGATGCTGGCCAAGGGCGCGGCCGGTCTGATGGGGGAGCGATCCCTTTGAACCCCTCAAGCCCCACCACCTCCCCCTTCGCGGGCGTAGCCGCCCCCGGGCTCGTCACCTTCCTCGGTGCGGGTCCGGGCGACCCGGGTCTGCTGACGCTGCGCGCCGTGGAGGCGCTCGCCGCCGCGGACGTACTGATCGCGGAGCCCGAGGTGCTCGAGGTCGTACGGACCCACGCGCGCGCGGGTGTCGACACGCCGCAGCTGACGGTGGCTGACGAAGTGTCAGCCGCCGCCGGGGTCCCGGCGATCCGTACTCCGTCGACCGCCGCGGACGTTGCCAATCTTGTCATGGAGGCCGCGCGCTCCGGCAGGCGGGTCGTCCGTGCCGTGACCGGCGACCCCGGACTGGAGGGGAGCGCGTCCGAGGAGATGCTCGCCTGCGCCCACGAGGGGATCCCCTTCGAGGTGGTCCCCGGTGTGGCGACCGCCGTCGGCGTGCCCGCGTACGCGGGTGTGCCGCTGCGCGGCGAACAGGGCGCGGACGTGCGCTTCGTGGACGCGCGGCACGCCTCGGCGCGCTGCTGGAGCGAGGTCGGCACGAGCGACTGCGGCGTCGTGGTCTCCGCGACGCTGGAGACGGTCGCGAGCGCGGCCGCCGAGCTGGTGGCGGCCGGCCGCAAGCCGGAGACCCCGCTGACGGTGACCGTGGGCGGTACGACGACCCGGCAGCGGACCTGGAGCGCGACCCTCGGCACGATCGCCCAGGTGTTCAAGCAGGGCAAGGTGCTCCCCTCCCCCGAGGGCTCGCGGCCGGTGATAGCCGTGGTCGGCGAGCAGGGGGCCGCGGCGCGCCGCGAGGAGCTGGCCTGGTTCGAGTCGAAGCCGCTGTTCGGCTGGCGGGTCCTCGTACCGCGTACGAAGGAGCAGGCCGCTTCGCTCTCCGACCAGCTGCGTTCGTACGGCGCGGTGCCGCACGAGGTGCCGACCATCGCGGTGGAGCCGCCGCGCACCCCGCAGCAGATGGAGCGGGCGGTCAAGGGCCTGGTGACGGGCCGCTACGAGTGGATCGCCTTCACGTCGGTGAACGCCGTCAAGGCGGTGCGGGAGAAGTTCGAGGAGTACGGGCTCGACGCGCGTGCCTTCGCGGGCATCAAGGTCGCCGCGGTCGGCGAGCAGACGGCCGCCGCGCTGGTCGAGTTCGGCGTGAAGCCGGACCTGGTGCCGAGCGGTGAGCAGTCGGCCGCCGGGCTGCTGGAGGACTGGCCGCCGTACGACCCGGTCTTCGACCCGATCGACCGCGTGTTCCTGCCGCGTGCAGACATCGCGACGGAGACGCTGGTGGCCGGGCTGATAGAGCTGGGCTGGGAGGTCGACGACGTCACGGCCTACCGGACCGTGCGGGCCTCGCCGCCGCCGGCGGACACCCGTGAGGCGATCAAGGGCGGCGGTTTCGACGCCGTTCTGTTCACGTCGTCGAGCACGGTGCGCAACCTCGTCGGCATCGCCGGCAAGCCGCACAACGTGACCGTCATCGCCTGTATCGGGCCGGCGACGGCCAAGACGGCGGAGGAGCACGGGCTGCGCGTGGACGTGCTGTCGCCGGAGCCGAGCGTGAGCAAGCTGGCGGAGGCGCTGGCCGCGTACGGGGAGGCCCGCCGGGAGGCGGCCAAGGAGGCCGGCGAGACGGTGGCCCGTCCCAGCGAGCGCAGGCCGGGCGCGCGGCGCCGTCGCGCGACGTGAGGTTAGCGGCTGGAGGGGTCCGGGAGCGGTGTACGCCCCGGGCCCCTTCGGCGTTTCCGGGGGCCTTCCGGAGGCGGGGGTACGCAGGCGGGGCTGAGTAGCGGGCTGAGTAGCCGCGCGGATGCCGGGGGAGCGCGGCGCGCGGTTCAGTGGGGCCATGACCGAGAACCTCGCCGCCGCCCGCACCGCCGCCGAAGACGCCCCCGACCGGCGGGCCTTCGTGGCACCGCTGCTGTCCACGCTGCTGACGGTGCCCATGGGCCTGCTGTCGTTCTTCTGCGCGGGCATCTCGCCGATGGCCTGCGACTCCTGCAACGAGGAGGCGTCCGACGTCTTCGAAGCCAGCTTCGACGTCGCCTGGCCGGTGTTCCTGGGCGGGCTGGTGGTGGCGCTGATCACCCTGCTGGCGTCCTGGGCGCTGCCGTGGCAGCGCCGCAACTCGGCCCGGCGCGTGGTGCTCGCGCTGGCCGCGCCGGGCGTGGTCCTGTTCAACGCGGCCGTCTTCTACGGGCTGGTGGACTGGCCGGCGTAGGCCCTGCGCGGGTGGGCCGGGGGCGGGCTCTACGCTGGGTGGTGACTGCTGTCGAGGCTCGAAGAGGCGACTAGAAGATGAGCGCGTACGGATCCTTCCCCGGCTCGCGGCCCCGCCGGCTGCGCACCACCCCGGCGATGCGGCGGATGGTCGCGGAGTACCGGCTGCACCCCTCGGACCTGATCCTGCCGGCGTTCGTCCGGGAGGGCATCGGCGAGCCGCTGCCGATCTCGGCGATGCCGGGCGTGGTGCAGCACACCCGGGACACGCTGCGGAAGGCGGCCGTCGAGGCGGTCGAGGCCGGAGTCGCGGGGATCATGCTCTTCGGTGTCCCGGCGGACGAGAACAAGGACGCGCTGGGCACGGCCGGCACGGAGCCGGACGGCATCCTCCAGGTCGCGATCCGCGACGTGAAGGCGGAGGTCGGCGACGACCTCGTCATCATGTCGGACCTGTGCCTGGACGAGTACACCGACCACGGCCACTGCGGGGTCCTCGACGAGCACGGCCGGGTCGACAACGACGCGACGCTGGAGCGGTACGCGGAGATGGCGCAGGTCCAGGCCGACGCGGGCGTTCACGTGGTGGGTCCGAGCGGGATGATGGACGGTCAGGTCGGCGTGATCCGCGACGCGCTGGACGAGACGGGCCACGAGGACGTCGCGGTCCTGGCGTACACGGCGAAGTACTCCTCCGCCTTCTACGGGCCCTTCCGCGAGGCCGTCGCCTCCTCCCTCCAGGGCGACCGCAAGACCTACCAGCAGGACCCGGCGAACGCCCGCGAGTCGCTGCGGGAGCTGGCGCTGGACCTGGAGGAGGGCGCGGACATGGTCATGGTCAAGCCGGCCGGCCCCTACCTGGACATCCTGCACCGGGTCGCCGAGGCGGTGGACGTGCCGGTGGCGGCGTACCAGATCAGCGGCGAGTACGCGATGGTCGAGGCGGCCGCGGAGAAGGGCTGGATCGAACGCGACCGGGCGATCATGGAGACGCTGCTCGGCATCAAGCGGGCGGGCGCGGACACGATCCTGACGTACTGGGCGACGGAGGTCGCGGGCTGGCTGCGCGCGGAGCGCTGATCCGGGACCGGGACCGGGTCCGGGTCCGGGTCCGGCAGCGGGGCCGGAACCGGGTGCGGGACCGGTGGGGCGGGCGCACCCTGGAGGGGTAGTCCGACTGAGGAGGTGATCGGCCATGGCCACGCTCGCCGGGTGGCACGTGGAGCTGGAGTTCACCGAGGACGGTCACCGCACCGGAGCGGCGGCCATGCTCAGGCTCGGTGACGGCTGTGAGATGAGGGCGCGCGGCTACGCCATGCGGCACCCCTCCGACCCGGCGCAGCTGCGGGTCGGCGAGGAGATCGCGGGCGCGCGGGCGCTCATGGATCTCGCGTCCCAGCTGTTGCAGAAGGCGCACACGGAGATCGACGAGGTCTCGGGCAAGCACTCCTACCCGCTGACCGGCTGACCCGTCGACCGTGCGCGGAAGGGCCCGTGCCGGGGATGCGGCGCGGGCCCTGGGCGTGTTCAGCGGGTCCGGACCCGGAACAGGGTCGCCGCCAGGGTGAGCGCCAGGACGGTGATCCCCGCGCACCAGGCCAGGGCCGTCCAGGGGGTGCTGCCGGCGGGCTGGTCCAGCAGCAGGGCCCGCAGCGATTCGATGACCGGGGTCAGCGGCTGGTTCCCGGCGAAGCCGTGCAGCCAGGACGGCATGGTCTCGATCGGGACGAAGGCGCTGGAGGGGTAGGGCAGGAACATCATCAGGAAGGTGAACCCGCCCGCCGCCTCGGGGGTCTTGGCCAGCAGTCCGAGCGCCGCCGCGAGCCAGGAGATCGCGGTGATGTACGCGACGAGGAGTCCGGCGGCGGCCAGCAGGGCGAGCGGCCCGCCCGAGGGCCGGAAGCCGATGGCGAGGGCGACCAGCAGCACCAGGGTGGTGGAGAGCAGGTTCCGTACGACCGAGGCGGCGACGTGCCCGGCCAGGATGGGGACGCCCCCGACGTCGAGGGAGCGGAAGCGGTCGATGACGCCCTTGTGCATGTCGTCGGCGACGCTCACGGCGGTGCTCGCCGCGCCGAAGCCCGCGCAGAGCAGCATGGCTCCGGGGACCACGTAGGTCACGTACGCGGTACCGGTGTCGATGGCCCCGCCGAAGAAGTAGACGAAGATCAGCATCAGCATGATCGGCAGCATCAGGGCGGCGATCAGCGCGTCCGGGCTGCGGCGGCTGATGCGCAGGCTGCGCCCGGTCATGGTCAGGGCGGTGGCGGTCATCGGGCTGCTCCCGTCAGGGCGAGGAAGACGTCGTCGAGGCTGGCGCTGCGCAGGGCGAAGCGGGCGACGGCGGTGCGGTCGGGGTCGAGTTCGTCGAGCAGGGCCCGCACCTGGGCGGCGGAGCCGTCGGTGGGCAGGCCGAGCGTCAGCTCGTCGGGGGCGTGGTGGACGGCGCGGGCGGCGAGGGCCTCGTAGGCCTCGCGGCTGGTCAGGGTGAGGTCGAGGCGGTGTCCGGCGACGCGGGTCTTCAGCTCGGCCGGGGTGCCCTCGGCGGTGATCCGGCCGGCGTCGAGGACGGTGACCCGGTCCGCGAGCTTGTCGGCCTCCTCCAGGTACTGGGTGGTGAGCAGGACGGTGGTGCCGTCGGCGCGCATCTCCCGTACGACGTCCCACAGTTCGAGGCGGCTGCGCGGGTCGAGTCCGGTGGTGGGCTCGTCGAGGAAGAGCACCTCGGGCTTGCCGACGAGGCTCGCGGCGAGGTCCAGGCGCCGCCGCATGCCGCCGGAGTAGGTCTTGGTGAGGCGGCCGGCGGCTTCCGTCAGGCCGAAGCGTTCCAGGAGTTCGTCGGCCCGGGCGCGGGCGTCGGCGGTGGAGAGCCCGCTGAGCCGGCCGGTCATGCGCAGGGTCTCGGTGCCGGTCTGGAGGTCGTCGAGGGCGGCGAACTGCCCGGTGAGCGCGATGCGTTCGCGTACGAGGGCCCGTGCGCCGGTGATGTCGTGCCCGGCCACGCGCGCGGTCCCGGAGTCGGGTGCGGTGAGGGTGGCGAGGATGCGGACGGTGGTGGTCTTGCCCGCGCCGTTGGGTCCGAGGAGGGCGAGGACGGAGCCGCGGGGGACGGCCAGGTCGAGGCCGTCGAGGACGCGGGTGCCGTCGTAGGACTTGGTCAGGGCCTGGGCGTACAGGGCGTGGTCGTTCACGGCTCATCCCTTCTGCGTATGGGTTACGCGCTTCTGTGTAAGTAATACACAGAACTAGGATGTGGGTCAAAGAGGCAAGAAGGGAGGGGTGGCCGCGGTGAAGGACGAACCGGATGAAACCGGGCTCCCGCTGAGCCTGCAAATGGCCTGGGGCCTGCGCGAACGCCCCTCCAAGGGGCCCCGCCCGACCCTCACCCTCCCCAAGATCGTCGACGCGGCCGTCACCCTGGCCGCCGGAGAGGGCATGGACGCCGTCTCCATGGGCCGGGTGGCCAAGGAGCTGGGCGTCTCGACGATGTCCCTCTACCGCTACGTCACGGCGAAGGAAGAGCTGTACATCCTGATGTCCGAGGCGGGCGTCGGCACCCCGCCGCCGCTCCCGCCGGAGGCGGAGGGCTGGGGCTGGCGCGAGCTGCTGACGGACTGGGCGTACGCGCAGCGCACCCTGCTGATGACGAAGCCCTGGATCCTGCGCATCCCGCTCACGGCCCCGCCGGCCTCACCGAACCAGCTGGCCTGGATGGAACGCGGCCTCGCCTCCATGGCAGGCACGGTCCTGGAAGAGGGCGAGAAGCTCTCGGCGATCATCCTGATCGGCGGGCTCATCCGGAACGAGGCCACCATGGCCGCCGACATGATGGACGCGATCATCAAGGGCGGCGTCCCCCCGGACCAGGTCATGGGCCGGTACGTGAACTCCCTGCGCCTGCTCACCGCCCCCGACACCCACCCCGCCCTGACCCGCCTCCTGGACTCCGACGCCTTCGCCGGCTCCGGCGAACCCGACTTCCAGTTCCGCTTCGGCCTGGACCGCATCCTCGACGGCCTGGCCCGGCTCATCGCGGAACGGGATGCGCGGCAGGCCCCGCCGAGCGCTTAGCCGCGTACGGGTGCACCCTGGAAAGCAGCGGCCACGGAGGTGATCGCCATGAAGGATGCCGTCGGATGGCACGTCGACATGAAGTTCGACGAGGACAACGAACGCACCCGCGCCGCCGCCCTCGTCCGGCTGCCGGACGGGAGCGAGCTGCGCTCACACGGCTACGCCAGCCGTCACCCCAGTGACGGTAATCAGCCCAGGGTGGGTGAGGAGCTCGCGGCGGCGCGCGCGCTCAACGATCTGAAGGAACAGTTGCTCACCAAGGCGCACGACGAGATCGACGCGGCGTCGGGACGCACGTCGTACCCGATCACGCGCTGATTCCGGTTCTGGGCGGTGCCTACCGGCCGACCCAGCCGGTGAGCGCCGCCCAGCTCGCGGGGGCGAGGGTGAGGGTGCCGCCGTCCGGGACCTTGGAGTCCCGGACGTGGACGGTGGCGGGGGTGGTGGCGACCTCTACGCACTTGTCGCCCTCGTCGCTGCTGTAGCTGGACTTGAACCAAGTCAGTTCGGTGCTCATAGCTCTCCTAGCAAGCGGGTCAACAGGCAGCCCGTCTCCTGGGGGTTGAGGGCCTGTGTTCGCAGCATGGCATAGCGGCGCGCCATGATGCTGACGTCGTCGGGGCTGCTGATGATCCTGCTGCCTCGCTGGCCCTCGAAGTATCCAAGGTGCTCATGTTCAGGGGTCTCCAGCATGGTGAAGGGGCCCGACAGGCCGGGGTGGGCGGTCTGGCCGAAGGGCAGCACCTGCAGCGTGACGTGGGGAAGCTCCATGCATGCCAGTAGATGACGCACCTGCTCGGCATAGACGGCTTCGCCGCCAATCCGGTCACGGAGGGCCCCCTCCAGGACGACGAGACTCAGACTTGGCGGATCTTTCCGGTGCAGCATCTGCGTGCGCGCAAGCCGCTTGGCCGTCAGGGCCTCGATCTCCTCCTGAGGGAATGCAGGGGTGCGGTTGCGGAAGAGGGCGCGCATGTAGCTCTCGGTCTGGAGCAGGCCCGGGATGACGAGGCACTCGTACCAGTCGAGGGAAATCGCGTGCTTCTCCAGCTCCATGTAGTGCTCGGACCAGGTGGGAAGAGGGTCCCGTTCCGGCATCTCATTGGCCGCGATGGTCAGCAGCCCGGGCAGGCCCAGGTGGACGTCCAGCAGCTCGGCGACGTTCGGCATCAGGCGTCGGCGGCCCTGTTCGATGGAGGCGATGGTCTCCTCGTCCAGCTTGATCCGGGCTGCGAGCTCCTTCTGCGTCAGACCTTTGGCGGACCTGGCGGTGGCAACCTGTCGGCCGACCATCTTCATGGTCGTCGCGTTCGCGCGCGGGCGCTTCTTTGGCGGCATGGCGATGGACTCCCCACCTGTGCACGTGGATTACCCCGTGCCGACCCGTACTCATCGAAGAGTACGGCTCGGCACGCTGTCACACGCTAGTCACAGCGCGCGATCGTCGTCCCGTGAACCTAAATACTCAACCCGGCCTGATGCGCGAGCGGTTGTTCCCCCGGGCCTTCCGGACGGTCTCCTCCGCACGGGACTTCACCCGCGAGACCCTCGCCACCTGGGACGTCACCGAACGGCAGGCCGACATCGTGCTCTGCGTCAGCGAGCTGGCCACCAACGCCCTCCGCCACGGCGTCCCGCGCGGCCGCGCCTATCGGCTGCGCCTCCTGAACTTCGGCTGCTGCGTGCGCGTCGAGGTGCACGACAGCGGGCCCGGGCGGTCGCGGATCCTCGGGCGGCCGCACGGGAACGGGCTGCGGATCGTCGTGGCCGTCTCCGACCTGTGGGGGGTGTTGCCGCGCTCGCCCGGGAAGGTCGTATGGGCCGAATTCCGCTCCCCCGACTGCTAGTTTCAGCTGATCGGAAGAGATGGCCGTAGGGGGAGCAATGTCGCGTCCGTGGCGGTGGGTCGTGGTCGTGGCGGCCACCGGGATCGGGTTCCTGATCGCCTTCAAGGCCGGGCAGTGGGACCCCTTCGGCTGGTTCCCCGAGAAGGACTCCGACCGCGTCGCGGCCGCCGCCGGCTTCGGCGGTGCCATGGCCGCCGTCATCGCGCTGGTCGGCGGCTGGTGGGCCCAGGGCGGTGGCGGCGACGGCGGCAGCTCCCTCAACCAGCGCGCCCGCGCCTCCGGCACCTCGCAGATCACCCAGGACGGCGGCCGTACGGGCGCCGGCCGGGTCACCCAGCAGGCCCGCGCCGACGGCGACTCCCGCATCCAGCAGTCCGGCGGCGGCGGTGAGGCCGAGGAGCAGTCCTCGTGACGGCCGAGCAGCACGCCCGGGCGAGCGGCAACGCCCGCATCACCCAGGTCGCCGGCGACCACGTCACCTACGCCCCCGGGGCCGGACCTGCACCCCCGGCCGCCCTCGGACTGCCCGAAGCGCCGCCCGTACTCGTAGGGCGGGACGGAGCGGCCGAGGAACTGGAGGCCCTGCTCGCCGACGGCGGGCCCACCGTCGCCGTCATCGCGGGCCTGGCCGGGGTCGGCAAGAGCGCGCTCGCCGTGGCGGCGGCGCACCGGGCGGTGGAACTCGGCTGGTTCGGGGACCGGGTGTTCTTCCTGCGCCTGCGCGGCTACGCCCCCGGCGGCGGCGTGAGCGGGCCCGACGCGGTCCGGGAGATGCTGCGCCACCTCGGGATCCGGGACACGGACATGCCGGAGTCCCAGGACGCCCGGGCGGCGCTGTACCGGGCGCGGCTGGCGGAGTACGCGCAGGCCGGGCGCCGGGTGCTGATCGTCGCCGACGACGCGGGCGAGGTGGCCCAGGTGCGGGACCTCGTACCGGCGGGCCGCGAGCACCGGCTGCTGATCACCTCCCGGCACCGGCTCGTACACCGGGACTTCTCCGCACAGGTGGTGCCCCTGGACGAGCTGGCCCCGGAACCGGCCGCGGAACTCCTCGCCGGGGCCGTGCTGCGCACCTGGCCGCAGGACCCCCGGCCGGCGGCGGAACCGGACGCCCTCGCGGAGGTCGCGGAGCGGTGCGGGCGGCTGCCGCTGGCCCTGACGGTGGCGGGGGCGCTGCTGGCGGGCGATCCGGGGCTCCCCGTACGGGTGCTGGCGGCCCAACTGGCCGACGCCCGCACCCGGCTGGCGAAGCTGGACTCGGAGCTGGACGACGGCGTCCGGGCGGCCTTCGACCTCTCGTACGGCCGGCTCCCGCCGGACCAGGCCCGCGTCTTCCGCCTCCTGACGGTCAACCCGGGCCCGGACTGCGCCACGGTGTACGCGGCGCTGCTCACGGGCGAGGAGGCCGCCGACCTGCGGCCGAAGCTGGCGGCGCTCGTACGGGCCTCCCTGCTGGCGGAGGAACCGGTCGGCTCGGGCCGCTGGCGGATGCACGACCTGGTCCGGCTGTACGCGCGGGAACGCGGCGAGGAGCGGGCGGCGGAGGACGGCCGGGACGGGGCGGTGGACGCGCTGCTGGGGAGCCTGACCCTGGACGCGGGGAAGGCGACGCGGGCCCTGGGCGTGAACGGCGCGCCGGTGGCCCCGGGGCCGGGGCTTCCGTCGGTGGCGCAGGCGCTGGACTGGCTCAGCACGGAACGGCCCATGCTGGTCGCCGCCGTGGGCTTCGCCGGAGACGCGGGGCGGCCGGAGCTCGCGCGCGAGCTCGGGCAGAAGCTGATTCCGTACCTCCAGATCTACCGGTACCGGCAGGACGCGGTGCTGGTGGCGCACGGGATGCTCGCGGTCGCGGAGCCGACGGGACACCCCGAGGAGATCGGCGGGCGTCTGTACGACCTCGGTCTCGCGTACGTGGGCGCCGGCCAGCTGGACGAGGCGACGGCGTCCCTGACCCGGGCGCTGGAGCTCTTCCGGCGCAACTTCCTGAGGATGGGCGAGGGAAAGGCCCTGCACACCCTGGGCACCGTCCACATGGCGAGGAACCGGTGGGCGGAGGCGGAGGGGCGTTTGCGGGAGGCGCTGAAGATCTTCCGCGAGCTGGGCATCCGCCACGCGGAGGGCACCGTCCTGGCCAGTCTGGCCGAGGTCTTCGAGCGGTTGGAGAGGCTGGACGAGGCGATCCTCTTGCACCGGCAGGTGGTCTCGGTCATGGGAGGGCTCGGGGATCGCCATCGAGAGGCGTCCGCGACGGGCTCCCTCGCGGATGCGCTCTGGCAGGCCGGTCGGCACGAGGAATCCCTGGAGGCCAGGGAGCGGGCCCTGGCCACGCAACGGGAGTTCGGCAACCGGCGGCAGGAGGCGGGCACCCTGAGCCGGCTCGCCGACGCGTTGCGGGCGCTGGACCGGGACGAGGAAGCCGAGGCGCGGTACGAAGAGGCCCTGGCCCTCTTCACGGAGACGAACGAGCCGTACCCGCAAGGGCTGGTCCTGAACGGCCTGGCGCTGCTCCACGGTCGCGCCGGGCGGTGGGAAGGGGCGCGGGAGAGCCATGAGCGGGCCGGCGCCCTCTTCGCGGCCTCCGGGCACCGGGCCGAGGAGGCGGCCGCGCTCGGAGGCCTGGGCATCGCGCTGTACGCCCTGGACCGCCACGGGGAGGCCGCCGAGGTGTTGGAGCGGGCGGCGGAGCTCTACGCGGCGGTCGGCGACACGGCCCAGGAGGCCACGGCGCGTGGGGCCGCCGCCGAGCTGCGGGAACAGGCGCCCCGCCCCCGCCGCCGGTGGCGGCCCTTTGCCCGGAGCTCCCGTCAGTCGCCCCCGCCGCCCCCGCAGGAGGCGCCGCCCCCGCAGCCGTAGAAGCTTCCCCCGTCGCCCTGCGGGCGCCGCCCGCCGCCCGGGCGTCCGCGGTCCGTCCAGATGCCGACGGCCACCAGGGCGAGCACGATCCCGATGACGACCACCACTCCCATGGCTTTCCTCCGGTTCGCTGGAGGTGCGCGGTGGAGCCCCCGCACCTCCGGCAGTCTCGCAGTCCCCGGTAGCGGCCTTGCGGCAGCCCGCGGATCCGTGGCAGCCGAAGGGTCGGACTGGTACGGTAATGCCGTACGACTCTGTCCTCGGAGGTGAGCCCGTGTCGATCTCGGCGAACGAGGCCCGGCAGCGTTTCTACCCGCTGATCCGGCAGGTCAACGAGGACCACGTGCCCATAGAGGTCACCTCCCGGGAGCACGGCGACGTGGTGATCATGTCCGCCGAGGACTTCCGGTCCTGGCAGGAGACCGTCTACCTGCTGCGCTCCCCCCGCAACGCGCAGATCCTCATGGAGTCCGTCGCTGAACTGGACGCCGGCCACGGCCAGGCCAGGGAGCTGATCGGCGAGGACGAGGACGAAGCCGAGGGGTCCGCTGCGTGAAGGTCGTCTTCTCCGGGCGGGCCTGGGAGCAGTACACCTATTGGGCGACGGCCGACCCGAAGGTCCTCAAGAGGATCAACCGCCTGATCAAGGAGATCCAGCGCATGCCGTTCGAGGGCGCGGGCAGGCCGGAGCCGCTCAAGGAGAACCTGTCCGGGTGGTGGTCCCGGCGGATCACCGATGAGCACCGGCTGGTGTACAGGGTCAGGGACGGGGCCGTCGAGGTGGCCCAGGCCCGCTACCACTACTGACCCTCGCGAGAGGCGCGCCGCCCCGCGCGAGGAGGGCGGCGCGCATCCACAGCCTGGGGACGGGCCGGGCCTACGCCGGGTCCTCCGGCATCGACGCCGTGATGACGGAGAACGCCCCGCCCTGCGGGTCGGCGAGGACCGCCATACGGCCCGCGACCATGTCGAACGCCGGGGCCAGGACCGTCCCGCCCGCGCGGACCGCGGCCGCCTGGACGTCGTCCACGCTGTCCACGTGGAAGTACGGCTGCCAGTGCGGCGGCACGCCCGGCGGCATCTTGCTCATGTCCATCATCCCGCCCACCGCGCGGCCGGCGACCTGGAACTCGACGTACTCCTCGGCGCCTTCCATCTCGGACTTCTTCGTCGTGACCGGCAGGATCGACGAGTAGAACGCGGACGCCGCCCTCATGTCGGGCGTGGTCAGCTCGTTCCAGATCAGCGCGCCGTGCTCGTTGACGATGCCCGCCCCGTCGAAGGTGCCCGGCTGCCACAGGCCGACGACGGCGCCCGTCGGGTCGGAGATCACGGCCATCCGGCCGAGGTCCATGACGTCCATCGGGCCCATCATGACCGTGCCGCCCGCGTCGGTGACGGACTTGAGCGTCGCGTCGATGCCGTCCGTGGACAGGTACGTCGTCCACACCGTCGGCGGCAGCGGGTCCGGCACCGACCCGTCCGGGTTCATCGCCTTCATGATCCCGGCGACCGGCTTGCCCTTGAGGGTGCAGACGGAGTAGCCGCCCGTCTCCGCCGGGCCGATCTCGCCCTGCCAGCCGAAGAGGTCGCAGTAGAAGTCGAGCGCCGCCTGCTGGTCGGGAACCATCAGGTCGATCCAGCACGGGGTGCCGGGCTTGTAGGGGCCGTTCATGTCGGGCACGGATGCCTCCGTCGGTGGTGCGGTGCTGCTGGGGCTGGACGGGCCAACCCCTACCCGGCCCGTACGGCCCGAACCGGGCCGTACGGGTGACGTCCCCGCCGGGTCCGGGCGTTACGGGCAGAGGTGGCCCGGGCGCGGCTCGCACTCGCCGGGATCACCCGGGTCGACCGGGCCGCCCGGGCGGAAGTTGGACCACCAGATCGGGGTGCCGCCGTAGTAGACGACCATGTTCCCGGCGTTCTGGATGGCGAGGTACGCGCCCGGATGGCCGTGGGTCCGGCTGTTCCACAAGGGGCGCATCGCGGCGTCGTACGAGACGAGGTTGCCGTCGGCCTGCATGTAGAACGAGGAGCCGTAGCCGTAGCTGCCGACGGCCGTCCAGATCGCCACGTTGTCCCGGTACAGGACGACGTGCCCGTCGTACTGCTGGACCAACACGGTACGGCCGTCCGGCGAGGACCAGGACTGGCCGCGCTCGAGCCCGCTCGTGCCCTGGATGACGGTCTCGGTGCCGCTGCTCGCCGCCGGTAAGGAGACCTGGGCCGGCGCGGCGGGGGCGGCCTGCGCGGCACCCGCGCCGAGACCGAGCCCGCCCAGGGCGAGGACGGCCGAAGCGGCGGCGAGGGTGATGCGGATATGCCGTCTGGTCATGCTGGCTCCCTATGCGAGTTCCGTACGGACGCCAGCAGGCTCGCAGCGGAACCCTTCCCGCGGCAGAGCGAGAACCAGCCGTTCCGCCCGACGCGAACGGCCCCCGCTCCCGGGTGGGGGAACGGGGGCCGTCGGACGGGATGTCAGAGCTTCTCGGGGGTGCGGATGCCGAGGAGGGACATGCCCTTGGTCAGGGTCCGGGCGGTCAGGTCGCACAGGAACAGCCGGTTCTCGCCGACCACGAGCTCCGGCTCCGGCTTGATGACCGGGCACTGGTCGTAGAACGTCGTGAACAGCGAGGACAGCTGGTACAGGTACGCGGCCAGCTTGTGCGGGGCGTACTCCGCGGCGGCCTCCTCGATCAGCGCGCCGAAGCCGTCCAGGTGCAGGCCCAGCGCGCGCTCGGCCGGGGCCAGCTCCAGCTCCGGGTGCGCGACCGGCTGACGGTCGCCCGCCTTGCGCAGGATGGACCGGATACGGGCGTACGCGTACTGGAGGTAGACGGAGGTGTCGCCGTTCAGCGAGACCATCTGGTCCAGGTCGAACTTGTAGTCCCGCGAGGCGGAGGTGGACAGGTCGGCGTACTTCACCGCGCCGATGCCCACGTACTGGCCGTTCTCGACGATCTCCGCCTCGGTCAGGCCCACCTTCTCGGCCTTCTCGCGGACGACCGCGGTGGCACGCTCCACCGCCTCGTCCAGCAGGTCGACCAGCCGGACCGTCTCGCCCTCACGGGTCTTGAACGGCTTGCCGTCCTTGCCGAGGACCGTGCCGAAAGCCAGCTGGACGGCCTTGACCTCGTCGTTCAGCCAGCCCGCCCGGCGGGCCGTCTCGAAGACCATCTTGAAGTGCAGCGACTGCCGCGCGTCCACCACGTAGATCAGGCTGGTGGCCGCCAGCCCGGTCACGCGGTCGCGGATCGCCGACAGATCGGTGGCGGCGTAGCCGAAACCGCCGTCGGACTTCTGGACGATCAGCGGGGTCGGATTGCCGTCCGGGCCCTTGTACTCGTCGAAGAACACGCACAGCGCGCCGTTGGAACGGACGGCGACGCCCGACTCCTCCAGCAGCTTGCAGGTCTCGACCAGCATGTCGTTGTAGCCGGACTCACCCACGACGTCGGGGTCCTGGATGTCCATGTCCAGCTTGTCGAAGACGGAGTAGAAGTAGATCTTCGACTCGTCCACGAACCGCTGCCACAGCGCCAGCGTCTCCGGGTCGCCCGCCTGGAGGTCCACCACCCGCGCCCGGGCACGCGTCTTGAACTCCTCGTCGGAGTCGAAGAGCGCGCGCGAGGCCTTGTACAGGCGGTTGAGGTTGGACATGGCCTCCTCACCGGAGGCCTCCTCGTCCCCGCCCTTGTGGTCCAGCTCGTGCGGGTGCTCCAGCAGGTACTGGATGAGCATGCCGAACTGGGTGCCCCAGTCGCCGATGTGATGCCGGCGGACCACCTTCTCGCCCGTGAACTCCAGGATCTCCACCATCGCCGCGCCGATCACGGCGGACCGCAGGTGGCCGACGTGCATCTCCTTGGCCACGTTCGGCTGCGCGTAGTCGATCACCGTGGTGCCGGCGGACCCGTTCAGCGGCACGCCGAGCCGGTCGTCCGCCGCACGGGCGGCGAGCGTCCGGATGATCGCCTCGTCGGAGACGGTGATGTTGAGGAAACCGGGACCCGAGACCTCGACGTCCTTGATCACCCCGCCCTTGTCCAGGCCTTCGAGGACGGTCGCGGCGAGCTCACGCGGGTTGGCCTTCGCCTTCTTCGCGAGCGCCAGGATGCCATTGGCCTGGAAGTCGGCCCGGTCGCTTCGTCGCAGCAGCGGGTCGGCGGCACCGGCCTCCGGCAGGGCGGAGACGAGGGCGTCCGCGACGCGCTGTTCGACGGAAGAAGCGAGGGAAGGGACCGAGGCCATGAGCTGCCGTTCCTGTGAGGTTGCACGTACGCGTGCACTTGGTTGTTCCGACAAGTGCCGAGTATCCCACGCGGAGGGTGCCCGCTTCCCGGCATATAACCGCGCGTATCAGTGGGCGGAAGCAACCCCGGAGCGACCACTTCCGTCTGGGAGAATGGCCGTAGCCAGCATTCGAGATAGAAGGACGTGTCGTGGCTCAGAGCGCGCAGAGCAGCACAGAGACCGACTGGGTCTCCCGTTTCGCGGACGAGGTCATCGCCGAGGCGGAGCGCCGAGCACCCGGCAAAACGATCGTCGTCGCGTCCGGACTCTCCCCCTCCGGCCCGATCCACCTGGGCAACCTGCGCGAGGTCATGACCCCGCACCTGGTCGCGGACGAGATCCGCCGCCGGGGCCACGAGGTCCGCCACCTCATCTCCTGGGACGACTACGACCGCTACCGCAAGGTCCCCAAGGGCATCCCCGGCGTCACCGAGGAGTCCCACGCCCAGCACATCGGCCGCCCGCTGACCGCCGTGCCCGCGCCCGAGGGTTCCTCGTACCCGAACTGGGCCGAGCACTTCAAGGCCGCCATGGTCGACTCCCTGGCCGAGCTCGGCGTCGAGTACGACCCCATCAGCCAGACCGAGCAGTACACCTCCGGCGCCTACCGCGAGCAGGTCCTGTTCGCGATGAAGCACCGCGGCGACATCGACGCCGTCCTCGCCCAGTACCGCACCAAGCAGAAGCCCGGCGGCAAGAAGCCCCAGCAGAAGCAGGTCGACGAGGCCGAGCTGGAAGCCGCCGAAGGCTCCGGCGCCGCCGCCGAGGACGACGGCAGCGCCGAGGGCGCCGAGTACTTCCCGTACAAGCCCTACTGCGGCGCGTGCAACAAGGACTTCACCAAGGTCACCGCCTACAACGACGAGACCACCGAACTGACCTACGTCTGCACGGAGGACCGGTTCACCGAGACCGTCAAGCTGTCGGAGTTCAACCGCGGCAAGCTGGTCTGGAAGGTCGACTGGCCGATGCGCTGGGCCTACGAGGGCGTCGTCTTCGAGCCCTCCGGCGTCGACCACTCCTCCCCGGGCTCCTCGTTCCAGGTCGGCGGGCAGATCGTCGGCCTCTTCGGCGGCGAACAGCCCATCGGCCCCATGTACGCCTTCGTCGGCATCTCCGGCATGGCCAAGATGTCCTCCAGCAAGGGCGGGGTCCCCACCCCGGCCGACGCGCTGAAGATCATGGAGCCGCAGCTGCTGCGCTGGCTGTACGCGCGCCGCCGCCCGAACCAGTCCTTCAAGATCGCCTTCGACCAGGAGATCCAGCGCCTGTACGACGAGTGGGACAAGCTGGAGGCCAAGGTCGCCGACGGCTCCGTGCTGCCGGCCGACGCCGCCGCGCACGCCCGCGCCGTGCGCGTCGCCTCCCACGAGCTGCCCCGCACCCCGCGCCCGATGCCGTACCGCACCCTCGCGTCGGTCGTCGACATCACCGCCGGCCACGACGAGCAGACCCTGCGCATCCTCTCCGACCTGGACCCCTCGCAGCCGCTGACCTCCCTCGACGAGGTACGGCCGCGCCTGGACCGCGCCGAGAACTGGATCACCACCCAGGTCCCGGCCGACCAGCGCACCCTGGTCCGCGAGGACGCCGACACCGAACTGCTGTCCTCCCTGGACGAGGCCGGACGCGAGTCCCTGCGGCTGCTCCTGGAAGGCCTCGACTCGCACTGGTCGCTCGACGGCCTCACCACCCTCGTCTACGGCGTACCGAAGGTCATGGCCGGACTGGAACCCGACGCCAAGCCCACGCCGGAGCTCAAGGTCGCACAGCGCGAGTTCTTCGCCCTGCTCTACCGCCTGCTCGTGACCCGCGAGACCGGCCCGCGCCTGCCCACGCTGCTCCTCGCCGTCGGAGCGGAGCGGGTGCGCAAGCTGCTCGCCGCCTGATCCCGCGCAGCCGCGACCATGCGGAAGGGCCCGCACCCCCAGGGGTGCGGGCCCTTCCGCGTGACGTGGGCTCCGCCCGGGAGACGTGCCATCGCGCTGTCGTGCCGTCGTGCCGTCGTGCCGTCGCGCCGTGCCGTCGTACCGGCTACGCGATGTGCTCGCTCTCCAGGTCGCGCTGATAGCGCTGCTTCAGCGCGGGCACCAGCCGCTTGAGCTCCGCCTCACCGCGCGGGTGCGTCTCCCCGAGCCGGGCCGCGAGGTGCTTGTCCAGCTCGTCCGGCTCCGGGAACTGCGAGTACTTGTCGATGTACGCCCGGAAGACCTCGTACGCGGCCTCGCGGAACTTCTCCCCGTCGGCGTCGTCCTGCTCCTGCTCCGGCTGCGCCCCCAGCTCCGGCTGCTCCGGCCGCTGCCCCTCCGGACCGGCCGGGGGAACGGCCGGGGCCGGCTCCGGACCCTCGGCGTACTGGGGGTCGTAGCCGCCCTCGTACGTCGCCTGCGGGGCCAGCGGCCCCGCGAACCAGGCACTGTCGTGCGCGGCCGGCATGGCCGTCGGGTCCACCGCGAACGGCGCCGGCGCGTGCGGCTGCGGCTGCTGGGCCTGCTGCGGCTGCGGCTGCGGCTGCGGAGTCTGCGGCCGGGCCTGCCCGAGCTGCGGAGCGCGCGGCTCCGGGACCTCCGCGACCCCCGCGACCTGCGGGTCCGGCGCAGCCTGCCGGCCCGCCTCCCCGGCCTCCGTACCGGCCTCCTGGACGCCCGCCGCCACGAGCGGCCCCGCCGCCGCCGGCAGGGCGGGGGCGGCCGGGACGGCGGCCGGGGCCACCGCGGCCGTCACCGCCGCCGCCGGGGGCAGCAGGACCGGGTCGATGCCCGCCGCCGCCAGCCCCTCGGCCGCCGTCTGCGACAGCGGCACACCGATCCGGGCCAGCCGCAGCGGCATCAGCGCCTCGACCGGCGCCTTCCGCCGCCAGGCCCGCCCGTACCGGGCCTGAAGCCGCGCCTGGTAGATCAGCCGGTCCTGCTCCATGCCGACGGCCTGCTCGTACGAGCGCAGCTCCCACAGCTTCATCCGGCGCCACAGCTTGAACGTCGGCACGGGGGAGAGGATCCAGCGGGTGATCCGCACCCCCTCCATGTGCCGGTCCGCGGTGATGTCCGCGATCCGGCCCACGGCGTGCCGGGCCGCCTCCACCGTGACCACGAACAGCACCGGGATCACGGCGTGCATGCCCACGCCCAGCGGGTCCGGCCAGGCCGCCGCGCCGTTGAACGCGATCGTCGCCGCCGTCAGCAGCCACGCCGTCTGGCGCAGCAGGGGGAAGGGGATGCGGATCCACGTCAGCAGCAGGTCCAGCGCCAGCAGGACGCAGATGCCCGCGTCGATGCCGATCGGGAACACCAGCGAGAAGCTGCCGAAGCCTTTCTTCAAGGCCAGCGCGCGCACGGCGGAGTACGAACCCGCGAAACCGATACCCGCGATGATCACGGCTCCGGCGACCACGACACCGATGAGTATCCGGTGCGTACGAGTCAGCTGCATCGCGGCCACCCGCGGTCCCCTTCCCCTTGTCGAGCTACGGCAGGCACAGCGTACGGGTGACTGCGCGTCACCCGTGCCCTAGGCCCCCACTTGTCGTCGGGGCTACTGCTCGGACGAACCCGACGCAGAAGCGGAAGGCGAACCGGAACCCGACGGAGCCGCACCCTCACCGGTGTTGGCGGAGCCGACCGACGCCACCGTCTCCTTGGCCGCGGTGATCGCGTCCTGGAGCAGCTTGCCCTGGTCGGGGGCACCGGCGCCCTCGTAGGCCGCACCGTTGTAGTCGAGGGTGACCACCACGTTCTGGGTGCGGACGATCACGGAGTTGTTGAGGAACTCGACGTCCTTCTTCACGCCGTAGACCACGGACGTGGCCTGGTCGCCGATCCCGCCGGCCTGCTCGGCCTTGACGTCGTGCGCGCCCTCGGAGGCCTTCGCCAGCTCGATCTGCTTGTTGTACTGGTCCTCCGCGCGCTTGTTGCCGCTGCCGAGGGAGGCGTGCGAGTCGTAGCGGACCAGGGAGATGGAGAGCCAGCGGTACTGCGAGCCCTTCGCGCCGTCCGTCTTGAGTCCGTTCCAGGAGCAGCTGGCGCGGTTGGACAGGTCGTTCGACTTGGCCGCGGTGCCGTTCTTGTCCTTCGCCTCGGGGACGAGGGTCTCGATCGTCTTGCCGGCCAGCGCCTTGCACGGATCGGGCAGCTTCGCGAAGGTCACCTTCTCCAGCGGGGCCGAGGCCTTCGCGCTCGGCTTGGCGGACGAAGCGGCGGAATCGGACTTCTTGCCGGAGTCCGTGCCGCCGGAGGACTTGCCCGAGTCGGACGAGCAGCCGGCGACGGTGAGGATCACCGGGACGGCTGCGCAGGCGAGAACGCGGGTGAGGCGCGAGGCTGATCGGTGCATGGTTCCTTCAGACGTTGGGCAGACGTGGGGTCTTCTGCGGGGCGCGTTACGGGCGCTGGACCCGAGCAACGGTAGCCCGATCGGGCGCCCGCCTGCTGTGCGCGCCGTCACGCAGGGCGTGCGCGCCCCCTCGCGGGAGCGCGGTCACTCACTGAAACGCTCGGCCAGGGCCTGCGCCAACTGGCGCGCCTTCTCCTGCGTTTCCGCACTCGGCGGGACCGTGCCCGGCCCGGACGGCTGGACGCTGTACTCGACGGTGACGAGGACGTTCGAGGTCCGGAACACGATCCGTACGGTCCGGGCCTGAGCGGCGGTGGCGCCGGCCGCGCTGAGCTCGTCGTCGAGGAAGGCCTCGCTCCCGAGCCCCTCCAGGACGCGCGAGCCGAGCTCGGGCGGGGCGGCCGGAGAGGCCGGCGCGGACGGCGAAGCGGAACCGGAAGCGGAGGCCGCCGGGGAGGGCGCGGTGCTGCCGCCGGGGGTGGCGGCGGGAGGCGCGCCGGGGCTCGTACTCGTATTCGTACCGTTACCGACACCGGCGCTCGGTGCGGCGCCGGGGGCCGGGGCGCCGGGGGCCGGGCTACCCGTGGGTCCGGGGAAGGGCAGCTTCGCGTCGGTCAGCCGGCGCACGTACACCTGCCGCGCCTTGTCGTCGTCGCTCGTCGTGGCACGGTCGTACGAGACCACGCGCTCGAAGGTGACGGACAGCAGCATGTTCCCCTCGGGGGTCTGCGCGCTCCAGCGGCAGCCGACGTGCCGGTCCCCGTCGTACGAGGCGTCCGCGGTCCCGGCGTAGAGCCGGTCGCGCTGTTCGGTGGTGAGGGAGTCGGCGGCCGGGAGCATGGCCTTGAGCCGCTTGGGATCGGCGGCCTTGCAGGGTTGCGGCAGGCTGCGGTACTTGCCAGGCTGCGCGGGCGCGACGGTGCTCCCGCCGTTCTTCTGGTCGCTGGCCCCGATGCCGTTGCCGTCGGTGCACCCGGTCGCGCCCGCCACGAGCGCGGTGAGCACCGCGATGCCCGGCAGGACTCTGCGGCGCACCGGCGTCCGGCGTAGCGGCATTCGGTCCACGTCCACTGGCTCCCCTTGGCTCCCTCGGGAAAATCCGTTGCCGCGACTCGGGCACGGATGGACACAATGTCTATCGCACACGCACGTGCCGGCGCCGGTTCCCTGTCTGCTTTGGGGTGATGAGCGCGGCTTTTCGCGTATTCATACTTTTCTGCGGATTTCAGGGGATCGTTGTCTTATGTCGTATGTAGAGGTACCCGGGGCGACGGTTCCGATCAGGATGTGGGCGGATCCGGCGTCCGTCGAGGACAGCGCGATGCGGCAGCTCCAGAACACGGCCGGGCTGCCCTGGATCAAGGGCCTGGCGGTGATGCCCGACGTCCACTACGGCAAGGGCGCCACGGTCGGCTCGGTGATCGCGATGAAGGACGCGGTCTGCCCGGCGGCGGTCGGCGTGGACATCGGCTGCGGCATGTCGGCGGTCAAGACGTCGCTGACGGCGAACGACCTCCCGGGGGACCTGTCGAAGCTGCGCTCGCGCATCGAGCAGGCGATCCCGGTGGGTGCGGGGATGCACCGGGAACCGGTGGACCCGTCCCGGCTGTACGGGTTCCCGGAGACGGGATACGCGGACCTGTGGGAGCGCTTCGACTACCTCGCGGACGAGGTCAAGTTCCGGCGGGACCGGGCGCTGCGGCAAACCGGAACGCTAGGCTCCGGCAACCACTTCGTTGAAGTTTCAACTGATGAATCGGGTGCGGTCTGGCTGATGCTGCACTCCGGCTCCCGCGGCATCGGCAACGAGCTCGCCGCGCATCACATCGGCGTGGCACGGGGTCTGTCGCACAACCAGAACCTGGTCGACCGGGACCTGGCGGTCTTCCTCGCGGCGACCCCGGAGATGGACGCGTACCGCAGCGACCTCTTCTGGGCGCAGGAGTACGCGAAGTACAACCGTGCGGCGATGATGGGCCTGCTCAAGGAGGTCGTCCGCAAGGAGTTCCGGAAGGCGAAGGTCTCCTTCGAGCGGGAGATCAGCTGCCACCACAACTACGTGGCGGAGGAGCGGTACGACGGCATGGACCTGCTGGTCACCCGGAAGGGCGCGATCCGCGCCGGCAGCGGTGACTACGGGATCATCCCGGGCTCGATGGGCACGGGCTCGTACATCGTGAAGGGGCTCGGGAACGAGAAGTCGTTCAATTCCGCCTCGCACGGGGCGGGCCGGAAGATGAGCCGGACGGCGGCGAAGAAGCGCTTCTCGGCGCGCGACCTGGCCGAGCAGACCCAGGGTGTGGAGTGCCGTAAGGACTCCGGCATCGTGGACGAGATCCCGGGCGCGTACAAGTCGATCGAGCAGGTCATCGACCAGCAGACGGACCTGGTGCAGGTCGTGGCGAAGCTCAAGGCCGTCGTCTGCGTGAAGGGCTGAACGCGAGAGGGGCGCCGCACGTGCGGCGCCCCTCTCCTGCTGCGGGTCTGTTACTGCGGGACGACGACCTGCCCGCTGCGGATGCGCCAGAGGCGCATGGCGCAGCTCTGCTCGGTCCGATTCAGGGTCCTGGCGGCTGCGGCCGGGTCGTCAAGGCGGATCAGTTCCAGGTCGTCCTGTGTGGTCCACCGGCGTCGCGGCGGGGCGACCTTCATGTCGACGGGGCGTTGCCAGGTCTGGATCGCGTCGGCCTTCGCCTGCTTGTGGGCAAGGGCCAGGCAGCCGTCGTAGTAGAAGTGCGCAGCCAGTTGCTGTGCCGCTTCCTTGTAGTAGCAGACGTTGTAGACGCCGTCGCGGGTGTTGCGGGAGATGGTGCGGGCCGTCCCCGTGATCTTCTTCCCGTAGTGACACAGGTAGGCGGCGATCGCCGTGCTGGCCGATGTCAGCGAGAGGAAGGGGAATCCCTGGGCGGTCCAGCCGAGGGACCCGTCCGCGTCGATGATTCCGCGGAGGTAGTCGGGACGTGAGAAGTCCGTTCGGGGCGGCTTGATGATGAAGGACTTCTTGCCGTAGGGGATGCCGAGCTCGTTGACGATCGTCCGTGCTTCCAGTGAGTAGACGGACCAGATCGCAGAATGGGCCGTCTCGGCGAAGTTCGTGCTGCGGACCCGTTCGGTGATGGAGCTGTAGTACGGCGTGAGCTGCTGGAACTCGCGGAGGATGTGGATGTCTCGCACGTTGAGCTCGGTGACGAGGTGTCCCTTCTTGCCCCGGGCCTGCGCCAGGTGCCCGTCGGCTTGGAGGAAGCCGAACATGTAGGCGTAGCGGGGGTCCTGTAGGTCCATGAAGCGCACAGGGGCGCTAGGGTCCTGTCCAGCCATGAGGAAGTCCTTTTTCCTTGTCGGTGAGGCCCTCGGCTGGGACTGCCATCCCGGCCGGGGGCCGCTTGTGTTGTCACCGAACGTAGGTGTGGCTTTGGCTGGTTCCGGCCTGTCCGTGTGGGCTTCACTCGAACGTGTGGCGGAATGTCTCGCTCCGAGCGGGCCTTCCGGGTGGAGGACAGGCGGCGGTTGGCGGAGGGGTCCTGACGCACTTGTGCCGTGCCCGGAGGGATCCGGGCACGGCACGAGCGTGTGGTTCGGCGGGGCGCCAGGGGCAGGGGGGCTAGCCGACCTTGGTGAGGCCCTTGTCGAAGTCCGACCCGACGTGGCTCGGCTGCAGCATGGCGCTCCGGTTGACCGGCGGCGCCGGGGGTGCTCCCGGCTGGGGGACCGCAGGGGTCCAGACGACGGGGCTGGGGCATTCGAGCAGGTCCGGCTCGCCCCGGTTCACGGCGCATTCGGTTTCGAAGACGGTTCCGGCGGTGGTGAGCACCTCGACGATGACGCGGTTGGCGGTCTCCGCGATCGTGACACCACAGGGGTTGGGCGGGAAGTTCGTGGAGCCGGTGGTGAGGTTGTACCAGGTGTAGGCGGGGGTGACCGGGTTCGGCGCGTTGAAGTCGTAGACACCCGCGTACACGATGCCGTTGGACAGGACGGCCTTGTACTTGACCTCCGCCTCGTCCCACGAGGTGGAGATGCCGGCGCACACCCCGGGGGCGCCGGGGGCGCCCGGAGCGCCGGGTGCGCCGGGGGTGCCGGGCTGGCCGTCACGGCCGTCGCGGCCGTCGCGGCCGTTCAGGCCGGGGGCGCCGGGGGCTCCGGGGGGTCCGGGCGGGCCGACCTTCCCTTCGCACTTGTCCTTCTGGGAGCTGCTCCCGCCCTTGACCTCGGGCTCGTAGTCGTCGTTGTCCTTTTCCTTGCCCTTGCCCTTGCAGTCGCTGCCGGACTGCACCGCGGCCGTGGTCGCCTGCGGTGCGCCGGTGTCCGCCTGTGCGGGGGTGGCGAGGCCCAGCATCGCGATGGCCATCGTCGCCACCGCGCCGCCGGCGAGCCACTTGCTCTGCCGCGGCATCGGGCCCATGTGGGTCGGTGTCCTTGTCTCAGGACTCATGTGTGGTGCTCCTCGTGGGAACCGGGGGTCTGACCTGGAGGCGTTCGCGGCCTCTGACCCGCATGGTTCGGCCTCCGGTCGCCGGGCCACGGGAGGCGCGAGGTCTGATCATCAGATCGGTGTCACAAATGGGGCCGATCGGCGGAGGTCGGTCTCACCCCCGGCCTCCACGAGTACGGAGTCGGGAACCGCGAAGTCGTCGGGGCCGCTGGGGTCGCTGGGGTCGCTGGGGCCGCTGGGGCCGCTGGGGCCGCTGGGGTCGCTGGGGATGCGCGCCGATTCGTGCGTACGGCCTGAGCCGGGAGCGGGGGTTCAACTTCCGCTTGGGGGCGGGGGATTGACGGACCAGCTGGTCTAGACCAAGGTGTGCGGCATGTGGAGAACTCGTGTTCTTGTCGCCGCGCTCGCGTCGTTGTCGCTCGCCCTCGGGGCCGCCGGGTCCGCGCAGGCCGGGGTGGGGTTGCCGCCCGTCGTGTCGCACGTGCCGACCCAGGAGAAGGTCGTCTTCATCACCATCGACGACGGCTGGAACCACGATCCGGAGGCCGCCCGGATCCTGACCGAGAAGCGGGTGCCGGCGTCGCTGTTCCTGCTGCCCGGGGCGACCTCGTACGACACCTCGTACTTCACCGACCTGGTCGGCCAGGGCCGGGTCGGTGTGGAGAACCACACCGTCAACCACCCCGACCTGACCACCCTCGACGCCGCCGGGAAGGACGCCGAGGTGTGCGGGGCCGGGGAGCAGCTGGCCGCGACGTTCGGGAGGACGCCCAAGCTGCTGCGGCCGCCCTACGGGGCGGTCGACGACGACGTGCGGCTCGCGGCGAAGGCCTGCGGGGTGAAGGCGTTGGTCACCTGGACGCACGACTTCACCACCTGGGGCCAGACCCCGCCCACGCCGCAGCTCAAGGCGGGGGACATCGTGCTGCTGCACTTCACGCCGACGCTGGCGGCGGACCTGCGGCGGGCCCTGGACGCGGCGAGGGCCGCCGGGCTGAAGCCGGCGGCCCTGATGCCGCACCTGAAGAGCGCCGGACTGGTGCCGTAGCGCCGCGGGGCCTACGCCTCGCGGTGGACCTTCGTGTTCGAGGCCTGGGCGCGGGGGCGGACCACCAGCAGGTCGATGTTGACGTGGCTGGGGCGCGTCACCGCCCAGGTGATCGTGTCGGCCACGTCGTCGGCGGAGAGGGGGTGCGCGACGCCCTCGTAGACCTTCTCGGCCTTGGCGGCGTCGCCGCGGAAGCGGGTCTTCGCGAACTCCTCGGTCTTGACCATGCCGGGGGCGATCTCGATGACGCGGACGGGCTGTCCGACGATCTCCAGGCGCAGGGTCTCGGCGAGGACGCGGGCGCCGTTCTTGGCGGCGACGTAGCCGGCGCCGCCCTCGTAGGTGGCGTGGCCGGCGGTGGAGGAGAGCACGACGACCGTGCCGTCGCCGGAGGCGATCAGGGCGGGCAGCAGCGCCTGGGTGAGGTTGAGGGTGCCGATGACGTTGACCTCGTACATCGTGCGCCAGTCGGCCGGGTCGCCGGTGGCGACGGGTTCGGCGCCGATGGCGCCGCCGGCGTTGTTGACGAGTACGTCGCAGCGTTCCAGGGAGGCGGCGAAGGCGTCGACGGCGGGGCGGTCGGTGACGTCGAGGGCGTGGGCGGTGGCCTCGTGGCCGGCTTCGGTGATCTCGGCGGCGAGGGCCTCGATGCGGTCCTTGCGGCGGGCGGTGAGGACGACGTGGTAGCCGGCCGAGGCGAGCTGCCGGGCGGTGGCCGCGCCGATTCCGCTGCTCGCGCCGGTGACTACGGCGGTTCGGGTGGCCGGGCGCGTGCTCATGGGCGGGGCTCCTCGTGGGGTCGCGGGGTCGCGGGGGCGCGGTGGCCGCGGGCCGCGGTGTGCGCGGTCGTCGCGGGGTCCGCCCGCCGGTTCGGTCGTTCGTACGGGCGAATCTCCGCCAGCATAGGCCGGGTCAGCGGCGCGGCGCGTACATGATCACGGCCATCCCGGCGAGGCGGACGGGTGCGCCGGTGACGTCCCAGCGGTCGGGCCGGTAGCCGTCGGCGGCGGCGCCCCAGGCCAGGGATCCGGCGATGAGGACCCCGCCGTAGGCGGCGAGGGGGAAAAGGGCGGCGGAGCGGGCGACCGGCGTGGCCGGAAGCCTATGGGGGCGGCGGGGCCGGGGTGGGTGCCGGCCTGGGGGCGGCGGGCGAATGGCGGACGGCGCGCCCTCATTCGTGTGATGGTCCGATCGGCGGGTGGGCGGGGTGGTTACCGTCCGCGCGAGGAGGTGGTGGCGGTGCGCCGTGGTGCCGTACGGAGTGTGGTGGTGGCGGGCTTGCTGGTGCTGTGCGGGGCGGGGCCGGCCGATGCCCGGTCCGGCCTGGCCGAGGAGGCCGACGTGGCCTATCACGGGCGGGTCCAGCTGGCCCGGGGGCAGCTGAAGCTGTGGATGGTGGCGCAGAACGAGGGGGCGGCGGAGGTGCCGAACGCGACGGTGCGGGTGCGGCTGTCGTCGGACCTCGCCGACGGGCACGAGCTGTCCCAGGGGTGTGCCCGGGTGGGCCGCCGCGAGGTGGTGTGCGAGACGGGTCCGTTGCCGGGGCACGGCCGGGGACGGCACATCGCGCTGCTGCTGGGGCTGCGGGAGCGTCCGGCGGAGGTCGCGGTGCGGATCGACACGCTGTGGGACGGGGGTACGGCCGACCGCAACCACGCCAACGACGAGCACGTGGTGCTGGCGCTGGACACGGGCGACTCCTACGCCTTCTGAACGGCCTGGGGGCGGGCGCCGCCCCGCCCCCCGCCTACGCCCCCCCGCGCCGTCACGTCTTGCGGGCGGGGCTTCCCGGGAGGATCCAGCGGGCCACGGCCGAGGCGGTCGAGGCGTCGTCGGCCCGGGGCGCGCTCCAGGCGACGTAGCCGTCGGGGCGGATCAGGACGCGGGCGGTACATCCTTCCGTGGCCCAGAAGTGGTGCGCGAGGGGGGCTCCGGGCGGGGTGGCCGCGCCGGGCGGGGTGATGAGGACGAAGCAGCCGGCGCGCAGGGCCTCGTACAGCCGGGTCCCGTCGGCGAGGGGGACGTCGGGGGCGCGGCGTCCGGCGGGGGTGGGGCGGCGGGTGCCGGGCGGTGGCGGGTAGGCGATGCCGATGCCGGTGACCAGGCCGAGCGCGCGGTCCTGGGCGGGGCCGAGCCGGGCGAGGAGCCCGGCGCCGAGGCGGCGGGCGGTGCGTACGGCGGGGCTGCGGGTGATGACGGTGCGGACGAGGGCGCCGCTGATGCGCAGGACGAGGCGTCCGACGGGGTGGCGTTCGCGGTGGTAGCTGTCGAGGAGGGCCTCGGGGTCGGGGGCCTGGCCGTGGAGGACGGCGGCGAGTTTCCAGGAGAGGTTGGCGGCGTCCTGGAGTCCGGTGTTCATGCCGAGGCCGCCGGCGGGGGAGTGGACGTGGGCGGCGTCGCCGGCGAGGAAGACGCGGCCGACCCGGTAGTGGGGGACCTGGCGTTCGTCGCTGTGGAAGCGGGACATCCAGCGGGGGTCGTGCATGCCGTGGTCGCTGCCGAGCGCGGCGCGGGTCAGCTCGCGCAGTTCGTCGAGGCCGACGGGGTCGGTGTCGGCGGCGTGGGACGCGGGGCTCCAGGCGATGGCGCGGTGGTAGCCGTCGCCGAAGGGGACGAGGAAGGCGAAGGCCTCGGCGGTGCCGTTGGCGGTGAGGGTGCCGGCGGGCGGGTCGGTGAGGCGGACGTCGGCCAGGACCATGGAGCGGACGACGGCCTGGCCGGGGAAGGGGAGGCCGAGGCGGTCGCGGACGGTGGAGCGGACGCCGTCGGCGCCGACAACGTGGCGCGCGTGGATCTGGCGGGCGGGGCGGTGCGTGCCTCCTGTGCCGCTGCCGCTGCCGCTGCCGCTGCCGCTGCCGCTGCTGCTGCCGCTGTCGCTGGCGTGGTGGCCGCTGGCGGTGGCGGCGGTGGTCGTGGTCCGGACGTCGAGGGTGACGGTCTCGTGGTCCTGACGGAGGCCCGTGACCTGACAGTCGTATTGGATGTCCACCCCTGTGGACAACGCACGGCGTTCCAGCAGTTTCTCTGTCTCATATTGAGGAGTGATGAGCACGAAGGGGTAGCGGGAACAGAGTCGTTGGAGGGAGAGTGCCATGCCACCGAAGGGGCGCAGCCGGTCGATCCGCCGGCCGGTGGAGACGAGTTCGTCGGCGAGGCCGCGGGCGTCGAGCAGTTCGAGGGTGCGGGCGTGCACGGCGAAGGCGCGGGTGAGGTTGGCGGCCGTGCGAGGCCGTTTTTCCAGGAGGGTGACGGACAGTCCGGTGGCGGCGAGGTCGCCGGCGAGCAGGAGCCCGGTGGGCCCGGCGCCGACGACGGCCACGTCGAAGAGGTCGGTGGTGCCGGTGGTTTCCTCGGCGGCAGTCATGTCCTGGGAGTCTGCCAGCCGGGGGCCGCCACCGGCGGGTCAAACGGTGGCGCCGTTGCCGAATTCGGCCAGGGCGTCGTCGACGATCCGCTCCAGGCGGGAGTGGTGGGCGCCGCGCCAGTAGACGCGCTCGCAGTCGGTGCACTGCGCGAAGACGTCGTACGAGCGCTGCGTGCCGTGCTCCAGCCGGTCGCCCACGCTGTCCTTGTCGGCCTCTTCCAGGGAGCCGTTGCAGGCGGTGCAGCGGGTCCAGGGTGCGAGCTCGGGGGCGAACCGGCCGAGGACGTCGCGGAGTTGGTCGTCGGGGTTGTCGCTGTAGACGTACGCCCCGGCGAAGATCTCACGGCGGCGCAGCAGGCCGCGGTCGCGGGAGAGCAGGACGCGCTGTTCGGCGGCCGAGCGGGTGGCGAGGGCGGGGTCGCCGATGTCCTCGTTTTCGTAGGCGGCGTCGACGCCGAGCAGGCGCAGGCGGCGGGCGAGGGTGCCGAGGTGGACGTCGAGGAGGAAGCGCAGCGGGGCGCCGGTTACCCGCTGGGGCCGGTCCACGCCGAACACCTCTACCGACTGGCCGGCTTGGGGCACGTATGAGACGGGGACCTCTTGGCCGTCCACGAGGAGCCGGCCCACCTCGGTGAGGGGGACGCCGGCGGATTCGACGACGTGTCCGATGCTGGAGGCGCCGTCGGTGGCGGTCGGTACGCGGTCCACGCGCCGGCTGGGCGGGGCGAAGAGGCGCAGTTCGGGGGCGAGGGTGAGGTGGATGCCGGGACCGTTCACGGTCCCAGCATGCCATCAGGGGCGGCTGCGGCGCGGCCGAATTAGGGAGCGGGTTCAGGCGGTGGCGGTGGCCTCGTCGTAGGTCCGGCGGTGGGCGCTGACCTCGTCGAAGTGGTTCTCCGCCCACTGCTTGACGGAGGAGAGGAGGCAGCCGAGGCTGTCGCCGAGTTCGGTGAGGCGGTAGTCGACGCGGACGGGGACGGTCGGGGTGACGGTGCGGGTGACGATGCCGTCGCGTTCGAGGGAGCGGAGGGTCTGGGTCAGCATCTTCTGGCTCACGCCGGGGATCTTGCGGCCGAGTTCGCTGTAGCGCAGGGAGCCCTGCTCGGCTTCGCCGAGGGCGCTGAGGACGAGGCCGACCCACTTGTCGCTGATGCGGGCGAGGAGCTGGCTGGTGGGGCAGTCCTTGACGAAGGCGTCGTAGGCGGCGCGGGCCTCCTCGCGGCGGGCGGCGGCGGTGCGGGTGGCCATGGGTGCCCACTTCCGGGTCGGGTACGCACTCCGGAGTGCGTACTTACGAAAAGAGAGTACCTCTCCATAAGTTAGTGGTCATCGGGAACGCCCGAACGAGCACGGACGAAACGGGGAGAGACCATGAGCGAGCAGCGGATCCGGACCATGCGGGCAGCGGTCGTCAGCGCCTTCGGCGGGCCGGAGCGGGTGGAGCTGGCCGAGGTGGAGGTGCCGCGGCCGGCGGCCGGACAGATCCGGATCCGCGTCCGGGCCGCCGGGCTGAACCCGGTCGACGGCGCCGTCCGCGCGGGCGTCTTCGGCGGGGCCGGGCAGCGGCTCGGGCTCGGCTGGGACGTGGCGGGCGAGATCGACGCGGTCGGCGCCGGCGTGGACGGCTGGACGGAGGGCCGCCGGGTGGTCGGGCTGCACTACGGCCCGGTCAAGCCGCTCGGTACGCACGCGGAGTACGTGGTGCTCGACGCCTCGGCGGTGGCGGCGGCCCCCGAGTCGGTGGACGACGCGGCCGCGGCGGCGCTGCCGCTGAGCGGCCTGACGGCGGCCCGCGCGCTGGACCTGCTGGGGCTCGCCCCGGGCGACTCGGTGCTGATCACCGGCGCGGCCGGGGTGGTCGGCGGGCTCGCGGTCCAGCTGGCCGCCCGGGCGGGGCTGGTGGTGACGGCGCTGGCGGGCGCGGGGGACGAGGAGTACGTGCGCTCCCTGGGCGCGGCGGAGTTCGTGGCGCGGGGGGAGGCACCCGCCGGGCCGGTGGACGGGGTCCTGGACGCGGCGGTGATCGGGGAGACGGCGCTGGGCTTCGTCCGCGACGGCGGGGCGTACGTCGGCCTCATCCCGGGCGCGGCGCCGGCCGCCGAGCGGGGCGTCCGGGTGGCGGAGCAGGAGGTCGCGCCGGACGGCGCGCTGCTGGGGAGGCTTTCGGGGCTGGTCGACGCGGGGGAGCTGTCGCTGCGGGTGGCGGAGACGTTCCCCCTGGCGGAGGCCGTCAGGGCCCACGAGGCCCTGGCCGCGCCCGGCACCCGCGGCCGCGTGGTCCTGACCCTGTCCTGAGGCGCCGTTCGCCTCCGTCCGCCCGGCCCCGCCCCGCCCCGCGCCGGGCCTGCCGCCGGGGCCCGCCGCCACCGCCGCCGGGGCCGGGCGCGGGGCGCCCCGGTCGGGGTCAGGGGTGGAGGTTCTGGGGGGCGGGGGGTTCGCGGAGGAGCCAGTGGCGCGTCAGGCTCATCATCTCGGCGTGGCTGCGGCCGCCGTGGTCGACCGCGAGGTAGCGGCTCCCGATCCGCAGCGAGAAGACCAGCAGGCAGCGGACCTCCACGTCGTCCGGGTCGGGGCAGAACGCCCCGAACAGCCCGCGCAGGTAGTCCATCCGCCGGTTGTCGACGCGCCGCAGCCGGGCCGCGACGGCCGGGTCCCGCCGGGCCCAGTCGCGGACCGCCAGGTCGACGCCCGTGCCCCGGACCGGGCCGTCCTCCGACTCGGCGACGAAGGTGAACAGCCGGTCCAGCCTGGCCCGGGCGTCCCCGCCGCCGCTCTCGATCCGCTCGATGACCGCGTCCGCGACCTCGTGCTCCCAGGTGTCGAGCATTTCCTCCAGCAGTGCGTCCCGGTTGCGGAAGTACCCGTAGAAGCCGCCCTTGCTGACGCCGAGCGCCTGCGCGAGCGGTTCGATCCGTACGGCGTCCGGGCCGCCGGCGGCGAGGGCGCGCAGCCCTTCCTCGATCCACTTGCCGCGGGGCGTGCGGGCGGTGGCCATGGTGTGTCTCCCGTCACGTGCCGATGATCTATACGGTGCCGTATAGACAGGCCTAATCTCATCTATACGGCATCGTATAGATGAGGGGCACACGTATGAAACTCCCCAGCACCGCCCACACCTCCCGGCCCTGGCGCATCCACGAGATCGCCCCCGACTTCCGGCTCGAAGACGTGTGGGCCCTGCCCACACCCGGCGGCCCGGACGACCTCGCGTGGCTGGTGGCCCAGTTCGCCGAGGACCGGGACGAGGCCTCCGGCATCTCCTCCCCCCTGTACCGGATCCTCTTCGCCATCCGCTGGAAGCTCGGCGCCCTGCTGGGATGGGACGAGCCGGGCGATGCCGTCGGCAAGCGGGTGGACTCGCTGCGCGAGCGGCTGCCCGCCGACCTCGCCGCCGGGCTGCGGGGACCCGACCTGGAGAGCCTCCCCTTCACCTCGGTCTACCTCACGCACGACGAGTGGGTCGCCGAGATGGGCAACAAGACCGTGCACGGCGTCATGCACATCGGCTGGGTCGCGGACGGCCTCGGCGGCCACCGCGCCCAGATGGCCGTCCTGGTCAAGCCCAACGGGCTGTTCGGCGCCGCCTACATGGCCGCCATCAAGCCCTTCCGGTACCTGGGCGTCTACCCGGCGCTGATCAGGGCGATCGGCCGCGAGTGGCAGCGGAACGCCGCCGCGCGCGAAGCGGCGGCCTGAAGGGACCCCGGCCGGGATGCCCCCGTCAGGGGCATCCCGCTCACGGCCAGACGAGGCAGTACGCCTGGTGTCCGTTCTCGTGGAGGCGGTGGGAGAAGTCCTGCCACTCGTGCAGCAGCTGGTAGACGTTGAACGCGTCGCGCGGCCCGCCCCGGTCGGGGACCGTCGACCAGATGAAGGCGGCCGCGCCCACCGACTCCTCGCCCACCCCGCGCAGCGGGTCCACCACCGTCATCGGCAGCTTGACCACCGCGTAGTCCGGGTGCAGGACGACCAGCTCCAGCGGGGGCACCTTGTGCAGGGGTATGCCCTCGATACCGGTCAGGACCATCGCCGCCATGGTCTCCGGCTTGATCTTGGTGAACATGCCGCCCATGCCGAGTTCGTCGCCGCCCAGCTCCTCGGGCCGCATCGTCTGCGGCACCCGGGCGGCCGTGGCGCCGTCGGGGGCCCCGAAGTACTTGTACGTCACTCCCATGCCGCGGCCCTTGGGCAGGCCCTCGGCCTCGTCCGCGTCGTCCTCGCCGCCCGGCGCCTGAGCCCGCGACGGCCCCGGTACGGGATCGGCGGCCTCGGCCGCGCGCCGCCGGTGCTTGCCGCGTCGGCGGGCTTCACGGGCTTCGCGGGCGCGCTGCGGGTCCAGGCCGTCCGTACCCTCGCCCGGTCCACCACCGCGTTGCATATCTCCACCCGACACGTATTGCCTGCCCCGGCCCCGCGGCCCCCGCCACGCAGCCTGATCATCATGGCAGTGACCTCCCCCGAGGCGGCGCGGTGAAACGCCCCTCCGCAAGTCTGTCGCGGCCTCTGAGACCATGGCTGGTGTGAGCTACCCGTACCCGTATGAAGCCCCAGTTTCGCAGACGCTCTTCGAGCGCGCGTCCCTCGTGACCCCCGGCGGCGTGAACTCTCCCGTGCGCGCCTTCCGTGCCGTGGGCGGTACGCCCCGGTTCATGGTGTCCGGTACCGGTCCCTACCTGACCGATGCCGACGGGCGTGAGTACGTCGACCTGGTCTGCTCGTGGGGACCGATGATCCTCGGCCACTCCCACCCCGAGGTGATCGAGGCGGTGCAGGCGGCCGTCGCCCGCGGCACCTCCTTCGGCACGCCCGGCGAGGGCGAGGTGGCCCTCGCGGAGGAGATCGTCGCCCGCATCGAGCCCGTCGAGCAGGTGCGCCTGGTGTCCTCCGGCACCGAGGCGACCATGTCGGCGATCCGGCTGGCCCGCGGCTTCACCGGCCGCGCCAAGGTCGTCAAGTTCGCCGGCTGCTACCACGGACACGTCGACGCGCTGCTGGCCGCCGCCGGTTCCGGCCTGGCCACCTTCGCCCTCCCGGACACCCCCGGTGTGACGGGCGCGCAGGCCGGCGACACGATCGTGCTCCCCTACAACGACCTCGACGCCGTCCGGGCCGCCTTCGCCGCGCACCCGGGCGAGATCGCCTGCGTGATCACCGAGGCCGCGCCCGGCAACATGGGCGTCGTCACCCCGGCCGAGGGCTTCAACCAGGGACTCGCCGACCTGTGCCGCGAGAACGGCGCGCTGTACATCTCCGACGAGGTGATGACCGGTTTCCGCACCTCCCGCGCCGGCTGGTACGGGGTGGACGGGGTCAAGCCGGACCTGATGACCTTCGGCAAGGTCATGGGCGGCGGCTTCCCGGCGGCGGCCTTCGGCGGCCGCGCGGACGTCATGGGGTACCTGGCCCCCGCGGGCCCGGTCTACCAGGCGGGCACGCTCTCGGGGAACCCGATCGCCACCGCCGCCGGCCTCGCGCAGCTGCGGCTGCTGGACGGGGCGGCGTACGAGAAGGTCGACGCGGTCTCGAAGGAGATCCAGGGCCTGGTCACGGCGGCGCTGAGCAAGGAGGGCGTGGTGCACCGGCTGCAGACCGCGTCCAACATGTTCTCGGTGTTCTTCACCGCGGACCCCGTCCGCAACTACGACGACGCGAAGGCGCAGGAAGGGTTCCGCTTCAACGCGTTCTTCCACTCGATGCTGTCGCAGGGCGTCTACCTGCCGCCGTCGGCGTTCGAGTCCTGGTTCGTGTCCACGGCCCACGACGAGCGTGCGGTCGAGCGGATCGCCGCCGCGCTGCCGGCCGCCGCGCGCGCCGCCGCGGAGGCGACCGCATGAGCGACATCACCGTCGTCCACGTGGTGCGCCACGGCGAGGTGCACAACCCCGAGGGCGTCCTGTACGGGCGCCGGTCCGGCTACCACCTCTCCGAACTGGGCCGGCAGATGGCCGACCGCGTCGCCGAGCACCTCCAGGAGCGGGACGTCACCTACGTGGTGGCCTCTCCGCTGGAGCGGGCGCAGGAGACGGCCGCGCCGATCGCGAAGGTCCACGGCCTGGACCTGGCCACCGACCGCCGGCTGATCGAGGCGGGCAACGTCTTCGAGGGCAAGACCTTCGGCGTCGGCGACGGCGCGCTGCGCAAGCCGGGCAACTGGAAGCACCTGACGAACCCGTTCAGGCCGTCGTGGGGCGAGCCGTACGTCGACCAGGTCGTACGGATGATGAGCGCCATCGAGTCGGCGAGGGACGCGGCACGCGGGCACGAGGCGGTGGCGGTGAGCCACCAGCTGCCGATCTGGATCGTACGGAGCTTCGCGGAGCGGCGGCGGCTGTGGCACGACCCGCGGCGGCGGCAGTGCACGCTGGCGTCGCTGACGTCGTTCACGTACCAGGGCGACAAGCTGGTGTCGGTGGGGTACAGCGAGCCGGCGCGGGATCTCGTCCCCGCACACCTCCTCGCGGGGGCGAAGCCGGTGAAGGGGAAGTCGAAGGCCTTCGGCGCGTAGCCGTCCGCGTCGGGCCGTCCGCGTCGGGCCGGCCGCGGGGCCGGGGGCCGGGGTACGGGGTACGGGTGCCGCCGTGCGGTGCCGCTCCCCGCCCCGCACCCGCCCCGCCCCCGCCGCGGATTCCGCCCCCGACCCCGCCCCCGCCTCGCCGGCGGGGCTGGTCCTGCCGGGAAGTCCGGGGTCTGACCAGGGGCTTAAGACCCCGTCGGGGGGTGCGGAAGATCCGCAAATCGGTCATGCGAAACTTTTCACATGAGCCTTAGCCGCGCGCGTGCACGTCGACCCCATCGCCGCTCGACCAGCGGCCGCGCCGTCCTGCTGACCGCGATCACCCTCGCGGGCGCCCTGACCCTGTCCGCCTGCGGTGGTTCGGGCGGCGGCCAGTCCGCCGGTTCCGCCGGCGGCAACTACGTGACGGGCCCCAGCGGCATCTCCACCGTCGCCAAGGGCGAGCGCACCGACGCCCCCAAGCTCGACGGCGAGACGGTCGAGGGCAAGAACCTCGACACCACCACCCTCAAGGGCAAGGTCGTCGTCCTCAACGTGTGGGGTTCCTGGTGCCCGCCGTGCCGCGCCGAGGCCCCCTACTTCGCGAAGGTCTCCAAGGAGATGGCCGACGCCGGCAAGGACGTCGCGTTCGTCGGCATCAACACCCGCGACAACAGCAAGCAGAACGCGGCCGCCTTCGAGCAGAACTTCGGGATCACCTACCCGAGCCTCTACGACCCGGACGGCAAGCTGATGCTGCGCTTCCCGAAGGGCACGCTCAACGCGCAGTCGATCCCCTCGACGATCGTCCTCGACAAGGAGGGCAAGATCGCCGCCCGCACCCTCGTCGCGGTCAACGAGGAGCAGCTGCGCTCGATGATCGACCCGCTCCTCGCGGAGCAGTGACCGCGTGGATCCGCACCTCCTGCTGGCCGCCGAGGCGACCGGCGTCAACACCACGGTCCTGAACGGCGCGCTGCTGCTGGCCCTGCCGATCGCCCTGTTCGCCGGGCTGATCTCGTTCTTCTCCCCGTGCGTCCTCCCGCTCGTCCCCGGTTACCTCTCCTACGTCACCGGCGTCAGCGGCGCCGACCTCGCCGAGGCCCGGCGCGGCCGGATGCTGGCCGGGGCGAGCCTGTTCGTCCTCGGCTTCACCGCCGTCTTCGTGTCGACGGGCGCGCTGTTCGGCCAGTTCGGCAACGTCTTCCAGGGGGAGCACAAGGAGGTCATCACCCGGGTCATGGGCGGCCTGGTGATCCTCCTCGGCCTCTTCTTCATGGGCGCGATCCCGGGCCTGACGATGCGGGAATTCCGCTTCCACAAGAAGCCGACGGCCGGCCTGCTCGGCGCACCCCTGCTCGGGGTGCTCTTCGGCGTCGGCTGGACCCCCTGCATGGGGCCCACCCTCGCGGCCGTCAACACGCTCTCCATCGACCAGGCCACCGCCGGGCGCGGCGCGCTGCTGACGGCCGTCTACTGTGTCGGCCTCGGCCTGCCCTTCGTCCTCGCCGCGATCGCGTTCCGCAAGGCGCTCGGTGCTTTCGGCTGGGTGAAGAAGCACTATGCATGGGTGATGCGGATCGGCGGCGGCATGCTGATCCTGACCGGCCTGCTGCTCGTCACGGGACTGTGGGCGGGCATCGTGAACGAGATGCAGAGCTGGACCCAGAGTTTCACGGTGGGGATCTGAGGACTAAACGGACATGAGTACGACCGACAAGGCGCCCGCCGAGGCGTCCACGGACACGGAGGCCGCCGCCGCGGCCGCCCCCGGCACCGCCCCCGACGCGGCTGCCGGCACGGCCCCCGACACCGCCTCCGAGGCGGCCGCGGAAGCCGCCGCCGGAGCGCAGCTCTCCACGGCCCCGGTCGAGGACGGAGCGGCCGCCCCCGTCGGCATCGGGGTGGTCGGCTGGGCCCGCTGGTTCTGGCGCCAGCTCACCTCCATGCGCGTGGCGCTGATCCTGCTGTTCCTGCTCTCCCTCGGCTCCATCCCCGGCTCCCTGGTCCCCCAGACCCAGGTCGACCCGATGAAGGTGGCCGACTGGAAGCAGAAGCACGAGTTCTGGGTGCCGGTCGCCGAGAAGCTCCAGCTCTTCGACGTCTACAGCTCGGTGTGGTTCTCCGCGATCTACATCCTGCTGTTCGTGTCGCTGATCGGCTGCATCGTCCCGCGCACCTGGCAGTTCGTCGGCCAGCTCACCGGCCGCCCGCCGGGTGCGCCGCGCCGCCTGAAGCGGCTGCCGGCGTACGCGACCTGGCGTACGGAGGCCTCCCCGGAGGAGGTCCTCTCCGCCGCGAACGTCCTGCTGCGCAAGCGGCGGTTCCGCACGGAGGGGACGGGCGACGCCGTCGCCGCCGAGAAGGGGTACCTGCGCGAGGCCGGGAACCTGGCCTTCCACATCGCCCTGATCGTGATGCTCGTGGCCTTCGCGGCCGGCCAGCTCTTCAAGTCCGAGGGCGGCAAGCTCGTCCTGCGCGGCAAGGGTTTCGCCAACACGCTCACCCAGTACGACGACTTCAAGTCCGGCAGCCTCTTCTCCTCCGACGACCTGCCGCCGTTCTCGTTCACCCTGGACCGGTTCGACGCGACGTACGAGGAGTCCGGCCCGCAGAAGGGCACCCCGCGCGACTTCAAGGCGTACGTCACCTACAGCGAGGGCGCGCACGGGGAGCCGAAGAAGACCGAGATCGAGGTCAACAAGCCGCTGGCCATCGACGGCTCCAAGATCTTCCTGCTGGGTCACGGCTACGCCCCGGTCATCTCGGTGACCGACCCCACCGGCAAGGTGATCTACAAGGACGCCGTGCCGATGCTGCCCTTCGACTCGAACCTGAGCTCCTCGGGCGCGGTGAAGGTCCCGGACGGCTACCGCAACAAGAACGGCGACAAGGAGCAGCTCGGCTTCAACGCCATGTTCGTGCCGACGTTCGCGGGCGAGGGCAAGGGCACGATGCTCTCGCAGTTCCCCGCCCTGGACTTCCCCGTCCTGGCCCTCAGCGCCTACCACGGGAGCCTCGGCGTGGACGCGGGTCTGCCGCAGAACGTGTACCAGCTGAACACCTCCAAGATGCAGGAGTTCAAGAACCCGGAGGGCGAGCTCTTCAAGCAGCGGCTGCTGCCGGGCGAGACGATGACCCTGCCCGACGGCGCGGGCACCGTGAAGTTCGAGGGCATCGAGCGCTGGGCCACCTTCTCGGTCACCCAGCAGCCCGGCAACGGACTGGCCCTCGCGGGTGCGGTGATCGCCATCGGCGGTCTCGCCGCGTCCCTGTTCATCCAGCGCCGCCGGATCTGGGTCCGCGCGGTCCGGGACGGGGACGGCCTGACCGTCGTGGAGATGGCGGGTCTGGGACGCAGCGAGTCGGCGAAGCTGCCGGAAGAGCTGTCGGTGCTCTGCGCCGCCCTGTACGAACGGGCGCCGAGCCCGGCGCAAGCCGTAACCACAGAGGAAGAAGAAGGGGAGCGCGCATGACGACGCTGCTCGCGGCGGCGACGAACGAGAGCCTCGCCGATCTCAGCAACAAGCTGGTGTACGCGTCGATGGCGGTCTACACGCTCGCCTTCCTCGCGCACATCACCGAGTGGGTCTTCGGCAGCCGCAGCAAGGTGGGCCGTACGGCCGCCGCGCTGACGGCGACGAAGGCCGCGGCCGGCGGGTCGCCCGCCGTGCAGGTCCGCACCAAGGGCGGGGGGACGGCCGTCCTCGACAAGCCGGAGGTCGTCACCCGCTCGGCGTCGGGCAGCCGGGACGTCCCGGACGGCCCGGGCGCGGCCGGCGGGACCGAGAAGGGCGACCTGTACGGGCGGATCGCGGTCTCGCTGACCGTGCTCGGCTTCCTCATCGAGGCGGCGGGCGTGGTCTCGCGCGCGCTGTCGGTGGAGCGGGCCCCCTGGGGCAACATGTACGAATTCTCGGTGACCTTCTCCACGGTCGCGGTCGGCTCGTACCTGCTGCTCCTGGCGCTGAAGAAGAACGTCCGCTGGCTCGGCCTGATCCTGGTCACGACGGTCCTGCTCGACCTCGGCATCGCCACCACCTGGCTGTACACCGAGAGCGACCAGCTGGTCCCGGCCCTGCACTCGTACTGGCTGTGGATCCACGTCTCCACCGCCATCTTCTGCGGCGCGGTGTTCTACATCGGCGCGGCCGGCGCGGTGCTCTACCTGTTCCGCGACAGCTACGAGAGCCACCTGGAGGCCGGCCGTACGCCGGGCAGGTTCCGCTCCTCGGTGCTGGAGCGGCTGCCCTCGGCGGCCTCGCTCGACAAGTTCTCGTACCGGATCAACGCGGCCGTCTTCCCGCTGTGGACGTTCACCATCGTCGCGGGCGCCATCTGGGCGGGCGACGCCTGGGGCCGCTACTGGGGCTGGGACCCGAAGGAGGTCTGGTCCTTCGTCACCTGGGTGGCGTACGCCTGCTACCTGCACGCGCGGGCCACCGCCGGCTGGAAGGGCCGCAAGGCCGCCTACCTGGCGCTCTTCGCCTTCGCCTGCTGGATCTGGAACTACTACGGCGTGAACATCCTGCTCAACGGCAAGCACTCGTACGCGGGCGTCTGACCCGGCGGAGTGGGACGCTGGTGGTATGTCTCCCGTGAGCCATGCCACCAGCGAGCCGCGCGGCCCCGGCCGCTGGATCATCCGCTTCGAGGCGCACCTGCCGTACGCGTACGAGGCCCTGTGGCCCGCCCTGACCACGGCGGAGGGGCTGCGCGGCTGGCTGGCGGCGGCGGCCGTGCTGGAACGCCGGCTCGGCGGGGCCGTGACCCTGCGCTGGCTGAACACCGGAACCACCGTGTCCGGGCAGGTCACGGCCTGGGACACCGAGCGGGTCGCCGAGTACACGGTTTCCGAGCACGGCCGGATCCGCTTCCACCTGGAGGCGGTGGGCACGGACTCGACGGTGATCCGTTTCCTGAACGAGCGCGGCGGCTCCGAGGAGGAGCGGCTGGACTGCCTGGCCGGCTGGCACGACCACTTCGAGCGCCTGGAGGCCGCGATGGCCGGGCACCCGACCGACTGGGCGGCCTGGACCGACGCCCGCTGGGCGGAGCTGCGGGCCTCCTACGCGTCCTTCTCCAGGACGTAGGCGCCGCGCGCCGGGCCGGCCCCGAGGAAGAAGTACAGCTCCAGGGCCCCGCGCTCGTCGCGGCGCAGCTCGAAGGTCCAGGCGTACCGCTGGGGCGCCCGTGCCGGGGTGCCGGTGCCGCCACGCGCGGCGGTGGCGGTCGGGGCGGGCAGCCGCAGCCGCAGGTGCTGGCCGAGGGTGCGGCCTGCGGGCTGGTCGGCGGTGAGCCGCCAGGAGCCGGGGCCGGAGAGGCGCCAGCCGGCGGCGTAGTCGTGGTCCTGGCCGTCGAGGAGGGTGACGGCGGCGGTGCCGTCGGCGCGGAAGACCACCTCGGTGCCGTCGACGCAGCGCCAGGTGCCGACGATCTCGGAGATGTCGGCGTCGTGCACGGCGGGGACGGGGACCGCCTGGTGGCGCTGCGGGTCCCAGCCGCCCGTCATGGCGAGCAGGGCGCAGGTGAGCACCCCGTACGCGAGCAGGTTGCGCAGGATCGTGTCGATGATCCGCGGCCGGGCATGCGGCGGTGGCATGGGCTGATTCTGCCAGCCGTCTTGAACGCGTTCAATGATCTTTTTGGCCGTGTTCCGTCACGTCCGCGGCCCGGGTCGCCGGACACCCGCTAGTCCTTGCCGGGCTCGCCGCCCTTGCCCTGGTCGTCCTTGTCCCCGTCCCCGTCCTTCTCCTTCTCCTTCTCCTTCTTGCGCTCCTGCTCCTCGCGCAGGGACTTCAGGAACTCCGGGTTGTCGTCGGGCGCCACCCACTGCGCCCGGCGCCCCCGGCCGCCGCCCCCGCCGCCCCCGCCGCCGCCGACCGCGGCGCGCTTGCGGCCCGCGAAGAGCCACACCACCGGCCCGACGATCGAGAACAGCAGGATGATCAGCACCCAGACCGTCTTCGGCAGGTGCTTGACCTCCTCCTCGGGCGTGTTCAGGCAGTCGATGAAGGCGTAGATGGTCAGCGCCAGGATCAGCAGGAACGGCAGATAGCGCAGCACGGTGTGGGACCGACTCCCGGGAAGTGACGACGGGCCCGCGCGGGGCCCCGGTGACGGTTCCAGGGTATGGGGTGACGGATACTGGGCTCCATGGCTTACGACGATCTCCGCTCGCTGCTCCGGGCTCTGGAGCGGGAGGGCGACCTCAAGCGCATCAAGGCCGAAGTCGACCCGTACCTGGAGGTCGGGGAGATCGTCGACAGAGTGAACAAGGCCGGCGGTCCGGCCCTGCTCTTCGAGAACGTCAAGGGCTCGGCCATGCCGCTCGCCATGAACGTCTTCGGGACCGACCGCCGCCTGCTCAAGGCCCTCGGCCTCACGTCGTACGGCGAGATCAGCGAGAAGATCGGCGGCCTCCTCAAGCCCGAGCTGCCCCAGGGCTTCATCGGCGTCCGCGAGGCCTTCGGCAAGCTCGGCTCGATGGTCCACGTACCGCCGAAGAAGGTGAAGGGCGAGTCCGCGCCCGTCCAGGAGGTCGTCCTCACCGGCGACGACGTCGACCTGGACCAGCTGCCGGCCCTCTTCACCTGGCCCAAGGACGGCGGCTCCTTCTTCAACCTGGGCCTCACGCACACCAAGCACCCCGAGACCGGCGTCCGCAACCTCGGCCTCTACCGCCTCCAGCGCCACGACAAGCGCACCATCGGCATGCACTGGCAGATCCACAAGGACAGCCGCAACCACTACGCCGTCGCCGCCGCGCGCGGCGAGCGGCTGCCCGTCGCGATCGCCTTCGGCTGCCCGCCCGCCGTCACCTACGCCTCCACCGCGCCGCTGCCGGGCGACATCGACGAGTACCTCTTCGCCGGGTTCGTCGCGGGCAAGCGGATCGAGATGGTCGACTGCAAGACGGTCCCGCTCCAGGTCCCGGCGAACGCCGAGGTCGTGATCGAGGGCTGGCTGGAGCCCGGCGAGATGCTTCCCGAGGGCCCCTTCGGCGACCACACCGGCTTCTACACCCCGCAGGAGCCCTTCCCCGCGCTGAAGATCGACTGCGTGACGATGCGCAGGCGCCCGCTGCTCCAGTCGATCGTGGTCGGCCGGCCGCCGACCGAGGACGGCCCGCTGGGCCGCGCCACGGAGCGGTTCTTCCTCCCGCTGCTGAAGATCATCGTCCCGGACATCGTGGACTACCACCTCCCCGAGTCGGGCGGCTTCCACAACTGCGCGATCGTCTCGATCGACAAGAAGTACCCCAAGCACGCCCAGAAGGTCATGCACGCCATCTGGGGCGCGCACATGATGTCGCTGACCAAGCTGATCATCGTGGTCGACAAGGACTGCGACGTCCACGACCTGCACGAGGTCTCCTGGCGGGCCCTCGGAAACACCGACTACTCCCGCGACCTCACCGTGGTCGAGGGGCCGGTGGACCACCTGGACCACGCCTCGTACCAGCAGTTCTGGGGCGGCAAGGCGGGCATCGACGCGACGAAGAAGCTGCCGGAGGAGGGCTACACCCGCGACGGCGGCTGGCCCGACATGGTCGAGTCCGACCCGGCGACGGCGGCCCTCGTGGACCGCCGCTGGAAGGAGTACGGACTGTGAGTCCCAACATCGCCATGGGCGGCCCGGCGCTCTTCATCGGTGACGACACCACGTACGTGGCCCTCGTGCGCCCCGAACTCGACCCGGCCGACCCGGAGGTCCGCGAGGCCGCCGCGGAGGCGGGCGTCAGCCCCGAGGAGTTCGTCGGCCCCGGCGGCGTCTGGGCGCTGATGTGGGACGAGGAGGACGGCGGCGGCGGCTTCGAGCTGCCCGGGCTGCGCGACGCGGACGCCGACGACTTCGCCGAACGCCTCCTCGCGGAGCTGTCCTTCGCCGAAGCCGAGCCGTTCACCGTCGAGGCCGGCCCCGTGCTGAGCCTGGAGGGCCGCCCGGACGGTGGTGACTGCGCCTTCCTGGCCCGGATCACCCCGCCGGAGGGCGAGGAAGTCCCGCCGCTCACCCTGGAGATCACCCCGGAGGCCGTGGACACCCTCCGCGCCGACCTCGAAGAATTCCGTGGGAGCCTCGCCTGATGACCACCGCCGACGAGGTCCTCGGCTCCGGACCCACCCCGCAAGCACCCGGCAGGGTCAAGGCCTTCCTGCGGCTCGTGATGATCGAGCACTCGGTCTTCGCGCTGCCCTTCGCGTACATCGCCGCGCTGACGGCCATGTTCCGGCTCGACGGGCGCATGCACTGGACCGAGCTGCTGCTCGTCACCGTCTGCATGGTGGGCCTGCGGACCTTCGCGATGGCCGCCAACCGGATCATCGACCGGGAGATCGACGCCCGCAACCCGCGTACCGCCGGGCGCGAGCTCGTCACGGGCGCCGTCTCGGTGCGGTCCGCCTGGACCGGCGCGGGGATCGCCCTGGTGGTCTTCCTCGGTGCCGCGGCCCTGCTGAACCCGCTGTGCCTGGCGCTGGCGCCGGTCGCCGTCATCCCGATGGTGGTCTACCCGTACGGCAAGCGCTTCACGGACTACCCGCACGCCATCCTGGGCCTGGCCCAGGCGATGGGCCCGGTCGGGGCCTGGCTGGCGATCACGGGCGAGTGGTCCTGGGAGGCGGTCATCCTGGGCCTGGCCGTCGGCGTGTGGATCGGCGGCTTCGACCTGATCTTCGCCTGCCAGGACGTGGCCGCCGACCGGGCGGAGGGCGTCCGCTCGGTCCCGGCCCGCTTCGGCGTCCCGGCGGCCCTGTGGGGCGCCCGCGGCGCGCACGTCGTCACCACCGGCCTGCTGGCCTGGTACGGCGTGGCGACGGAGGCGGGGGTGCTGTTCTGGCTCGGCCTGCTGGTCGTCGTGGCGGCGTTCCTCTACGAGCACACGATCGTCAAGCCGCACGACCTGTCCCGCCTGAACCGGGCGTTCTTCACGGTCAACGGTTTCATCGGCATCGCTCTTTTCGTGTGTGCTCTGGCCGATCTGGTGGTGCGGGGTCTGACGGTCTGACTAGCGTGCGGCCTGCCATCGAGTGCATGGACAGGGAGGCCGACGTGACCGTCTCGGAGAGCGACCGCCCGCACTCACAGCTCAGCCGGTTCGAGGACATGTTCCCGGGCTAACGCCCGGCGCGGGATCCCGCACTACCTGATCTTCGACCCCTACAAGGCGCACTGCGTCACCCTCTGGAACCCCGGCCCCGACGGCTACCGCGGCCGGGACGTGATCCCGTACGGCGACGCGGTCGTGGTGGAGACCGGCATCGGCAAGCTGGCCGTCGACACCTCAGGCCTCCCCGTGGACCCCGGGTCGGCCGTCAGCTGAGCAGGGCCGCCCGGCGGGGTGCCGGGCGGCGGAAGCAGAGGGCCGTCAGGACGCCGCCCACCAGCCCGCACAGGTGGCCCTGCCAGCTGATGGCCGGGTCCAGCGGCAGCAGGCCGAGGAAGAACCCGCCGCCCCAGTACGCGGCGACGGCCACGCCCACCAGGACGCCGAGCACCTTCCGCTCGACGAACCCGCGCACCACCACGTAGCCGAAGAGTCCGTAGACCACGCCCGAGGCGCCCAGGGTCATGCTGTCCGACGGGGAGATCAGCCAGGTGCCGACGCCGTCCGCCAGGATGATCAGCCCGCACACCGCCAGGAAGCGCCGGATCCCGGACAGGGCGGTGATGAAGCCGAGGACCAGCAGGGGGACGCTGTTGGAGGCCACGTGGCCGAAGCCGAAGTGCAGGAACGACCCGGTGAGGACGCCGGTGAGGCTGTCCGGGTCGCGGCCCACGATCCCGTACGCGTCCAGCGCGTGCCCCGTGGCGTAGTCGACGGCCTCCAGCGCCCACAGCAGCGCCACCCAGCCCAGCATCAGCATCGCGGCGGCCTTGGCGCGCTCCGTGCGGGTCCAGGCCGGCCCGGCCGGCGTCATCGTGCTCATGGTGTCCCCCTCGTGCCGTCCCACCCCCTGGGACGTGCGGACACCTTACCGAGTGCCCTCGCGCCGTGGCCGGATAGTCTCGGAGGTATGACTGACGGCAAGCGCACCCCGTGGGTGGTCGGGGTTTCCGGGGCGTCCGGGACGCCGTACGCGGCGGCGGTGGTCCGAGGACTGCTGGCGGCGGGCGAGTCGGTGGACCTGGTGGTCAGCCGGGCCTCGCGGCTCACCCTCCTGGACGAGACCGGGATCGCCTTCCGGGACGCGCACTGGCGCGCGGACCTGGAGGAGTGGCTGGGCCGCGGCGCGGACGGCAAGCCGGGGACCTTCACGGGGTTCGACCTCGACGGGGTGCGGTACTGGGGTGCCGGGGACCTGGCGGCCGGTCCGAGCTCGGGCTCGTACCCCGTGAAGGGGATGCTGATCGTCCCGGCCTCCACCGCCTGTGTGGCGGGTGTGGCGCTCGGGCTGTCGAAGGACCTGCTCCAGCGCGTCGCGAGCGTGACGCTCAAGGAGCGGCGCCGGCTGGTGGTCGCGGTGCGGGAGACCCCGCTGAACGGACAGACGCTGAGGCATCTGGTGGCGCTGGACGAGGCGGGCGCGGTCGTGCTGCCCGCCTCTCCGGCGTTCTACGCGGGCGCGACGCACATCCAGGATCTGGTGGATTTCGTCGCGGGGCGGGTGCTCGACGCGGCAGGTGTGCCGCACGCGCTGTACCGCCGTTGGGAGGGGGAGCTTGGCAGCGCCCGCCCCCGTGACTAGCGCTTCTTGTGGGTGCGCGGCTTGCGGGTCTTGTCCACGCGGTGGGCGGCGGCGGGCTGGTCGGTGCGGGATCGGTTGGCCAGCTCCTGGAGCTGTCGCATGTGCGCGTAGGCCATCTCGATCGTGTACACGGTGAACCACTCCTGAAGATCGTCATTGATCTGTTGAAAGATTCACAGGGTGTTGACCCTGTGTGCCTTTGATTCTATACCTAAACTTGCAGGATCGCCGAATAATGGAAGGCTCCACGTAATGGACACGGTGGACAGGCAGCTCATCCAGGCGCTTCGGGAGAACGGCCGCGCCTCGTACGCGGAGCTGGGCCGTCTCGTGGGCCTCTCCGGCCCGAGCGTCACCGACCGGATCAACCGTCTGGAGACGGCCGGCGTCATCACCGGCTACCGCGCGACGGTGGCCGCCGCCGAGCTCGGTCTCGGCGTCACCGCCCTGATCGGGATCTCCCTCTCCGACGCGGCCGACCACGAGGACGTGGCGCGCCGGCTGCGCGACTTCCAGGAGATCGAGGACTGCTGGTTCATCGCCGGCGACGACTCGTACATGCTCAAGGTGCGCGCCGGCGACGTCGACGGCCTGGAGCGGATCATCCGCAAGCTCTCCGGCACCAAGGGCGTCTCCCGCACCCGCACCACGATCGTGCTCTCCACCAAGTGGGAGAACCGGGTCGGCGACCTGCCCGAGGACGCCTGAGAGTACGGTGGGTGGCGGTTGCACACAGGTCTGGACAGGGACAGGTAGAGGAGACACCGGCATGGACGCGGGGCTCAAGCGTGAGCTGGAGGAGAAGGTCCGCTCCGGCGAGCGGCTGACGCGTGAGGACGGCATCGCCCTCTACGAGTCGGACGACCTGGCCTGGCTGGGCGGCCTCGCCCACGAGGTGCGCACGCGCAAGAACGGCGACGTGGTCCACTTCAACGTCAACCGCCACCTCAACATGACGAACGTGTGCACCGCGTCCTGCGCGTACTGCTCGTTCCAGCGCAAGCCGGGCGAGAAGGACGCGTACACGATGCGCATCGAGGAAGCCGTCCGCCTGGCCAAGGCCATGGAGAACGAGAACCTCACCGAGCTGCACATCGTCAACGGGCTGCACCCCACCCTCCCGTGGCGGTACTACCCGCGCTCCCTGTCCGCCCTCAAGGAGGCCCTGCCGAACGTCTCGCTGAAGGCGTTCACGGCCACCGAGATCCACCACTTCGAGACGATCTCCGGCCTCAGCGCCTCCGAGATCCTCGACGAGCTGATCGAGGCGGGCCTCGAATCGCTCACCGGCGGCGGCGCGGAGATCTTCGACTGGGAGGTCCGCCGGCACATCGTCGACCACAACACCCACTGGGAGGACTGGTCGCGCATCCACCGCCTGGCGCACGAGAAGGGCCTCAAGACCCCGAGCACCATGCTCTACGGGCACATCGAGGAGCCGCGCCACCGGGTGGACCACGTGCTGCGGCTGCGCGAGCTCCAGGACGAGACCGGCGGCTTCCAGGTCTTCATCCCGCTGCGCTACCAGCACGACTTCGTGGACATGCAGGACGGCAAGGTCCGCAACAAGCTCCAGGCGCGCACGACGATGGCCACGGGCGCCGAAGCCCTCAAGACCTTCGCGGTCTCGCGCCTGCTGTTCGACAACGTCCCGCACGTGAAGGTCTTCTGGGTCATGCACGGCGTGCAGACCGCCCAGCTGGCCCTCCAGCACGGTGCCGACGACATGGACGGCTCGGTCGTCGAGTACAAGATCACGCACGACGCGGACAACTACGGCACCCCGAACAAGCTGGGCCGCGACGACCTCCTGGAGCTCATCCGCGAGGCCGGCTTCCGCCCGGTCGAGCGCAACACGCGCTACGAGGTCATCCGCGAGTACCCCGGCCCGGACGCCTCGCTGCGCGAGACCCCGCAGGCGATGCGCGTCTGACCCGCCCGAGGGAGCCCCGGTCCGGCCTCGCCCGGCCCGGGGCTCTTGTGTGCCCGGGCCCGTTGCCCACGTCTGCTGTAATAGATACTATTCGGTAATGACCCTTACCTTCACCTTCGATCCGGTCGTCGGCCCCGCCCTGCGCGACGGCATCGCGCGGCTGTGGACCGAGGTCACCAACGCCGGCGGCGCGGTGGGGTTCGTCCCGCCCGTCACCGTCGACGACATCCGGCCCGCGCTGGTCAGGCACCTCGTCGCGATGGCCGAGGGGCGCCACCGGCTGCTCGTCGGACGGGACGCCGAGGGGGCCGTCGTCGCCGCCGCCTTCCTCGCTTTCGAGCAGCACCCGTTGCGGAAGCACTGGGTCTGGGCGTACACGGTGATGGTCGACCCCGCCCTCCAGGGCCGCGGCGCCGGGCGGCGGCTGATGGCCGCCCTCGCCGACGCGGCGCGCTCGCTGGAGGGCATCGAGGCCATCCGCCTGGAGTGCCGCGGCGGCGCCGGACTGGAGCACTTCTACGCGGCGTGCGGCTACAAGGAAGTCGGCCGGGTGCCCGGTGCCATCCGCGTCGCCCCCGGCGACGACCGCGACGACATCGTGATGCTGCTGCCGTTGCACTGACCCCACCGGGCCGAAGCGGGGGCCCGGCGTGCTTCACTGGACGGGCACGTGCCGACGTAGAAGAGAGGGAGGGGTCACCGTGGCCCTCAAGCCGAGCGCGACGATCCGCTACACCGCGATGCGCCTGGGCATCTTCGTCGGTTGCCTGGTGCTCGTCGCCGTCCTGGTCAACCTGGGCTGGGTGCCCGCGGGTCTGGGCGACGCCAACTTCGCCTGGGTCGTGCTGCTCGCGCTGGTGCTCTCCGCCCCGCTGTCCTTCGTCCTGCTGCGCAAGCAGCGTGACGAGATGTCCGAGCAGATCGCCGGGCGCGTCGCGGGTGCGAAGCAGAAGCTCGCCGCGAACCGCAGCCAGGAGGACGCCGCCGACGACGTCGCGCGCGCCTGATCCGAGGCGCGGCCGGTCCGGGGGACCCCCCTGCCGGTTAGCTTCCTCACAGCCGCACCGCGGCACCCTCGCCCATCGAACGAGCCCCAGCGCCGGGAACACCCCCCGCCACGCTGGGGCTTCGGCGTTCCCGGGGTGCCGCAGACCCGGAATGCCGACCTCCATGCGATCGATGCTCAAAGCATCCCTTTGAGTTTCTCAAAGCAGAGGTGTTAGCGTGTTCAACATGTTGACCGCAGCCGCGCACCCGATGAGCCAGAGCGTCCCGCTCGTGGCGCGCCTGCACGTCGACTTCTGCCGCCGCGTGTCCGCGGCCTGTTGCTGTTGCCGCTGAGCCAGCAGCGGTCCCCGGCCGGCCCGGCCTCCTTTCCGGCTGCCGCCGTACCGCACCCCTCGCAGAAACCTTCCGCCGTACGTCCGTGCGTCCCCCGGAGAATGCCGTGTCCGCATCCCCCCAGGCCCAGGCTCCCGCCAAGGCCTCCTTCTCGTTCCCGTTCTGGGCGCAGATCGTCACCGGTCTCGCGCTCGGCGTCCTCTTCGGCTGGCTCGCCCGCAGCCAGGACATCAGCTGGCTGAAGACCACGCTGGAGCAGGTCGGCGACATCTTCGTCCAGCTCCTCAAGCTGGCCGTCGCCCCGCTCGTCTTCTTCGCCATCCTGGTGTCCATCACCAACCTCCGGAAGGTGAACAACGCCGCGCGGCTCGCCACCCGCACCCTGCTCTGGTTCATGATCACCTCGCTGATCGCGGTGGGCATAGGACTCGCGATCGGCCTGCTGACCGACCCGGGCGCCGGCACCGGCCTCACCCCGGCCGACGGCAAGGAGCCCAAGCGGCACGGCTCCTGGATCGACTTCCTGACCGGCATCGTGCCGAAGGACATCGTCACGCCCTTCACCGAGCTGAACGTCCTCCAGATCGTCTTCCTCGCCGCCGTCGCCGGCATCGCCGCCCTCCAGCTCGGCGCCAAGGCCCAGCCCGTCCTGAACCTCGCCGAGTCCGTCCTGGAGCTCCTCCAGAAGGCCCTGTGGTGGGTCATCCGCCTCGCCCCGATCGGCACCGTCGGCCTCATCGGCACCGCCATCGCGAGCTACGGCTGGGACCTGATCGGCAAGTACGCCACCTTCACCGCCGACGTCTACATCGGCTCGGCGCTCGTCATGTTCGGCGTCTACCCGCTGCTGCTGTGGGCCGTCGCCAAGGTCAACCCGGTCCAGTTCTTCAAGGGCGCCTGGCCGGCCATCCAGCTGGCCTTCGTCTCCCGCTCCTCGGTCGGCACCATGCCCGTCACCCAGAAGGTCACCGAGCGCCTCGGCGTCCCGAAGGAGTACGCCTCCTTCGCCGTCCCGTTCGGCGCCACCACCAAGATGGACGGCTGCGCCGCGATCTACCCGGCACTCGCCGCGATCTTCATCGCGAACATCTTCGACGTGCAGCTGGGCATCAAGGAGTACCTGCTCATCGCGTTCGTCTCGGTGGTCGGCTCCGCCGCCACGGCCGGCCTGACCGGCGCGACCGTGATGCTCACCCTGACCCTCTCCACGCTGGGCCTCCCGCTGGCGGGCGTCGGCCTGCTGATGGCGATCGACCCGATCCTGGACATGATGCGCACCGCCACCAACGTCGCCGGCCAGGCGGTCGTCCCGGTGATCGTCTCCGCCCGTGAGGGGATCCTCGACAAGGAGGCCTACGCCGCCGCCTCGTCCTCCCCGCTGGACGAGCCGGCCGCCGCCACCCCCGGCACCGCCGCCCCGGTGCCCGCCGCCGCCTGACCCCCGTCACGGCACGCGCCGCAGCCCCCGCCCCGGATCCGGGGCGGGGGCTGCGGCGTCCACGGCTCCGGGACGCGTCAGTCCAGGCAGAACTCGTTGCCCTCGGGGTCCGCCATCGCGATGATCCCCTCGTCGATGCCGTCCGGTTCGAGGCGGTACAGGCGCTCGGCGCCCAGCGCCTCCAGCCGGGCGGCCTCCACCTCCAGCGCGTCCATCCGCTCGGCGCCCTTCAGGCCCGGGGCCGCGCGTACGTCCAGGTGCAGACGGTTCTTCACCGCCTTGCCCTCCGGGACCCGCTGGAAGAACACCCGCGGCCCCCTGCCGTCCGGGTCCGAGATGGCCGACCGGCTGTTGTGCCGCTCCGGCGGCACGCCCCAGGCCGTCAGCGCGGCCGGCCAGTCGGCGAAGCCCTCCGGCGGCGGCTGGACGCGGTAGCCCAGCGCCTCTGCCCAGAAGGCGGCGAGCGCGGCCGGGTCCGCGCAGTCGTAGGTCACCTGGAATTCCTTGGCCATGCCGATGCCTCCGCACGATCGGGACCTGTCCCCGCGGGATCGCCGACGGGTGACAGGGGGGAAGGGAAAGGGGGCCGGGCCCGCGCCTCTCCGGGCTCAACATATAGCGCACCAGGGGCCCGCCACAAGATCACCGGCCGGGTGCCCGCTCTCCAACCCGGGCCCGCGCAAAGGGGATTGGGGTTGTGCGCGCCGACGCCGGAGCGGCGGAGGCGGGCATGGCTCGGTCATAGGCGGAACTCCTAACGTCACGGGACACGTTCACGCCGTCAGACGGGGGAATTCGCATGACATCGACCGCCAGGCGCGGGGGGAAAGGCCCGGCCCCTGACGCCCCCCCCCCCCCCCCACCCCCACCCCCCCCCCCCCCCCCCCCCCCCCCCCCCCCGCCGCCCTGCTCGCCGGGACCGCCACCGCCGCGACCGCCGCCGGCCCGGCCGCCGGGACCGTCACCCCGCTCGGCCCGCCGCTCGCCAACGGCGACTCCGCCGGCGACGCGGCGATCAGCGCCGACGGCCGCTACGCGGCCTACGTGGAGGGCAACGCCTTCTTCTCGGACATGTGGTGGATCCGCCTCGTCGACGCGGCGACCGGCCAGAGCCTGGGAGCCCTCCCCGGGAGCGGCTACAGCGTCGGCAACACGGCCTTCAGCGCGGACGGCCGCCACGTCGGCTACAGCACGAGCGGCGACGCGACCGCGCGGATCTACGACCAGGTGACCAAGCAGAGCACCGTCCTCACCCCGCCCGGCTCCACCACCTACGCGTGGGGCCGCTTCGAGGCCCTCACCCAGGACGGCCGGTTCATCGCCTACTCCGTCGGCGCCACCGGCCCCAGCCAGTACCGGGTCCGCGACCAGGTGACGGGTACCGACCAGCCGGTCACGCCGAAGGCCGCCGCCGGCCGCACCGGCGGATCCGTCCGGTCCGTGGGCCTCTCCCGCGACGGCGGCACGGTCGCCTACGGCCTCGACTACACGGGCACGGCGGCGGACAAGGGCGACGTCCACGTCCTGGACCGGGTGACGGGCGCCGTCCGCCAGCTGGACGTCACCCACAACGGCGCCGCCGCCAACGGCAGTTCCCAGATCGTCCGGCTCACCGAGGACGGGAACACCGTCTACTTCAACTCGACGGCCACGAACCTCCTCGCGACCCCGGTCCCCGCGGGCTCCCAGGCCTACCGGTACGACCTGACGGCGAACCGCCTGACGCACCTGGGGCCCGCGCTCCGGAGCATCACCGACGACGGCCGGTACGCCGTGATCCAGGAGAACGGGGTGCTGTACCGCCAGGACCGCACCGCCGGCACCCGGGTCCAGATCGGCACCGCCGGCAACCACGGCTACGGCCACCGCGCGATCTCCGCCGACGGCAGGTCCTACGCCTTCACCACGAGCGACCAGGCGGTCACCGGCGTGTCCGGCTGGTACGCGCGGCCGTACCTGCGCCGCTTCGAGTGATCCGGCCCCTCCCCCCTCCCCTCTCCCCCTCAGACCGTCTGCCACCTCCCGTACGCCACCGCCGCCAGCACGAACGGCACGGCGTACCACCAGCGTCCGAGGCTGCGGTGGAAGACGGGGACGGTGGTCAGGAGCAGCCCGAGGAACCACATCCCGACCGAGAGGGTGGCGTAGAAGCGTGCGTCGTCGCGCATCGGGTCGTACGGGGAGTCCGGCTGCAGCACCAGCGAGCCGTAGAGGAAGAAGGCGGCGGGCACGTAGAAGAGGGCCAGGGGCAGGGCGAGCACCCAGCGCAGGCACCCCTGGTCCTCGGGCAGGTCGATGGACGTCATCCGGCCATCTTCGCCGCCGTCAGGACCACTTCCACACCCGGATGGTGGAGTCGTCGCTGCCGCTGGCGAGGGTGTCACCCTTCGGACTGAACGCGACCGAGGTCACGGTGCTGATGTGGCCGTTCAGGGTTCCCCGGGGGGAGTGGTCGCCCATGTCCCACAGCCGGACGGTGCGGCCGCCGCCGCTGGCGAGGATCGCGCTGTCGTGGCTGAACGCCAGCGACCGGACAGTGCTGTTGTGGCCCGTGAGGCCGCCGGTGGTGGTGGCGATGCCGGCCTCCGGGTCCCACAGCCGGATGGTGTTGTCGGCGCTGCCGCTGACCAGCAACGAGCCGGTCGAGTGGAACGCCAGCGAGGCGACGGCCTTGGTGTGCCCGGTGAGGGTGGCCCTGGTGGAGCGCCTGCCGATGTCCCAGAGGCGGATGGTGCCGTCGGCACTGCCGCTGGCGAGGGTGGTGTCGTCGAAACCGAACGCCACTGACAGCACCGGCTTGGTGTGGCCGCTGAGGGTGGCGACGGCGACCGGATTCCGGTTCACCACGTCCCAGAGGCGGACGGTGCCGTCGTCGGCCCCGCTGGCCAGGGTCTTGCCGTCCGGGCTGAACGCCACCGCGCGCACGTGCCCCGCGTGTCCCGCCAGGACGCCGACGCGCTCCAGGCTGTGGACGTCGTACAGGCACAGGGTCGTGTCGCTGCCCCCGACGAGGACCGAGCCGTTGGGGCTGTAGGCCACGCAGGTCAGGGCCGCGTCGTGGCCGGGGGAGAAGCTGAGGCCGGCCTTGCCGAGGAAGTTCCACAACCGGAGCCTGCGGTCGTTGCCGCCGCTGGCGAGGTACCTGCTGTCCGGGCTGAACGCCACCGACTCCACCGAGCCGGCGTGCGTCCTGATCTCGTGGTCGAAGCGCATCCCGCCCGTGCCGAGCGGCCCGTCGCTCGCGGCGCCGGAACCCCCGCCGCTCTTGTCGGCGGCGCCGGTGCCGCCGTCCTTCCTGTCTCCGGTCAGCCGCACCACGGCGTACGCTCCGCCCGAGATCCCCGCCAGCGCGCCGAGCGTGCCGAGCAGGACGTTCCGGCGGCTCGGGCCCCGGTCGGCCGACGCCGCCGGGGCGGACGCCCGCAGGTCCATGGTGGGGACGTCGCGCACGACCGCCGCCTCCCGCAGCAGTGCGCGCAGCCGGTCGGCGACGGACGGGGCGTCGGGCCGGCCGGACGGCTCCTTGGCCAGCATCGACGCCACCAGCTCCACCAGCGCGGGCGGCAGGTCCGCCCGTACGGAGCTCAGGGAGCGAGGTTCCTCGTCCAGGTGCATCCGCATCAGCACCCACGGCTGCGTGATCCCGGCGAAGGGGGTCGCGCCGGTCAGCAGTACGTACATCACGCAGCCGAGGGCGTACACGTCGCAGCGGCCGTCCACGGACTCGCCCCGCCACTGCTCGGGGGCCATGTAGGGCGGGGTCCCGAAGGGCCTGCTGGTGGCGGTCAGGCCGGTCGTGGAGTCGGCGGCGCGGGCGATGCCGAAGTCGCAGATCTTGAGGCGGCCGTCGGTGAGGAGGAAGAGGTTCCCGGGCTTCAGGTCCCGGTGCACCACCTTCTGCGCGTGCGCGGCGGCCAGCGCCTCCGCCGCCTGGAGGGCCAGATCGAGCGCCCGGGGCAGGGGGAGGCCGTCGCCGGGCGAGTCGGCCAGGACGTCCGAGAGGTCCCGGCCCTCCAGCAGCTCCATCACGATGAAGAGCCGGTCTTCGTGGTGGCCGATGTCGTGGACGACGGTGATGCCGGGGTGCTGGAGCCGGGCCCCGATGGCCGCCTCGCGGCGGAAGCGGCCGAGCTGCTCCTCCGTCGCGTCGAAATCCAGCAGCACCTTCACGGCCACGGCCCGGCCCAGTTCGGCGTCGTGGGCCCGCCACACCTCGCCCATGCCGCCGTGCCCGAGCCGCACGTCCAGCCGGTACCGTCCGGCCAGCTGTTCCCCCGGCTCCATCCCGCCCCCTGGCCGACCCTGTCAACTCCTGCGCGTGCAAGGGGTCATTGTGCCGCAAGGAAGCCCGTCCGGGCGGAGGCCGGCCTTCCTACAACCGGCACGCCAGAAGGACGGTGACCGGAGGCGGGACCACCGCGATCCAGCCCGCCCAGCGTCCCGCCGTGGCCAGGGCGGGACGCTGCCGGAGCAGCAGGCAGGTCACGGCGAGCACCGGGGTGACGGTCCAGGAGGCGAGCCAGAACACCATGACGGCCGCCACGGTCCTGGGGTGGACCGCCTCGGCCATTCCCGACAGGGCCCCGAAGGTGAAGGCCACCGGGATCAGGGCCACGGCCAGGACCGTGCACCAGGTCAGGGCGGTGTCGGATGCGGGGGTCGTCTCGCTCATGGGTCCAGCCAAGCGGCCGCGGGGGCGGTGCGCCTGTGGGCGCGTACTCAGGACGGCCGGTCTTCGTACTCATCCGTGACGCGGCCGGCCGGGACCCGGTGACCCTCGGCACAACCCCCGAGGGCCGGCTCGTGACGCGGACGGTGTCCTACAACCGGCCGCGCGGCAGCGTCCCGCCGCCGGACGACGACCCGCCGCCCCCGCCCCCGGCCGACCGGGCCCCCGTACCGGAGCCGCAGCCGGAGCCCGCCCCGGTGGCGGCCCCCGTGCCGGTGGTGGCCCAGCCCGTACAGGAGCCCGCCCCGGTGGCGGCGCCACCCGCCCCCGTCACGGCCGTTCCCGCCAAGGCCGCGCCCGCGACCCGGCAGGCCGTCGCCCGGCGGCCCGACCCGATGCAGAACTGCGACGGCTGCGACCGCGCCTTCCGGGCCCCCGAACCGGGCCGCTGCGGCGGCTGCCCGCCCGAGGAACCCCTCGCCGCGTAGGGCGGCGGGCCCCGCTGGAGTCTCCCCTGGGGGGAGACGGCAGGGTGGGGGCATGGACAGCGAAACGCTCTATTCCATCGGGGACTTGGCCCGCCGGACCGGGCTGACGGTGAAGACGATCCGGTTCTGGTCCGACCAGGGCCTCGTCCCGCCGACCGGCCGCACCCCGGCGGGCTACCGGCTCTACGGCCCCGACGCCCGCGCCCGCCTCGACCTGGCCCGCACCCTGCGGGAGCTCGGGATCGACCTGGCGACCGTACGCAGGGTGCTGGACCGGGAGGAGTCCCTGGCGGAGGTCACCCGAGCCCACGCCGACGCCCTGGACCTGCAGATCCGGACCCTCCGGCTGCGCCGCGCGCTGCTCCGCGCGGTCGCCGGACGGGGCCGCCCGACCACCCTGGAGATGGACCTCGTGCACCAGCTCGCCACGCTCTCCCGGAGCGAACGCCACCGGCTCGTCGCCGACTTCCTCGACGACACGTTCCGGGACTTCGACGCGAATCCCGAGTTCGTGCGCCTGATGCGGTCCGCCCTGCCCGAACTGCCCGAGGACCCCACCTCCGAGCAGGTCGACGGCTGGGTGGAACTCGCCGGTCTCTGCCGGACTTCCGGCTTCCGCGCCGCCGTCCGGCGGGCGGCCGAGGAGCAGGCGCAGCAGCTCGCGGGGCTCTCCGGGGCGGGGGCCGTCGCGTTGCAGGAGGCCCTGGGCCGGGAGGTGCGCGAGCGGATCGACGAGGCGCGGTCCGCCGGCCTGCTGCCGGCCGCCGACGCGGACGCGGACTCGGGGGCGGACTCGGGGGCGGCCGATCCCCTCGTCGACCTGTACGCCCGTGCCTACGAGCGTGCCGAGGAGGGCGACCTCCGGCGCTGGCTCCTCGCCCGGCTGCGGACGGGCGGGGACCCGCTGGTGGAGCGCTACTGGCGGCTCCTGGCCACGGTCAACGGCTGGCCCCCGTCGTCCACGCTCGCGCCCGTCCACTCCTGGTTCACGGGGGTGGCGGCATGAGGACGCGCGAGCTGGCGTTCGGCCTGTACGCCGACGGGGAGGGGCTGTCCTGGGTCAGGGCGCTCGTCGAGGACGCCGTGGGGGCCCGCAGCGCCCGGATCGCCCGGATGACCGCGACGCCCAGCGGCGACGCCGACGACTTCCTGGCGCGGCAGTGGGCGGTGGAACACCCCGGCCTCGGCCCCGGCGGCCGGCGGCCGGTCGTCCTGCGGGTGCGCGTGGTCTGTTCGCTGCGGACCCGCAGGACCCTCCGGAAGGCGGTGATCGCCGCCCTGTGCCCGGAGGGGGAGGCCCCGCACGCGTGCCGCGTCCCGTGGTCGGCGTACTAGGGCCTGTCGTCAAACTGCCGTCGTCGCCCGGAGGGCGGCCCCGCGGCGTCTGGTGCGTGCTCTCGGCGTGCCGGGCGGCAGCCCTCGTACTGGACGTACTCGGGCTTCCGCCCGGTGCGGCGAGAGCGCGTGCCAGGCGTCGCGGGGCAGACGGAAGTTTGACGACAGGCCCTAGGCGGCGTGGGCGGCGGAGGCGGCGCCGGTCAGGACGTACGGCCGAGCGAGCGCCAGATCCCCTGGGCCCACGCCAGGTCGGCGGGGTCCTCGTGGGCGCAGAACACCCCGACGGCGCTCCCGGAGGGGTGGACGGCGAACCCGTGGAACTCGTGGCGCGGGCGGCCGGTGTCCTGCGGGGTCAGCCAGAACGCGTACCGCACTCCGCCGTCGGGCGTCGCCTCGCGGGCGCGCTGGGCGGGGCGGGTGTCGGGGGCGCCCGACAGGATGGCGGTGAGGAAGTCGGCCGGGGCCCGGCCCGGGACGTCGTCCTGCATCAGGTTGACGGCCGCGCTGCGGTGCGGGCTGGTGTAGTGGTCGGTGCCGTCGGAGAAGGAGGCGGTGAGCCCGGCGGTGCGCAGCACCGACCAGCCGTCGCCGAGGTCGGTGCGCACGTCGACCGGGAGCGGGTACGGGAAGCGGCTGAGGACCTCGTCCCGGTCCCATACCTCCGTCAGGATGCGGGCGGTGGCGGGGTGGTGTGCGCCGACGAGGACGGGCAGTTCGTCCGGGTCGGCGACCTCGGCGGTGACGTCGGCGCCCAGCAGGTCGTCGCCCCAGGGCTGGATGTGGTTGGCGAACGTGCCGCGGAAGGTGAACTCCGCGTAGGCGGGCTCCTCCCACAGTTCGTGGGCCTCCCGGAGGACGGCGTCGTCCACCCGCACCCAGATCCCGAGCACCAGCTCGGTGTCGTGCGTCAGCCGGACGGGCAGCAGGCAGCGGATGAACGAGCCGACGCCGTCCGCGCGGAGCAGGGCGCGCACGCCGTCGAGCCGGTGGAGTGCCTCGCCGGGCAGGCCGAAGGCGGCGTCGGGGAGGTGGTAGCCGAAGTCGATGCGGCGCTCGTCGGAGAGCGCGTCACCGCAGCAGGAGCAGGTGGGGAGGTGCGTGTTCACCCGCGCAGCCTAGGGGTGGGATTGTCACGGTCCTGCCACAAGGGCGAGTTGAATGTGTTCAAAACCTGGGGGTGCGGGCCTACGCTGGCCGCTCCGCAACAGGGGGAGGGACTCGATGTCCGAGACCGCCGACAACGCCGCGAACGCCGGACAGCCGAAACCGGACGCCGCCGCCGGACCGGCCCAGGGCGGCCCGCCGGAGGCAACGGCGCCGCAAGGCGCGCCTGGGCAGGGCGCGCCCCCGCAGGTTCAGCCTCCGCAGGGTGCGACGGCGCAGGGCGGGACGGCGCAGGGTCCGCAGCCGCAGGGCGCGCAGCCCGCAGGTCCGGCGCCGCAGCCGCAGGGCGCGACTGGGCAGGGGTCGACGCCCCCGGGGGTGGTCCCCCCGCCTCCGGCTCCGCCGTTCGCGCCCGGGTTTCCCGGGCATGACCCGGCCGCGTGGCACGCCTGGCAGATGCAGCAGTTTCAGCTGCGCCGGCAGCAGGCCCAGCAGGAGGCCGCCGCGCGCGCGGCGAACTCGATGTGGCGGCGGATCAAGCCCGCCGAAGCCGCCCCGATCCAGACCGCCACCCTGGTGGCCGTACTCGCCGCCGGGCTCACCACCTCCGTCGTCCTCGGCGACGGCATGGGCCCCGGGCTGCTGCTCGCCGCGCTGCCCGCCATGGCGGCCGCGTACGTCGCCGCCCGCGCGGCCGGGCGCAAGGCCCGCCCCTGGAGCCTGGTCTGGGTCCTCGGCTGCGTGGCGCTGCTCGCCGTACCGGCGCTGCGGGACTCCGCCTGGCCGTCCACCCTGGCGATCCTCGCCGCCCTGCTGCTGGCCGCGCTGGCCCTGCACGGAACCCGCCGCTGGCCCGGCGTACTGCTCGGCCCGCTCGGCTTCCTCGACAGCGCCGTCACCGGAGTCGGCTGGGCCTGGGCGGGCGTCCGGGCGCGCGGCGGCGGAGCGGGCCGGGAGCGGTGGCTGCCGGTCGTCAAGGCCGGCGTGGTGGCGGTGCTGCTGCTCCTGGTCTTCGGGGCACTGTTCGCCTCCGCCGACGCGGCCTTCGCCGACCTCCTCGGCGGCCTCGTCCCCGACGTCTCGGTGGGGGACGGCCCGCTGCGGTTCCTGCTCTTCCTGCTCGGCGCCGTCCTGGCGCTGGCCGCCGCCCGCACCGCCGCGGCCCCGCATCGCTGGGACCGGGTGAAGACCCGGCAGTGGAAGGCGCGTTCGCGGGTGGAGTGGAGCCTGCCGCTGATCGTGCTGAACCTGCTCTTCGCCGGGTTCAACGCGGTGCAGCTGGCCGTGCTGTTCGGCGGCTACGACAAGGTGCTGGAGAGCACGGGCCTCTCGTACGCCGCCTACGCGCGCCAGGGCTTCTGGCAGCTGCTCTGGGCCACCCTCTTCGTCCTCGTGGTCATCGCGTTCGCCCTGCGCTGGGCGCCTCGCGGCGGGGCCGGCGACCGGCGGCTGGTCCGCTCGGTGCTGGGGACGCTGTGCCTGCTGACCCTGGTGGTCGTCGCGTCGGCGGTGCGCCGGATGGACCTGTACGTGGACGCGTACGGGCTGACGAGGCTGCGGCTGTCGGTGGTGACCATGGAACTGTGGCTGGGCCTGGTCATCGTGCTGCTGATGGCGGCCGGCGTGGCGGGCGGCCGCTGGCTGGCCCGGGCGGTGGTCGGCAGCGCGGCGGCGGCCGTACTGGCCTTCGGGCTGGCGTCGCCGGACGGGATCATCGCGGAGTACAACGTCGCCCGCTACGAGCAGGACGGCAAGCTGGACCTCGCGTACCTCCGCGACCTCTCGGCGGACGCCGTCCCGTACCTGGACCGCCTCCCCGAACCCCGCCGCTCCTGCGCCCTGATGCCGATCGAAGCCGACCTGCGCCGCGCGGCCGGCGCCCCCTGGTACGCGACGAGCCTGGGCGAACACCGCGCTCGCCGGATCCTCCAGGACCGCCCGGTGACGGCGACGGCCCTGGAATGCGGGCGCCTGGGGGCGTACGGCAGCCGGGTGGAGTAGGAGGCCGACGGGGCACCCGCTACGGCTCGGCCCCCTCGGCCCCCTCGGCCCCCTCGGCCGCCACGGGGCGGGGCCACGCGCCGAGCGCGTGACCGCGGACTCACGGACACCGGCGACAGCGCAGGGCGTAGCGCAGACGGGTCTCGGCGGCGGCCTTGGCGTGGTCGCGCTGGGCGAGGGCGCACCGCTGCCAGGCCTCCGTGTCGGAGCGCATCTCCCCCCTGGTCGTCCCGGGGACGGATCGGGGGGTCCCCGGCGGGCGGGCATCCGGCCCGGTCGGCGTGGGTGTCCGTCCCGGGGCGTCCCGGTCCGGGACCCCCCGAGGCGGTCGGGGGCGTGGTCGCCGCCGTCGTCGTCGGAGTGGCCGTCCGGGTCTGGCGGCGGGCTTCGCGGAAGGGTCAGGCGCGGGAGTAGGAGCCGATGCCGACCAGGCAGTAGACGTACTCGTTGATGACGCTGCCGTTGATCGTGTACTGGTACGAGAAGCCGTACTCGGTGCGCGGGTTCTCGTCGCAGCGGCTCATGTCGTGGGTGCCGGGGAAGCGCTGGATGACCCGGTAGTGGGCGTCGTCCGCCGAGCAGGGGACCTCCTTGACGCCGTGGACCGTCTGCGCGGTGGTGGAGTCCGGGAGCCGGCCGTTGAGGCACGTGCCCGTGTCGAAGGGGCGCGGGGGCTCCTCCGTGGTCGGGGTGGGGGCCGGGTCGTAGGTCGGCGGGTCGTAGGTCGGCGGGCTGTACGTCGGGGGGTCGTACGTCGGCGGGGTGTACGGGGTGTACGTCGACTCCGGGGTGGGGGAGGACGAGGACGAGGACGCCGTGGCCGGGTCCGGGTCGGAGTCGGCCGTGGCCAGGGCGAAGCCGATGATCAGCGCTGCCGCCACCCCGAACGCCACCACGCACCCGACGGCCCCCTTCCGCCCGGCCGGGGCCGGCTGCGGCGGTGCCGGGGGCGGGGCCGGCGGGCCGGACACCCGTATGCGGATCAGGACTTCGGTCTCGCCGACGCGGGCCCGCACGAGGTCGCCGTTGCGGGCCGGGGGTATGCGCAGGCGCTGGGGGCCGGTCGCCAGGGGGACGGTGACGAGGGCCCCTTGGGCGGCCTGCGCGGGGGTGAGCGTTAAGTCGAGTTCCTGTGACGGCGACACCGGCTGCTCCTCGGGGGGTGGGGACGGGCCCGTGCGGAATTCTGCCCGGTGGGCGCCGGCCGACGCAGGCGTTCCGGGATGCGGGGCCGGCGTGTGCGTGCCGTCGACGGGGTGTGGAGCCGGCGGGGAGATGGCGTACGAGGGGTGGTCGGGGGCGTGGGGGCGTGCGTACATTACCGCCGGTAACACCGCGACGACCGAGGAGAACGCCGTGGACGCAGCCGCGCCGAAGCCTGCCGAGCCCGTCAAGACGATCGTGGGCGGGGTGGTGCGCGAGGTGTCCGTGCCGGCGCTCGCGGGGCCGGCGACGAGCGGGTCCCTCGGGGACATACCGTTCCAGAACGCCCGCGAGGCACCCCGGGAGCCGGTGCTCGCCCGCAAGGACCGCGACGGCGTCTGGCAGGACGTCACCGCCGCCGAGTTCGCCCGCGAGGTCCTCGCCGTCGCCAAGGGCCTGATCGCCGAGGGGCTCGCCGAGGGCGACCGGCTCGCCATCATGGCCCGGACCACCTACGAGTGGACCCTGCTCGACTTCGCCGGATGGGCCGCGGGCCTGGTCACCGTACCGATCTACCCGACCTCCTCCGCCCTCCAGGCCCGCTGGATCATCCAGGACTCCGGGGCCGTCGCCTGCGCCGTCGAGGACACCGTCCAGGCCCGCCTCATCAGCGCCGAACGCCCGAACCTCCCCGGGCTCGCGCACCTGTGGGAGTTCGACACGGGCGCGCTGGCCCGGCTCGTCAAGGCCGGGGAGCACCTGCCCGACGCCCTCGTGCACGCGCGCAGGGCCGCCCGTACCCCCGACTCCGTCGCCACCCTCGTCTACACCTCCGGCACCACCGGCCGCCCCAAGGGCTGCGTGCTGACCCACGGCAACTTCTTCGCCGAGGTCGACAACGCCGTGGAGCTCCTGCACCCCGTCTTCCGGTCCGTCAGCAAGGACCCCGCCTCCACCCTGCTCTTCCTCCCGCTCTCGCACGTGTTCGGGCGGATGGTCGCCGTCGGCTGCCTGCGCGCGCGGGTCAAGCTCGGACACGCGCCGAGCATCGCCACCGAGGAGCTGCTCGCCGACCTCGCCGGCTTCCGGCCGACCTTCCTGCTCGCCATCCCCTACGTGCTGGAGAAGGTCTACAACACCGCCCGCGCCACCGCCGAGAAGATGGGCCGCGCCTCCTCCTTCGACCGGGCCGCGCGCATCGCGCAGCGGTTCGGGGAGACCGCCGAGGGCGAGACGCCCGGGATGGGCCTGCGGGCCGCCCGCGCCCTCTACGACCCGCTCGTCTACCGCCGCATCCGGGCCGCCCTCGGGGGCCGGGTGCGCTACGTCCTCAGCGGCGGCTCCCCCCTCGGGCGGCGGCTCGCCGCCTTCTACACGGGCGCCGGCGTCGACGTCTTCGAGGGCTACGGGCTGACGGAGACGACGGCGGCCTCGACCGTCACCCCGCCCCGGCGCCCCCGCCTCGGCACCGTCGGCTGGCCCCTGCCGGGGACGGCGGTGCGCATCGCCGACGACGGGGAGGTGCTGCTGCGCGGCCGGCACGTCTTCGCCGGGTACTGGAACGTGGCCGCCCACCAGCCGGGCCAGTGGCTGGCCACCGGGGACATCGGCGAGCTCGACGCCGACGGGTACCTGACCATCACCGGCCGCAAGAAGGACCTGATCATCACCTCCGGCGGCAAGAACGTCGCCCCCGCGCCCCTGGAGGACTGGCTGCGCGCCCACCCCCTGGTCGGCCAGTGCCTGGTCATCGGCGACAACCGCCCCTACATCGCCGCCCTCGTCACCCTGGAGCCGGACGGGCTGGCCCACTGGCGGCAGATGCACAAGAAGCAGGGCGTGCCGATCCGCGAACTCGTCACCGACCCGGAGCTGCTGGCGGAGCTCCAGCGGGCGGTCGACGAGGCGAACAAGCTGGTCTCACGGGCCGAGTCCATCCGCCGGTTCACCGTGCTGCCCGGGGAGTTCTCCGAGGCGCGCGGGCACCTGACCCCCTCGCTGAAGCTCAGGCGCGGCGCCATCGCCCGGGACCACGCGGAGCAGATCGACGCGCTGTACCGGACACCCCGCACGGCATGACGGCCCGCGCCGTACGGGGGACCGCACGCCCGGCCGCCCGAGGGGCGGGGGCGGCGGGGCCCGCTTATGGTGGGCTGGGCCGACCGGCCCGGGGGGTGACCCGAGGAGGGCGCATGCCCCGTCGCCGCCACCGTCCCCGCCCCCGTACGGCCGCCGGCGCGGCCTGCGCGCTGGTCCTGGCCGCCTCCCTGGCGGCCGCCCCCGCCCCCGCCCCCGAGGGAGATCCGGACCGGGCACGCGCCCCCGAACCACCGGCCGCGGCGGCGACACCGGCCGCCCCGGGCCTACGGTGGGGCGACTGCCCCCTGGAGCGGGTGCCCGACGCCATGCGGTGCGCCGAGGTGACCGTCCCCCTCGACTACGCGGACCCCGCCAAGGGCACCACCCGAATAGCCGTGGCCCGCATCCCCGCCACCGCCCCCGGCCGCAGGCCCCTCGGCTCCCTGCTGCTGAACTACGGCGGCCCCGGCGGCCCCGGGATCGCCTCCCTGGCCGCCGACCCCAAGGTCTTCGCGAAGCTCGGCGAACGCTACGACCTCGTCGCCTTCGACCCCCGCGGCGTCGGCCTCAGCTCCCCCGTCTCCTGCGGCGGCTCCCAGGAGACCGGAGACGACGTGCCCGGCGACGCCGCCTCGCAGCTGGCCGCCCTGCGGGCCGTGGCCGAGCGGTGCGCGCTGCACTCCGGGCCCGTCCTCCCGTACATCGGCACCGTCAACGTCTCCCGGGACATGGACCGCATCCGCGCGGCCCTCGGCGACGAGAAGCTCAACTACCTCGGCTTCTCCTACGGCACCCGGCTCGGCGCCGTCTACGCCGCGCAGTTCCCGAAGAAGACCGGCCGGATGGTCCTCGACGGGGTCGACACCCTCACCGAACCCATCGCCGAGCAGGCCCTGGTCTCCGCGCGCGGGCAGCAGCGGGCCCTGGAGAACTTCCTCGCCTGGTGCGCCCACCAGCACGACTGCGTCTACGGCACCAACACCCGTACCGCCCGGGAGAAGGTCGAGGCCCTGGTCGAACGCCTCGACCGGCAGCCGCTGACCGGGGCCGACGGCACGCACTTCACCGGCCAGGACGCCGTCGCCGGCATCGGGGCCGCCCTGTACTCCAGGAGCCTGTGGCCGGACCTCGCCGAGGCCCTCGCCCGCGTCGAGCGCGACGGCGACCCCGCCCCGCTGGCCGCACTGGCCGGCCCGCCCGAGGCGCCGCCCGAGGAGGGCCCCGCCAAGATCCCCGAGGACAATGCCGCGGCCGCCCTCACCGCCGTGAACTGCGCCGACGACCCCGACCGGAGCAACGACAAGGCCACCCCGGAGGCGGTCGAGCAGGAGATCCGCGACCTCCAGGCCGAGTTCCACCACGCCTCGCCGGTCTTCGGGCCGGGCCAGCTGATGACCGTACTGTCCTGCTACGGACGCCCCGCCGGCACCGACTTCATCCGCCGGATCGACCGCCCGGGCGCGCCCCGGATGCTGCTCGTCGGCACGCGCGGGGACCCGGCGACCCCGTACGAGTGGACGGAGGAGACCGCCCGCCGGCTCGGGTCGGCGGTGGTGATCGACTACAAGGGCGACGGGCACACCGGCTACGCCGCCTCCGCCTGCGTACGCGGCTACGCCGACGACTTCCTGACCGGCGGGAAGCTGCCGGGCGGCACGCGCTCCTGCCCCGCCGGGGAGTGACCCGGCGGGGCGGTGGCCCGGGGAACGGAGGCTCAGCAGTCGGGACGCGTGGCCCGGTCCGCGAAACGGTCCGCCAGCCAGTTCCCGACCGTCAGGGAGTGCGTGATGACCCCGCTGACGTGCTCGCCGAGCACGATCGTGTCGAACTGCACGTCCGCGCCCCGCGCGCACCACTCCGCGCGCAGCTGCCGCCCCACCGCGTACGGGATCAGCTCGTCGCCGAGCGCGTGGTACTGGAGCACGGGCGCCGCCGGGGCGGTCCGGCCCAGCCGGCTCTGGTTCAGGCGGGCCTGCCAGTCGGGCTGCGCGAGCGGGTCGCGGGTGGTCAGGTCGGAGATCCGCTTGAAGGAGCCGGCGATGGCGTCGACCGCCACGCAGTTCTCCTTCATCCCGGCCACCAGGGCCCGGCCCGCGGGATTCAGGTACGAGTCGAGCTTCAGCTCGGGGAAGGCGGCGTCCTGGCCGGCCGCCGCCATGAAGATCAGACCGGAGCCGTAGGAGCCGTTGTTGAAGGCGGCCACCTTCATCAGGTCGGCGGGGACCCCGCCCGTCGCCGTCCCCTTCACCTTCAGCTCGGGAGCGTACGAGCCGTGCAGCTCGGCGGCCCAGCCGCCGGCCTGCCCGCCCTGGGAGTAGCCCACGATCCCGACCGGCGCGTCCGGGGACAGCCCGGCCTCGGGCAGCCGGATGGCGGCCCGGGCGGCGTCGAGCATCGCGTGGCCGGCCGAGGGGCCGACGGTGTACGTGTGGACGCCGGGGGTGCCGAGGCCCTCGTAGTCGGTGACGACGACGGCCCAGCCGCGCTGGGTGTACTGCTGGATGAGGTTGGCCTCCATGGAAGTGCCGTGCGGGAGGTTGTTGCCGGGCGCGCAGGAGTCGCCGAGGCCCACGGTCCCGACGGCGTACGTGATCAGCGGGCGCGGGCCGGTGCGGCCGTCCTGCGGGACGATGACGGTGCCCGAGACCACGTTCGGGGCGCCGTCGGCGGTGGTCGACCGGTAGTGCACCTTCCAGGCCCTGGTGCCGGTGGGCTGGCCGGGCAGCGGGTGGAAGGCGGACGGGACGCTGCTGACGACGTCGCCGGGGCGGCCGACGGCCCCCTCCCCGGCGACGGCGGCCGCATCGGCGGGGGCGGGGGCGGAGGCGGAGGCGGGCACCTGGACGAAGACGCTCAGGGCGGCCACGGAGGCGGCGGCCAGGGCGGTGCTGCTGCGCAGACGCATGGGTGGGTCTCCCAACGTGCGTAAGTGTGGGGGCAGGTGAGGCGAAGGTAGTGACCGACCGGTCGGCATGTCGCTGACCGCGCAGCTCACCTTTCCTGACCCGCCCACCCACCCCCCCTCACGCCGCGCCGCGACCGGCCTGCGGGCCTGTCGTCACCCTTCCGTCCGCCCCGCGCGCGACGACGGCAGTTCGACGACAGCCGTTCGACGACACGGCCTAGCCGCCCGAGGCGAGGCGGTAGGCGCCCGGTGTGGTGCCGGTCCAGCGGCGGAAGGCGCGGTGGAAGGCGGTGTCCTCCGAGAAGCCCAGGCGGGCGGCGAGTTCCGCGATCGGCTCGCCGCCCTCGGCCAGCCCCGCGATCGCCGCGTCCCGCCGCACCTGGTCCTTCAGCTGCTGGAACGACGTCCCCTCCCGCCCCAGCCGGCGCCGCAGCGTCGCCGGTGAGACCGCCAGGAGCGCGGCCACCTCCCCGAGTCCGGGCAGCCGGGGCGAGCCGCGCAGCCGGCGCGTCAGGGTGCGGCGTACCTGCTCGGCGACCGTGGTCCCGTACTCGGGGCGCGAGAGCAGGTCGAAGGGGGCCCGGCGGAGCATCGCGTCGAGCGCGTCCTCGTCCCGCACGAGCGGCGCCGTCAGCCAGCGCGCGTCGAAGACGGCCTCCGTCCGCTCGGCCCCGAACCGCACCGGGCAGTCGAAGAGCGTGCCGTACTCGTCCCGGTGCGGCGGCGGCGGATAGGCGAAGGCGGCGTGGACCAGCGGGACCGGCCGCCCGACGAGCCAGCTCGCGAGCCGGTGCCAGATCGCGAGGACGCACTCGGTCAGGAAGCGCTCCTCGTCCCCGTCGAAGTCGTTCCGCACGGTGAACCGGGCCTGCCCGCCCCCGGTCTCCAGCGCCAGTTCCGGCCCGCCCGGGAACAGCCCGTAGAACGCGGCGGCCCGCTCCACGGCCGCGCCCAGGTCCCGGCAGCCCAGGCAGGCGTGGCACATCATCGCGAAGGTACCCGGGCGGCTCGGGACGGCCGACAGCCCGAGGAACTCGTCCTGCGTGGTCCGGTACAGGGCCCGGAACAGCCGGGCGAACTGCGCCGGAGTGACCCGCGCCCGGTCGTCGCCGAGCAGCAGCGGCGGGATCTGCGCCTCCTGGAGCAGCGGCACCAGGTCGAAGCCCCCGCGCCGCGCCCCCGCGAGCACGGCACGCACGTGGTGCACGGTGACCGTCCGCCTCCCCATGCTCCGACGGTAGCCCCAATGAGCGCTGCGGTCAGCGGGGGTGACGCTTCCGGTCATGCCGGGCGGGCGCCGGGCGCGCCCACCATCGGGGGGTCACCAATCCGGGGAGGGCATGCGATGGACGGTCGGCCGAGCACGCTGGCGGTGTTCACCCAGTGGACCGAGGAGAGGTACGGGGACGGGACGGCGCTGCGCTTCCGCACGCCGGACGGCACCGGCTGGCAGACCCGGACGTACGCCGAACTCGGCGCGGCCGTACGCGAGACCGGGCGCGCGCTGCTCGCCCTGGGCGTCGGGGCCGGGGAACGGGTCGCGGTGCTCGCCGAGACCCGCCCCGAGTGGACGTACGCCCACCTCGGGATCCTGGCGGCGGGCGCGGTCCTGGTGCCGGTGTACCCGACGGCGGGGGAGGAGGAACTGGCCTGGGTGCTCTCCGACTCCGGGGCGGTGGCGGCCGTCTGCGAGGACGCCGCCCAGGCGGCCCGGGTGGAGGCGCTGCGGCCGAAACTGCCCGCGCTGCGGGCGGTCGTACGCATGGACGCGGACTTCCCGGCGGCTCCGGCGGCCGCCCAGGCGGCTCCGGCGTCTGCGGCGGCCCAGGCGGCTCCGGCGGTGGCCCCGGCGTCCCCGGCTCCCCCGGCGTCTCCGGCGGCCCAGGCCTGCGAACTCGCCGCACGGGCCGCCTCCGTGACCCCCGACGCGGACGCCGCGATCGTCTACACCTCCGGCACCACGGGCCCGCCCAAGGGGTGCCGGCTCACCCACGGGAACCTCGGGGCCGTCCAGGACGCCACCCTCCCGCTGGTCCAGGGCGGGCCCGGCGACTCCACGTACCTGTACCTGCCGCTGGCGCACCTGCTGGCGCAGCTGATCCAGTTCACCACCCTGCTGGAGGGCGGGGAGCTGTGCTACTTCGGGGGCCGGGTCGAGGACGTGCTCGCCGAGCTCACCGAGGCCCGGCCGACCCACCTGCCGTCCGTACCCCGGCTGTTCGAGAAGGTCCACACGGTGGTGCGGGGCCTCGCCGAGGGCCGCGAGGGCGGCCGGGAACGCTTCGAGGAGGCCGTCCGGCTGGGCGTGCTCGCGGCGGACGGCGCCCTGCCGGCGGAGCTGCGCCCGGCGTGGGAGGCGGCGGAGGAGTCCCTCTACGCCCCGGTCAGGGCCGCCTTCGGGGGCCGGCTGAAGTGGGCCCTGACCGGCGGCGCCCCCATCGCCCCCGCCACCCTGGACTTCCTGCGCGCCTGCGGGATACGGGTGTTCGAGGGCTACGGCATGACCGAGTCCGCCGGGGTGATCAGCCTCAACCACCCCGACGCCGTCCGGTACGGCACCGTCGGCCGGCCCGTCGCGGGCTGCGAGGTGCGCATCGCCCCGGACGGGGAGGTGCTCGCCCGGGGGCCGATGGTCTTCCCCGGCTACCACGCCGACCCGGCGGCGACGGCCGGCACCCTGGACGCGGACGGCTGGCTGCACACCGGGGACCTGGGCGCACTGGACGCAGACGGCTTCCTGACCATCACCGGCCGCAAGAAGGAGCTGATCATCACCTCCGGCGGCAAGAACATCACCCCGACCGAGGTGGAGTTCGCCGTCCAGGCCGCCTCCCGCTTCGTCTCGCGCGCCGTCCTGATCGGCGACCGGCGGCCCCACCCGGTGGCCCTGATCACCCTCGACACGGAGGAGGTCACCGCCTGGGCGGCCCGCGAAGCCCTCGACCTCGGCCCCGCCCCGGCCGCGCACCCGGCGGTACGGGCCCTGGTGGCCGAGGCCGTCGCCGCGGCCAACGCCACCGTCTCCCGCCCGGCCCGCATCCGTGCCTTCCGGGTCCTGGACGAGGAACTCTCGGTCGGCGCCGGGACCCTCACCCCGACGCTGAAACCGCGCCGCGCGGAGGTGGCCCGGCGCTACGCGGCCGAGATCGAGGAACTGTACGGCTGAGCCCGGCCTAGGAGAGCGCCTTCCGGAGCCGGTCCAGGCCCTCCGCGATCTCCCGCGGGGTGTGCGTGGTGAACGACAGCCGCAGCGTGCGCGGGTCCGGGGGGCCCGAGTGGAAGGGCGCCCCGGGCACGTACGCCACCTCGTGGGCGACGGCGGACTTCAGCAGGAGCCCCGCGTCGTGCCCGGCGGGGAGGCGCGCCCAGACGAACATGCCGCCCTCGGGACGGTTCCACTCCGAGCCGGCCGGGAGCGCCGCGCCGAGTCCCGCCAGCAGGGCGTCGCGCCGGGTGCGGTAGGCGTCCCGGACCCGGGCGACGTGGGCGTCGAGGTCGTGGGCGCCGAGGTAGTGGGCGGCGGCCAGCTGGTCCACCGTCGAGGTGTGCAGGTCCGCCGCCTGCTTGGCGACCACCGCCGCGCGGCGCAGGGCGGCGGGGGCGCGCAGCCAGCCCAGGCGCAGCCCCGGCGCCATGACCTTGGAGAAGCTGCCGAGCAGGGCGGTGCGGTCCTCGGCGCCCGGGTGCGCGGCGATCCACGGCTGGTGGGCGCCCTCGTAGCGGAGGTCCCCGTACGGGTCGTCCTCCACCACCCACAGCCCGAGCCGCGCCGCGACGCGGGCCACCTCCGCCCGGCGCTCGCCGGGCAGGGTGCGCCCGGTCGGGTTCTGGAAGGTGGGGATGGTGTAGAGCAGCTTCGGCCGCTCCCGGGCGGTGATCTCGGCGAGGGCGTCGGGGAGCAGGCCCTGCCCGTCGCAGGGCACGGGTATGACGCGGGCTCCGGCCAGGCCGAAGCACTGGAGGGCCGCCAGGTAGGTGGGGTCCTCGACGAGCACCGTGTCGCCGGGTTCCAGCAGGGTGGAGGCGAGGAGGGTGAGCCCCTGCTGGGAGCCGGTGGTGACGAGGACGTCCTCGGCGGAGGTGTCCAGGCCCCGCGCGGCGGCCCGGGCGGCGACGGCCGCGCGCAGCTCGGGGACGCCCTCGGTGGTGGAGTACTGGAGGGCGCGGGCGGCAGCGGCGCCGGTCAGGGCGGTGTCGTAGGCCGCGCGCAGGCCCTCGGTGTCGAAGAGTTCCGGGGCGGGCAGGCCGCCGGCGAAGGAGATCACCCCGGGGCGTTCGGTGAGCGCGAGGATCTCGCGTACGGGGGAGCCGCCCACGGCGGCGGCGCGCGCGGCGAAGGCGGGCAGAGCGGCGGCGGCGGTGCTCGGGCGCATGGGGGCGCCTCCTTCGGTGGCGGGGTGGCGGGTGGCGGCAGCCTAACGGGGAAAGGTGCAGAGAGCACCTACCCGTCCGAGGGGTGAACGACGCCCGACCCCTCCACAACTGACGCAGCATCAGATACACCGGTGTCATGACGAGAGACGAGCGGGAACGAGAAGGGGCCGGGGCCGGGGCCGAGGACACCCGGGCCGGGGACTACGCGCGGCTCGCGGCCGTCGGCCCGTACGGTGTCCGGCCCGGCCACGCCCTGATCACCATGGTGGAACCGCACCCGGGCCACGAGTACGCGTACAACCGCTGGTACGAGGACGACCACTACTACGCCGGCGCCATGGCCATGCCCTGGATGTACGCCGGCCGCCGCTGGGTGGCCACCCGGGACCTCCAGGAGCTGCGCTACCCGGAGAAGTCGGCGGTCGCCCAGCCCGTCACCGCCGGCTGCTACCTCTCCACGTACTGGGTCACCGAGGGCCGCTACGACGAGCACATGAAGTGGACCGTCGGCATCAACAAGCGGCTGAACCGCGACGGGCGCGTCTACCAGGACCGCACCCACGTCTTCACGGCCTTCCAGGACCACGAGGCCACGGTCTACCGCGACGGCGCCGCCGGCCCCCGGGACTTCCACGCCCTCGACCACCCGTACCAGGGGCTGGTCCTCCAGGTCGTCGACGCCGACGGCCCCGGGCGGCGGGCGGAACTGCTGGAGTGGCTCCGCGCGAAGGCCCTGCCGCGTCGGCTGCACGGCTCACCCGCGGCGATGGTCACGGTCTTCCGGCCGACCCCGCTGCCCGGCGACCGGATGACCTACGTCAAGCAGGTCGAGGGGGTCGGCACCCGGCTCACGCTGCTGTGGTTCCTGGAGGCCGACCCGCGCACCTGCTGGGACCGCTTCGAGGGGCTGGACGCGGAGGTCGCGGAATCGGGGCTGGGACGGGTGGAGCTGGTGGCGCCGTTCGTTCCCACGGTGCCGGGCACCGACCGGTACGTCGACCGGCTGCGCTGAGAGCGGGACGGGTACGCCCCGGGCTTCCGGGGGCGGGCATGGCCGAGCCCTCTCGGCCAGGACGGCGGGCCGGTCGAGAGGGCTCCGTACGGGGTGCTGCGGTGTGGGGGGTGGAGACGTTCAGGCGAGGCGTCCCAGTCCGCCCTCGGTCACACCGGTGACGAAGGAGGTCCAGGAACCGGGCGCGAAGGTGAGGGACGGACCGTCCTGCACCTTCGAGTCGCGGACGGCGATGGCGGAGGTGACGGGGGACTTGACCTCTACGCAGGCCCCGTTTCCACCGGAGTAGGAGGACTTGGTCCAGTTTTCCGTGCCGCCCTGACGAATAGCCATGTTCTTCTCCGGTTCAGCGAGTAGTTCCGGTTGCGTGCCGCCCGGGGATTTCCCCGGGCCGACGTGATCGACGCTACCGGCACCTCTCGATGGCCGAAGGAGGCATTCACTCGACCGGGTGGCATATTCCATTCAGGCCTTCTGTGGCCGGGGACCGACGGTGTACCGTGCGGGCCCCCTCCCCACTTCCGTCCGCTTCCTGCCGCTCTGCGGAGTTCGCGGCCGCCGCGGCCGTCGCCGTCGGCGCGGGCCCCGTTCGCGGTCAGAGCGCCTTGCCCGCGTGCTCCTCGATGATGTCGGAGATGAACTGCCTGGTCTGGTCGACGTTGAGGGCCTGCGCCCGCAGGTGCTCGTACATCACGCTGTATTTCTGAACGTCGTTGGCCTTCTCCAGGTACAAATCGCTCGTGACGCCCTCGATGTAGACCACGGTCGAGTCCGAGGCGTCCGGGAATTCCAGAATTGCGTACTGCCCGTTCATTCCCGGGTGGGCACCCATCGTGAACGGCATCACCTGCACCGTGATGTACGGCTGCTGCGACTGCTCTATCAAGTACTCCAGCTGCCGGACCATCAACTGGGGATCGCCCACGTGCCGGCGCAGTGCCGCTTCGTCGATGACCGCCCACAGGCGCAGCGGGCCCACGTCCGGATTGTTGTTTTCCGTCTCGGACAACCGTTTCTGGCGGTGCATGCGCACCTGGACCCGCTTCTCGACGTCGGCGGGCGCCGTCTCGGGCAGCGCGCCGCGGATCAGCGCCTGGGCGTACTCCGGGGTCTGGAGCAGGCCGGGGACCATCTGCGGCTCGTAGGTGCGCAGGCTCGCCGCGTCGGTCTCCAGACCGATGTAGACGCTGTACGGGATCTCGCCGAAGGCGTGCCACCAGCCCTGCTGCCGGGAGTCCTTGGCCATCTGCATCAGGGAGTCCACGAGCCTCGGGTCCTCGACCTCGTAGACCTCGCACAGGTCGCGGACGTCGCGCTGGCTGATGGACCGGCGGCCGTTCTCCAGCCGGCTGATCTTGGACTGGGAGACGAGGAGGCGCTCGGCGACCTGCTCGGCCGTCATGCCCTTGTCCTCGCGGAGCTTGCGCAACTCCATGCCCAGTCGGCGGCGTCGGACGGTGGGATTGACATTGGACGCCACGTGAACGGCACCTCCGCCTTCTTCTGTCGCTGTCTCGCTGAGTGTCTGGTGTTCAGCAGACTGCCACCGAAGGGTGCGACGGCGCTGGGGAACGCGGGAAAGCGGCACGCGGGGTGGCGAAGCCGTCTCGTCGGCCTCGCCACCCCGCGCGCGGGCGGCTCCGGGGCCGGGTCTTGGGGGACCTCCGGCCGCGGTGTCGGTGGATCGGTGGAACGGTGGAACGGTGGAACGGTGGATCGGTGGAACGGTGTGGATCGGTGTGGATCGGTGTACCGGGTGGATCGGTCGAACGTGCCCCGCTGGTGGATCAAGGGGTGTCGCGGGTCATGCGGTGGTCGTGCGGTGGTCGTACGGTGTCCTGCCGGGCGGACGCGTGCTCAGTGCGCGGCCGCGCGGGCCATCGCACCCGTCCGGCGCGGCTGGAGCGGAACACCGCCGGCCGCCGTGGCCCGGACGGCCGGCTGCGGCTGGGCGGCGCGGTCCCGGCGCGGCTGTGCGGCCACGCCGTTCTGGACGTCCATCACCGCGTGCGCGACGAGACCGCCCATCGGGTCGTGCCTGATCAGGTCCCGCAGCCGGGACCTGGACGAACGACCCTCGTTGCCGGGGTACAGGTGCTTGCCGAGTCCGACCGCGTGGGCCAGCGCGGCGAGCGCCGCGGTCCGCGGGTCCGGCGGTACGCCGGTGCGGATCGCACTGTCGAGCCGGGCACGGATCTCCCGGCTGATCGCCGTGTCGGTCGCCTGGTAGCGAGTCGTCGGCAGCACCCCGCACATCTGGCCCGCGACGGCATGCACCATGCCGCAGCGCTCCAGGTGGGCGAGGTAAATCTGGCGGAGCCCCAGCCGGGGTCCGCCGATCCAGTGGACGGCCCGTACCGGGCTGCCGCGCCTGCGCAGCAGTTCCAGTGCGGAGTCCAAAGTCGGATCTCCTGTCGGCCGTGGCATCACCACGGCGATACGATCCCCGTCAGGGGCTATCCGTCCTGCCAGAGCCAGCTCCACTAGCTGTGCCCCGGCCAGGCCGAGGTCGAGCGACTGCGGCTGCGCCGTGGTACCCGTGGCCGGGTCCAAAGCGAGCAGCAGAAGCTCCTCCGGAATTGTTCTGCGGCTCCTGCCCATCCATGCCTCCCCGCGTGGATGAGTGACAGGGTGACGCCTCTCACATTCATCTGTCGAGAGCGCCTGGACGCTTTGTGGGGGAACCAGTAGCTATGTCGTTCTCGTCTAGCGGTTGGGCGATGCCCCCTAGACGGGACACTGTTAGACGGTTCGGACAGTGACCGGACAGCGATCGAGGAGGAACGGTGGCGGGCGAGTCCCCCGACAAGTCGGTAGATGAAGGAGCGTCCGGGGAGCAGGACCCGAGGCTGTCGGTCTTCCAGCCGCGAGACCCGCTGAAGGAGGCCGTCGCGGCGTGGGTCGCCACGGCCGGCACGGACGAGCAGGCGGAGGACGCGGGCGCGGAGACCGAGGCCGCCGAGGCCGTCACCGCCCCGTCGCGCCCGTCCCCCGGGCGGGTGGACCCGAAGACCCCGGTGGCGGGCGTGGTACGCCAGTCCGCGCCGCGGGACGCGGAGAAGCCGGGTTCCGCTTCGGCGGAGGCCGACGCGCGGGCGGAGGAGCCGTCCGGGGACGCGGAGAAGTCCGGGGAGCCCGCCGGCAAGCCGGCCGGCAAGCCGTCGGGGGAAGCCCGTACGACGGCCTTCGGCGTGGTGACGCGCGACCCGGCCCCGGAGGCGGACAAGCCGTCGGGGGAGTCCCGGAAGCCGGGTTCCGCTTCGTCGGAGAAGCCGTCCGGGGACGCGGAGAAGTCCGAGGAGCCCGCCGGCAAGCCGGCCGGCAAGCCGTCGGGGGATGTCCGTACGACGGCCTTTGGCGTGGTGACGCGCGACCCGGCCCCGGAGGCGGACAAGCCGTCCCGGGACCCGCGTACGGCGGCCGCCGACACCGAGCGCACCGCCGTCTTCCGTGCCGTGAAGCCCGGTTCCGCTTCACCCGACGCGGAGAGGCCGTCGGGCGGGGCCGGTTCGGCGTCCGACGAGCCGTCCGCGGCGTCCGAGAAGCCGTCGGACAAGCCGTCGGACAAGCCGTCGGACAAGCCGTCGGACAAGCCCGCCGCCGACAGTGAGCGCACCGCCGTCTTCCGTACCGTCAAGCCCGGTTCCGCCCCGGCGAAGCCGGCCGCCGACAGCGAGCGCACGGCCGTCTTCCGCACGGTGAAGCCGGGTTCCGCTTCGCCGGATGCCGAGAAGAAGCCGACGGGTGACGAGCCGTCCTCCGACGAGCCCGCCGCGAAGCCGTCGGCGGACGTGCGGACCACCGCGTTCGGTGTCGTGAAGCCCGACGCGGACGCGAAGGAGCCGAAGGGCGCCAAGGACGCCAAGGACGCCAAGGACGCCAAGGAGGAGTCCGACAGCGAGCGCACGGCCGTCTTCCGTGCCGTGAAGCCCGGTTCCGCCGCGCCGGACGCGAAGAAGCCGTCCGGCGATGAGCCGTCGGCCGACGCGAAGGACGCGAAGGACGCGAAGGGCGCCAAGGACGCCAAGGAGGAGTCCGACAGCGAGCGCACGGCCGTCTTCCGGGCCGTGAAGCCCGGTTCCGCTTCGCCCGCCGCGGGCAGCAAGGATTCCAAGGACCCCAAGGGTGCCACCGGCCCCAAGGACACCAAGGACACCAAGGGCACCAAGGACGCCCAGGACGGCAAGAAGCCCGCCCAGGACCCCCGCGCCGCGCAGGCCGGTGCCGGCGCCCCCAAGCCGGCCGCCGCCAAGCCCGGCACGGCACGGCCCGGCACGGCACGGCCCGGCACGGCACGGCCCGGCACGGCACGGCCCGGCACCGAGAGCGACCGCCGCGTCAGCACCTTCGTACCGCTGCGCGGCGAGGACGAGGACGCCCCGGGGCCGAAGCCGCCCGCCCGGCCCACTCCGCCGCCCCCGCGCCTGGACCCCAGTGAGCGGACCACCCAGCAGCCGCTGCCGCCCCGGCCGCCGCTCGACATGCTGGCGGACCTCACCAACAACCCGCCCCCGCCGCCCACTCCCATGCGGAACGTGATCCGGCGGGTCAAGATCTACGCACCGCTCGTGGTGCTCCTGATCATCGTGATCTCCGTCGTGCAGCTGGTGCGCCCGCTGCCCGCGCCGAAGCTCAAGCTGACCGCGAAGGCGACGTACACCTTCCCCGGCGGCGCGCCCAACCTGCCCTGGCCGACCGAGGGCCAGGCCTCCATGGCCGCCGCCGGCCTCGGCACGATCGGCAGCTCCGGTGAGCAGAAGCCGGTGCCGATCGCGAGCGTCACGAAGTCGATGACGGCGTACATCATCATGCGCGACCACCCCTTCAAGAAGGGGGAGAAGGGCGCGATGATCGACGTCGACAAGACCGCCGAGACCGAGGGCCAGAAGGACAAGTCGGACAACGAGTCCACCCTCAACACGGTCAAGGAGGGCGACAAGATCTCGGAGTACGACGCGATCGCCGCCCTGATGATCCCGTCGGCCAACAACATCGCGCGGCTGCTCGCGCGCTGGGACTCCGGTTCCCAGGAGGCGTTCGTCAAGAAGATGAACGACACCGCCAAGGAACTCGGCATGACCAACACCACCTACACCGACCCCTCGGGCCTGGACGCCACCACGGTCAGCACCGCCGAGGACCAGGTGAAGCTCGGTCTGAAGATCGTCGAGATCCCGGCCCTGGTCGACATCACCCGCATGCCCAGCTGGACCGACCAGACCGGCAAGACCTGGCCGAACTGGAACCGCCTGGTGCCGTTCAACGACTCCCTCGGCATCAAGACCGGTACGACGACCAAGGCCGGCGGAAACCTCCTCTTCGCCGCCCAGAAGAAGGTCGGCGACACCAACCAGCTGCTCGTCGGCGCCGTCCTCGGCCAGCACAAGCCGCCGATCATCGACAGCGTCATCGCCGCCAGCCGCTCGCTGCTGATCGGCACCCAGAAGGAGATCCAGGGCGCGCCCGTCGTGAAGAAGGGCCAGGTCGTGGGCTACGTGGACGACGGCCTCGGCGGGCACACGCCGGTCGTCGCCACCGCCGACGTCCAGGCCGTCGGCTGGTCCTCGCTGACCGTGGACATCAAGCTCGGCGACGGCGGCACCGCGATCCCCGAGTCGGCCAAGGCCGGGACCCAGGTCGGGGTGCTGACCGTCGGCGACGGCGCCAGCCAGGTCAAGGTGCCGGTGGCGCTCCAGCGCGAGCTGGAGACCCCCGGCTTCGGCAGCAAGCTGACCCGTATCGGCTGAGGCCGGCATCCGGCGGGTGCGGCGCCCCGGGCGACCCCGGGGCGCCGTGCCGCGTCCGGCAGGCAGTACCGGAGAGGGCGTCGTCCATGACCACAGCCGAGCAGGAGCACAGGCCGACCGGGCAGCCGGAGCCCCCGCGGGGGCCCGCGGCGCCCGGCGGCCCGGCCGCCCGCGCCCTGGACCGGCTCCCGGCCCGCGTCCCGGCCCGGCTCCCCGCCCGCGTCCCGGCCCGCCTCCTGGCCCGGGCGCACCGGCACCCGGTGCTCGTGGCCACCGCCGTGGCGGCGGTGCTGCACGTCGTCTGGATCTTCTTCGTCGCCAACAGCGGCGGGGACCTCGCCGCGCAGGACGCCTGGGCGGAGTTCGTCGGCCGCCACCCCGACACGGCGTACAACCTCGCCTGGTACGGGGGGATGCACCCGGTCTCGTACAGCGTCGTGTCCCCGTACGTGATGCACGTGCTCGGCGTCCGGACCACGATGGTGATCGCCGGCACCGCCTCGGCGGGGCTCCTCGCGCTGATCCTGACCCGCTGCCGCGGCGCCGTCCGGCAGCCCCTGTGGCCGGCCCTGGCCGGGGTGTACGGGCTGCTGTGCAACGCGCTGTCCGGCCGGGTCACCTTCGGGCTCGGCACGCTCTTCGCCCTCGGGGCCGTCGCCGCCGTCTTCTGCTGGCCGCGCCGGTGGGCCCGGCGGCGCTGGGCGAAGGCCGCCGTCGCCGCGCCGCTGGCCGGGCTGGCGACCGCCGCGAGCCCGGTGGCGGGGCTCTTCCTCGGGGTGGTCGCGGCCGCGCTGTTCCTGGGCGGGCGGCGGCCGGGCGCGTACGCGCTGGGGCTGGCCCCGGTCGCGGTCGTGGGGCTCTCGGCGTGGCTGTTCCCCTTCTCGGGGACGCAGCCGATGAAGATCGGTTCGGCCGGGCTGCCGTTCCTCTTCGGGCTGGCCGTCGCCCTCCTCGTGCCCAAGGCGTGGCGGACGGTGCGGACCGCCGCCGCCGTGTACGCCCTGGGGGTGTTCCTGACCTGGGCGGTCGACTCCCAGGTCGGCTCGAACGTCACCCGGCTGGTCATGCTGTTCGGCGGCGCGGCGCTCCTCGCCGCCCTCCCGTACGAGGCCCCGCGGACCCGGCGCCGGTACGCGCTGCTGCTGGCCTTCGCCGGGCTGACCGTCTGGATCACCACCAACAGCGTCACGGACATCGTCCGGACCACCCCGGTGGCCGCCTGGAACCGCGAGCTGGCCCCGCTGGTCGACCAGCTCCGGAAGGCGGGCGCGGACCGGGGCCGGGTCGAGGTGGTGCCCGCCAGCAGCCACCGCGAGTCCTCCGCGTTCCCGTCGTACGTGAACCTCGCGCGCGGCTGGAACCGGCAGGCCGACCTGGAGCGCAACCCGCTCTTCTACGACGGCACCCTCACCGCCGCGAGCTACCGGGGCTGGCTGGACCGCTGGGCCGTGCACTACGTGGTGCTGCCCGCCGACAAGCCCGACTCGGGCGGGGCGGCGGAGGCGGAGCTCGTGCGGGCGGGGCTCCCGTACCTGCGCGAGGTGTGGGGCGACGGGAACTGGCGGCTGTTCCGGGTGGACGCCCCCGCGGAGCTGGTCTCGGGCCCCGCGAAGGCGGTCCGGGCGGGCGCGGACCGGCTGGTCGTCGAGGTCTCGGCGCCGGGCCGGGTGCTGGTGCGGATCCCGCACTCGCCGTGGCTGGGGCTGGTGGACGGCGCGGGCGGGCCGGTGCCGTCCCCCCGGGACGCGAACACGTCCGGGTGCCTCTTCAGGGCGGCGCCCGACGCCGTCGGGGACGTCTGGACGGAGCTGCTGGCCCCGGCGCCGGGCGAGTACCGGATCTCGGCGAAGTACCAGCTCCCGCGCGGTACGCCCTGCCCGGAGGAGCTGGTCCGGCAGGCCACGGGCCTCCCGGAGCGCCCCTGAGCCCGTATCCGGGCGCCGGATTCTTTACGTCCGCCCCGGGTGCATTCGCCCTCATATCTGCATACGATCCGAGTAATCCGATTGGGTGCTTCCCGAGGGAGTTGACGACGGGATGAGCAAAGAGCAGAAGCAGGACGTCCAGGCGGCGGTCGCGAAGGCGACGGAACGGCTCCGGACCCCGCGCGCGCAAGGCCACGGCTTCGAGGGCCCGGTCCGCAGCAAGGTGAAGGGCGGGGCCCACACCAAGGCCGCCCTCAAGCGCGCCGGCACCCCGCAGGGCGACCGGATCGGCGAACGGAGCCCCGGCCTCAGCTGACGGGCGTCCACCGTCCCCAGTCACGACACGAAGCGGCCCTCCCGGCGAGCCCGGGAGGGCTCCACACGTTCCGCGCGAGGAGCGTCATCCTCTCCGCGGACCTGGCCGCCTGGCGCGGTCAGCCGTCCTCCCGCTTGTACTCCTCCGTACACCCCGCCTGCACGTCCTCGGTGAAGCAGGCGATGTAGTGCTCCGGCGAGCCGTAGAAGGCGAACATCATGCCGTCGCAGTCCACGCCGTCGAAGGTGACCTCGGCGGACGTGCGGGAGAGGGACCAGGTCCCGCGCTGCCGGGCGGAGAGCCCGGGGCAGTCCGCGGCGAGCCGTGAGGTGTCCAAGTCCTTGGCCGTGAACGTCCCGTCGTCCCGGAACACCACCGCGGCCTCGCTCCCGTACGACGACCACAGGCCCGTCACCCCGACGGCGTCGACCTGGACGGGGTAGACGGAGCAGGAGGCCGTCAGCAGCACCGCCGCACACCCCGCCACGGCACCCACGCACCCACGCCGCACCCGCTGTTTCCGATCGGCAGCCATACGGCCCTGCTCTCGCGTCTCGCACGTGCCGGGTAAGGACGGACATCATCTTGAACGCGTTCAAGTCCCACTGTCAACGCCACCGCCGACGCGCCCGCACATGACGAAGACCCCCAGCCGTGACCGGCTGGGGGTCTTCCACTGTGCCCCCGGCAGGATTCGAACCTGCGACACCCGCTTTAGGAGAGCGGTGCTCTATCCCCTGAGCTACGAAGGCGGGGCCTTGCGTTAAACGTGGCTGAATACTCTGTGCGAGATTCCGTCCGCGTTCGGCAAGGTCCTGGGCTGCCGCGAGGGCAGCCCAGGGACAGCGTAGCGGATCAGCGTGGGGCGTTGCGGCTCAGTTCTTTGGGGAGCGGGTGCTGCTTTCTGTGGTCTCGGCGTCCGCGCCGGTGTAGGCAGGGTCTTCCCGGTAGCGGGCCGCGCTGGTGGCGTTTTGGGCGAGGAGGAAGCCGAGGATGACCAGGCTCTGGGCGTCGGCGCCGAAGGCGATCATGCGGCGGTTCCAGAGGGAGCGGTCGAGTTGGGAGAAGCCGGCTTCGGTGTCTTCGCGGCCGCCGTAGAGCTGCTGGTGGGTGGCGGTGGCGTCGGGGATCTGGAGGAGGTGCTCGGCGCGGTGGAAGCCGGTTTCGGTGTCGCTCTCTCCGTCGTCGCGTTCGCCGGGGGTGGTGGTGATGCCGACGGGTTCGCGGTGTTCGTGGGCGCCGCGTACGCACGGGACGGCGATGAGGTGGTACCAGCGGTGGGTGTCTTCTGCGGCGTCGAGGATGGCGCAGGCGAGCTGGAGGGCGACTGCGGCTTCGCCGCCCTCTTGGTCGTGCGGGACGTGGCTGTAGCGGAGGAAGACGCGCCGGAAGTAGCGGCGGTGTCGGGTGGAGAACACCAGGACTTCTCCCTCCCGATGCTGGCCGCTCCTGGACGACGAACTTGCTGCCCAGCAGCATCCTTTCGGCGCCCTTGGTGGTTGCTGGCCCCTTGGCGTCAGCGCCTATGGCGCACTCCGTTCTCGTCGGCTCTGAAAGGGACGGTGGAGAGGGTGGGGGACTTGGCGACCGTGCCGTCACCGGCGATGAGCTGGTGGCGTCCCGGATCACGGTCTCGGGCAGTGAGCGGGCCTCGTCCTTGCCGAGGTGGTGGGCGATTCCATTGCGGATCTCGTCCCAGACGTCCTGATCGCGCAGCTCGGCGGCGCAGTAGCGGGCGGAGCCGTGGATGCCGCGCAGAGCGAGGAAGAGGAGGTAGACGGAAGGCGGGTAGGCGGCGGGGCGACCCACTCGACGGCCACCAACGCCGTCGAGGGCGCTGGTGAGCCGGTATATGTCCTCGAAGCAGGCAATGTCCTTGACCGGCGGGAGACGGTGCGGATCTCGGATTCCAGGACCCGGCGCGCGGCCTTCTTGCGGACGGTGCGCGGGAAGGGTTCGCCGAAGAGGTCATCGGGCATCGCGGCGGTCCGGGTGCCCAGTACGCGCAGGCTCCACGGCCGAGGGCCGCCTGGCGCCTCGCGACTGCGCTCGCGCCGCCCGGTTCGATTCGATTGGGGTCTGTGACCGGCAGAGTCGAAGCTGGCCCGCCCATCCGGGCCACCGATCACCGCCGAGGGACGACTCGGGTCTTCACCGCGCATGTGGGCTCGGCCTCCGTCATGTATCCCGGAGCCGGAGGGGAGAGGGTGTGCTGGGTCGAGCACGCCCAAGCCGCTAGATCCGTAGGGCATTCAGGCATCCCAGACCTGTATGTATTCCTCGATGGGTATGTGAGCGGCTGGATCCCGGACGGTTGGATCACACTGTGCTGACAGCGGTCCAGACGCAGCGAGTGGTGAGGGTGGCGTGCAAGGGCCCGCCTCCCCCCGGGGTTCCGGGGAGAGGCGGGCTGTTGGAGCAGGGCTGGGGTCAGGCGGTGGCGCCCAGGGGTGAGGCCAGTCCGGCGGCGGGCCAGCGCTGGGCGTTGGTGCCGTTGCACTGCCACAGCTGGAGCTGGATGCCGTTGTCCGTGCGGCCCTGGGGCAGGTCCATGCAGCGGTTGTTCATAGGGTTGTAGAGGCTGCCGTCGGCCTGGGGCAGCCACTGCTGGGGACCGGTGCCATTGCAGTTCCACAGCTGGACAAGGGTGCCGTTGTTGGCGGCGTCCACGCACTTGCCGAGGACGCGGAGCTCGCCGTTCTCGCGGATCTCGAACTGCTGGGGGTTGCTGCCGTTGCAGTCCCAGATCTGGATGCGGGTTCCGTCGGCCGTGCCGCCGGCGCTGTCGTCCGCGCACTTGGCGTCGCTGACGCCGGAGACCAGGGAGGTGCGGGGGGCGGACGGGACGGTGGAGTGGTTGTAGACGGTGACGCCGCTGATGCGGCCGTCGAGGAAGGCGTCCGGGTTGCCCTGGTTCTTGTATCGGCCGAGGATCAGGGGGCCGGTGGCCTTCCAGGCGTTGGCTTTGGCGTGGTGGCCGGTGGCGGCGAGGGTGCCGTTGACGTACAAGGCGATCAGACCGGTGGTGTCGTCGTAGGTGGCGGTGAGCTGGGTCCAGACCCCGACCTGCACCTTGGCGGCGTCGTTGCGGATGTTCGTCTGGTCGTAGCTCGCGCCGTCGGCGTCGGTGCGGGCGAGGGCGAAGCGCCAGGTGCCATCGGGGTCGGACGACAGGCTGAACCCGCTGGAGCGCTGCCCGTCCTGGCTGACGATCGCCCCGCCCAGCTTGTCCGTCTTGGCCCAGGTGGAGACGGTGAAGCTGCGGCTGGTGTCGATGCCGGGCCCCGCGGCGGTGACGGTGGAGCCTGTGCCGTCGAGGTCGACGACCTTGGTGGCGTTGCCGGCGACGGTGTCGTCGGCCCAGGTGGCGCCGGCGCCGGTGAGGGTGGCGTTGTTGCGGCCGCGCAGGTCGGCCGCCGTGGTGCCGGAGCCTTCGTTCAGCTTCCAGGTGCTGGTGGAGATGCGGGAGTCGCCCATGGTCTGCGGGCTTCCGAAGCCGGTGACCTTGCCGCTGGTGGCGGTGCTGTTCCAGGTCAGGAGGCGGTGGCGGCTGTCGAGGGCCCACAGATCGGGGAGGCCGTCGGCGCTGGTGTCGCCGGACGAGCCGATGACCGGGTGGGTGGCGGCGCTGACGCCGCCGCCGATCCGGGTGCGCTTGCTGTGGTCTCCGAGGGCGGCCGGGTTTCCGGCGACGTTGGCGTACTGGTAGACCTCGCCGGTGGTGTTGTCGCGGGCCCACAGGTCGGGCAGGCCGTCGCCGGTGGTGTCGCCGGGGGCGATGAGGGTGAGGTTGTCCCACCCGGCGGGGCTGAGGACGAGCACGACCGGGTCGCGCAGTTCGCCGGTCGCGCCGGTGCCCTGCAACAGCACCAGTGAGCTGCTCGTACCGTTGTTCTCGACCGTGAGCAGGTCGTTGCGGGGCTCGATGCCCTGCTCGGGCAGGGCGTCGCCGACGGCGAGGATCTGCTTGACGCGGGTCCAGTCCTCAACGTACGCGGTGCCGCAGGGCTGGCCGGTGGCCGCGACGGTGCAGTCCTCCCTGTAGGGGCGCTGCACGGTTACGGCCTTGGCGGCGGTGTAGTACAAGCCCCCGTTCGCGGCGAGACCGCCTTGGGTGAGGGAGTTGCGGTAGAGCTTCAGCTGTCCGTCGCGGTAGGCCCACAGGTCGTCGATGCGGATGCCGTTGCCGCCGCGGTGGGTAGTGAGGGTGCCGTTGCCCCAGCCCTTGCCGCCAGGGCTGTTGGCTGTGTTGGAGGCGAGGACACCGCCAGCTGCCGGGTCGACCGCGGTGGGGTAGACGACGAGGTCGCCTGCGGCTGTGGGTGCGAGGAAGTCAACGCGTTCGTCGCCGGTGATGTCGCCGAGCGTCGTCTTCGCGTTGGGGTCGTCGGGCACGTAGAAGGTGTACGTCTGCTGCTGCGAGCGGTTGCCCGCCCGGTCGACGGCCTGGACACGCAGGATGTTGGTGCCCCAGGTCGTGGGTGTCAGTGGGATGGACGCGCTGCCGTCCGTAGCCGGGTCGAGGCGGTTGGCTCCACTCACAGGGATGGCCGAGTTGAAGGCCCACTCGTAGTAGAGGACCCCGCTCGTGGAGTCGGTCGACCCGATGCTGAAGGTGCCGGGCTGACCGATGTGCTTGGTGGAGCCGGGATGGCTACCCGACGGCGGGTATTCCGCCGACGCGACGACTGGGATGGACGGCGGCTGCGTGTCCACCGTGAACGTGCAGCCACTCAGCCATTTGGAGTCCATGTCACCGTCGTGGGCGGCGACCCGCCAGCTGTAGGTGCGGCCGTCGGAGAGGTTCGTCGGACGGACCGAGGCCCAATGGGTCCCTGTGGCTTCGCCGACGCGGCCGCTGTCGTAGACGAGGGCCCCAGTGGCGGTGTCATTGACGTAGAAGAGCGCCGAGACAGGCTGGTTGTCCACATCGCCGATCCATGCACCGATGCTCAGACCGGAATAGGCAGTGGCGCCTACCCAGCCGCAACCGTTGCCGTTCGGGTTCTGTGGAGCGGGACTCATGCCGAGTGCCCACGGGTCGTACGGCGCACGGTTGTACTCGATGTAGAGGAACGGCAGGTTGCTCTTGTTGCGGGTGAACCGCTTGAAGGAGTTGTTGCTGCTGCTCCTGGACTCGTTGGAGGCGAAGAGGCCGTAGGTGAGGCTGCCGCGCCACTCGTTCGCGATGAGATGGTCACGCACGTCCCACTCGCCGCGGGTGGTCGACCCCGGGCAGCCGGGCCCGCCCGCGCTGTTGATCGCCGTGGTGCGCAGGACCTCCCAGTCGCGGGGCTGGGTGTTCCAGGTGATGTTGGACAGCAGCGGCTCGGTGGAGTGCAGGTCCACGTTGTACGTCTGGCTGCAGGTGGCGTCAGCGGCGTAGGACTGGGTAGCGAAGAAGGAGGCCTTCTTGATGCTCTTGTCCCGCAGATCGCTGGTGTCGACCTGGACGTAGTACCGCTCCAGGCCGATGCGCGTGCGCCAGCGCTGGTAGCCGACGCCGGGGTCGTAGGTGTCGCCGTAGTCGTCGTAGCTGGTCGTGGTGGGGTAGGCCTCCTGGACCCAGGCCCAGTGCTGAGTACCGCGGTTGGTGGGCTGCCAGGCCGGGTCGATGAAGACCGGGTAAGTGGTGGCAGGGTCGGCCAGGAAGGCCTTGTCCGGGGTCAGGGCGACCACGTCCTTGCCGAGGTCGGCCTGGAGCCGCGCGACCTTCGCGCTGTCGCCGGGTCCTTCGCTGTCGGAGACCCTCTTGGCCGCATCAGGGGCGGGCGGTGTGTCCGGAGCGGATGCGACGCTGCCCTTGCCGGCTTGGGGGGCCTTGGAGGAGAGGGAAGCCCCGGCCGCTGCGGGAGCAGTCGAGGAGCTCGAGTCCCACATGGTCGGAGTCGGAGCCTGGAAGACCGTACGGCCGGAGGCGTCAGCTGCCTTCAGGTTGCCGGCCGCGTCGGCGGAGACGGTGACGCCCTCTCCCTTGAGACCCATGGTCAGCTTGGCAAGCTTCGGGTGGCGAGCCGCCTCGGCGGATTTCACCACGAGGATCTGGGAGATTCCGCCCCCCTCCTCGGCCGTCACCTTGAGGTCTGTGCCGGGTGCCACCTCGCGGTAGACGGCGCTGCTTCCTGCTAACTCGGGCTCCGGGAGCGGATCCGGCCAGCTCAGTACCAGCTGCTTGCCGTCCTGTTCCAGAGTGGCGAGCGGCTTGGTGCCGCCCCCGGAGAGGGTCAGGCCGCTCACTGTGGCTTTCGGACGAAGAGTGCCGTCCGCTGCCTTGATGAGGGTGGCGTCCAGGTCCATCCACTGACCATCGCGCTTCGTGCGGAGCGGGATCACACTGCGGGTCAGCCCCAGGGTGCCGTCCGGGTTGGCGACCTCGGAGTCCGTCTCGGTGGTTGCCGCCGGAACGGGAACGGGCTTCCCGGTGCGTCTTGCCTCGGCCAGGGCTGCCTCCTCAGCCCGCTCCCGGTCGCTGACAGGCCGTTCAGGCGGCGTCTGAGTACTCGGTTTGCTCGCTTCTCCTGTTGCCGCCGCAACGGGTGCGACGCCTATCGATGTGACGGACAGAGCCAGTGTGACCAGCCCTGCGAGCGCGATCGGCCGTCCTGCCGACCTCCGCTTTCTGAGTGTGCCCCCCACTGTAAAACTCCCCAATCTGATGATGTCGAGCGACTGGGCGTGAACGCTAACAGCCCCACAAGCCGATCGTTTTTGATCATGGAATTCGGAACTGGGAATTCCTCTGGAGGTATTCGGAGATTCGTGATCAAACGGTCGCCAGGATTAGGCCACCGCGAGAGCGGGTGGTTCAATTTCGGGCAACCTTCGGGACCTTGCGGGCGATAACTGGGCTTATCGTCCGTATTTGTGTGCATTTTTCGAAGGGTCGACAGGATAAGCTCCCACGCCAATTGATCAAATCGGCGACCGTGGGGGGCGTGCCGTGACGGCACCAACTGAACATCGCAAGATCAAAAGACGCTCGATCGTCAAGCGCCGGATAGGGGTACCGCCCTTAGTCGTGCTGTCGCTCCTTTTAGGTGCGGGGGCGGCCCAGGGGGCGGAGTCGAAGCCGAATGATCAGCGCCGCTGGTCGCTGGGCGCTTTGAAGAAGACTGAATCGGTTTCCGGCCGGAACGCGCCGAAAGCGGCGCGGAAAACGCAGAAGAGTGATGGGGCCGCTGCCTGGCGGCCAGTAGATGTGCATTGGCCAATCGCAACGCGGGCCGAGGTGGATCTGAACGCCGCACCACTGGCTCTCGAGCGCGGATTGCTCTTCGCCTCGCCGTCGCGCACCGCTGCGGTCCCTCTGGTTCCGGTCCTGGATCCAAGCAGGGCGGGCGCCGCACCGGTCTGGGTCACAGCTTCCTCGGGGAAGGGCGGCGCACTGCAGACTGGAAAGGCCGCGGTGCAGCTCGTGGACCGGGCAGCTGCGGAGAAGGCAGGGGTGCAGGGCCTGGTGCTCGGGGTGCGACCGCTCGGGGGCTCCCAGGGAGAACTCCCGGTGAAGGTCTCCGTGGACGTGTCCCCCATCGCTGGGGCCTTCGGCGGCGACTGGCTTTCCCGGGCCCACCTGGTGGCCCTTCCCGAGTGTGCGCTGACGACTCCCGAACGCGCGGAGTGCCGAACACAGACGCCGGTGGCGACCGCCAGGGGCGGTGACAGGGCTGGACTGCTCAGCGCCGACGTGAGCCTGAAGGCGAACGCACCCACAGCGGAAGGAAATCGCCCCGCCTCCTCGTCCGGTGCCAGGGATGCCTCAAACTCCTCGGCCGGGGCTATGGTGCTCGCGGCCGTGGCGGCTCCCGCCGGCAGCGCCGGCGACTACAAGGCCACCAGCCTGGCCCCTTCCGGCACGTGGAGCAGCGGCGGTAGCGCCGGCGGTTTCTCTTGGACCTACCCGATTGCGGTGCCGGAGGGGCTGGGCGGCGTCAAGCCTGACATCTCCCTCTCCTACAGCTCTCAGTCGGTGGACGGCCGTACCGCAGCCACAAACAACCAGGCGTCGTGGATCGGTGAGGGCTGGGACTACTCTCCGGGCTTCGTCGAGCGCCGTTTCAAGCCGTGTTCGAAGGACGGTCAGACCGGCTCCAGTGAACAGTGCGTGGCTGGCGACAATGCCACGATTTCCCTGAACGGGAAGTCGTCGGCCCTCGTGCGCGACGACGCCTCCGGCCTCTGGCGGCTGGAGGGCGACGACGCCTCGAAGGTCGAGCGGTTGACGGGCGCGACCAACGGCGACAACAACGGAGAGTACTGGAAGGTCACCACGGCTGACGGTACCCAGTACTACTTCGGAGTCGGTCACAAGCCGGGTAGCGCAACAGCCTCGGCCACCAACTCCGCATGGACGACGCCGGTCTACGGCAACAACGCGGGCGAGGAGTGCCACCAGTCGACCTTTGCCGCGTCCTGGTGTCAGCAGGCCTGGCGCTGGAACCTCGACTTCATCGTTGACCCTCGTGGCGGTTTGACTACCCACTGGTACGACACCGAGACCAACTACTACAAGCGGGGCAGCACTGCCGCGACCCCTGAGGGCACGCTCACCTCGTACGTCCGGGGCGGCAACCTCGCCAGGATCACCTACGGCTCGAAGCTCACGGACGCGGACACCGTCAAGCCGACCGCTCAGATCCTTTTCAACACTGCTCAGCGCTGCCTGCCCGATGCCAGCTTCGACTGTGCCCCGTCCAAGCTGACCAAGGCAAACGCTGCCAAATGGCCGGAGGTGCCCTTCGACCTGGTCTGCGCCGCGAGTGGTACGTGTGAGAACTATTCCGCCACATTCTGGACCACCAAGCGTCTGACCAAGATCACCACGCAGGTGCTCAACGGCAGCGGCGGCTATGACAACGTCGACTCCTACGAGCTGAAGCACGAGTTCCCCAACCCGCAGGACGGAACGGCACCCGCACTGTGGCTCGCCTCGCTCACCCACACCGGCCATGACGGCAGTTCCTCCATGGTCACCCCGCCGGTCACCTTCACCGGTCGACTGATGAACAACAGGGTCGACTCCAGCAGTGACAACAAGCCTGCGCTCAACCGTCACCGCATCGTCGGCATCACGTCTGAGACCGGCCAGGTAACCGATGTCGCCTACGCCGACACGGACTGCGCGCCTGGGGCCGGCCTGCCGTCGAGCCAGGACTCCAACTCCAAGCGCTGCTACCCCGTCTACTGGACCCCGGACGAGAAGAGTCCGCTCGAACCGACCCTGGACTGGTTCCACAAGTACGTGGTCAGCCGCGTCACCGAGCTCGACCCCTTCGGAGGCTCCCGCCCCCAGGAGGTCCGCTACGAGTACGTCGGAGGCGCGGCCTGGCACCGCGACGACGAGGAAATGACCGAAGACAAGCGCCGCACATGGAACCAGTTCCGCGGCTACGAGCAGGTCATCACCCGGTCTGGTACCGCCCCTGACGTCGTCTCCCAAACGGCGGTCTTCTACCTGCGCGGCATGGACGGGGACATCAAGGCCGACGGCAGCAAGCGCACCGCCACCTTCACAGGCGTCTCTGGAAGCACGCTCAAGGACTCCAACCCGCTGGCGGGAGCCGTCCGCGAAACCCACACCTTCGCCTCCGACGGTGGAGAACTCGTGACCGTGTCGCAGGAAGAGCCCTGGCTCTCCCCGGTCACCGCCACCCACAGCCGCGGCAGCAAGCTTCCCGCCCTCACCGCTCAGATGCACCGCGAGGGATCCACGAAGAAGAAGTCGCTCCGTGTCGACAAGACCTGGCAGACCACGTCGAAGGCCACCGCCTACGACTCGACCTATGGCATGCCGGTCAGCGTCCTGGACCGGGCCGACGGACAGCCCGACACCTGCACCACGACCTCCTACGTTCGCAACACGGCGGCATGGATGGTCGACCGGATCTCCGAGACGGTCCAGACGCAAGGCGACTGTTCCACCACCGCCAACGAGGGGAACACCCTCAGCCGCGCCCGCACCTACTATGACGGTCAGGCGCACGGCACCCTCACCGGCCCCGGCCAGGTCACCAGCACTGAGGAACTGGACCGCTTCGAAGGCGGCCAGCCCAAATACACGATGAATTCCGCGTCCGTCTACGACGCCTACGGCCGAGTCGTCAGCGTCACCGACGGGGTCGGCGCGAAGACCACGACGACGTACGAGCCCGCTGCACCCGCCCGCGCCACCACCGTCAAGACCACCAATCCCAAGGGCTGGATGAGCACATCCGCTCTGCATGCCCTGCGCGGAGGCCCGGTCAAGGCAGTGGACGAGAACGGCCGGACCACCGAAATGGCCTACGACGCGCTCGGCCGAGTCACGGGCGTCTGGCTGCCCGGCCGAGCACGCGACCTGAGCGCGAGCAAGACGTTCGCATACGACCTTTCCAACGCCGGCACCAGCTCGATCACGACTCAGTCACTTCGGGCCGACCAGTCGTACACGACGTCCATCAGCATCCTCGACGCGTTCGGGGAGCAGGTCCAGCTGCAGTCGGTTCCGCAGAACGGAGCGTCCGGCGCCCGTCTGATCACCGACACGGCCTACGACAGCCACGGCCGCGTCTTCAAGTCGAACGAGGCGTACTTCAACACCGCCTCCGACCCCATCAAGACCCGCTTCATCGCGAACGACAACGCGATCCCCGCGCAGAACACCACCGTTTATGACGGTCTTGGTCGTTCGGTTGCCACCATTTTCTCTTCCAAGGCGACCGAACAGTGGCGTACCACCACCACCTACCCCGGCGTTGACCGCGCGGATGTCACCCCGCCGCAAGGGGACACTGCGGTGAGTACGATCACAGACGTTCGTGGCCGAAAGATCGAGCAGCGCCGCTTCAAGAGCGACAAGCCGGAAGGCGACTACGACGCCACACGGTATGCCTACAACGTCGACGGCGACCTGACTCGCATCACCGATCCTGTCGGCAACACTTGGACCTACGACTACGACCTTCACGGTCGCCAGGTCCGCGCCGTCGACCCGGACAAGGGCACCGGGACGATCACCTATGACGCCGCCGACCGCCCGGTCTCGACTACGGACGGCCGTGGAGTCACCGTCTTCACCAGCTACGACATCCTCGGACGTCCTACCTCACGAAACCTGAACGCTGTCGACGGCCCGAAGCTGGCCACGTACGAGTACGACACCGTGGCCCTCGGTCGGCCCACGGCTTCCACCCGTTGGGTCGACGGCAAGCCCTGGCGCCAGGAGACAACCGCCTACGACATCGGCTACCGGGCGACGGACACCAAGCTGACCGTGCCTGTCGGCGAAGGGGCTCTGACCGGCACCTACACCGCCTCGACCTCGTACGACCCGATCACCGGCCTCGAGCGTCGCTCGACCCTGCCCGCCGTGGGCGGCCTGCCGACCGAGAGGCTCAGTGCCGGCCGCAACGTCAACGGTCTGCCCGTTTCCTACGGTTCCGACAATGTCAACTACGTCAACTTCACCGACTACGACCCCTTCGGAACCGTCCTGCGCACCACTCTCGGTGACGATCCGAGGCAGGTCAGCGTCACGAGTGTCCAGGACCCGGCCACAGGTCGTCTTCTGAGCCGCCGACTCGACAAACAGGACACCGCGACCCCGGTGGACATCACCGACTACACCTACACCGCGGCCGGCGATGTCACGTCGGTCACCAGCATCCAGGGCACAACGCGCGACACCCAATGCTTCACCTACGACCACCGCCGCCGCCTCACCGAAGCCTGGAGCGACACCGGGACCACCACGACCCGGTCCGGGCCGTCCGTCCCCGGTATCGGCGGTTGTGCCAACACCTCCCCGCAACCCGGCAAGATCGGCGGCCCCAACCCCTACCACCAGTCCTTCACCTACGACGCGACCGGCAACCGCACTTCATCCACCGACCACGATCCAGCCGGTGATTCGGCCAAGACGGTCACCACCAAGCACACCTTCCCGGCCGCGGGCACTGCGCGTCCGCACGCACCGGTCTCCACCAGCATCCAGACCGGCACCGGTGTGTCCGCCCCCAAGCCCACCACCTACGACGAGACCGGAAACACTCTGACCCGCCCCGACGCCTCCAGCGGCACCCAGACGCTGACCTGGACACCCGAAGGGCAACTGGCCTCCGCCACATCCAGCGCGGGGACGTCCACCTACGTCTACGACGCGGACCGCAAGCGCCTGCTGCGCCGCGACCCGGGCAAGACCACCCTCTACATCGGCAGGACCGAGCTGACTCTGGACATCGCCACGAACAAGGTCACCGGCACCCGCTACTACTCGGCGCCCGATGGCACCACCATCGTCCGTACTTCTGAGGGTGCTCTTTCCTACGTCACCGGAGACCACCACAACACAGGGGTAACCGCCGTTGACGCCGCGACCCTCCAGGTTCAGCGTCGTGCGTCGAAGCCGTTCGGCGAGGAGCGAGGCACACAGCCGGCTACATGGCCGGGCGAGCGCGGATTTGTCGGAGGCGTCGAGGACAAGACCACCGGCCTCACTCACCTCGGAGCACGCGAGTACGACCCGAAACTGGGTCGCTTCCTCTCTGTGGACCCGATGATGGCGGTGGACGACCCTCGACAGCACAACGGATACCAGTACGGGAACAACAGCCCCCTGACCGAGTGGGACCCGACCGGCGAAGCCCTCGAAGAGTGCCGCAGCGGCATGTACACCTGCACCAATGGCGGAACCAGGCCCACGGGATACGGGAACAATTACGAACGGGAGGTGTCCAGCAACCGCGGGACCCTTGCACCCGAATACGTGAGGCAGAAGAGCCGCAACAGGAACGCCTGCCGACACGACCCGGACTGCGGACGCCGCACGTACAGCGCACCCAAGAGCACCCCGAAGCTGCAGCAGAGGAAGGGCAAGAGCCTGGGAAGCCAGGCGCTGTCCGGTTTGAAGAACGGGCTGCTGGGACCAGGCGGACGGTGGATCGTCGGCAACACCGACAGCATCAAGCGGGGCTGGAATGCAGTAAAGGACTGGACTAAAGAGCATCGGGGGCTCCTCGCGACCATCGGGGCCACAGCCACGTGCCTCATCCCAGCGGTCGGATGGGGACTGTGCGCGGTGGCGACGGTTGGGGCGCTGGGAGTGCGCATGGAGCAACGGGCAGCGGAAGGGGGAGGGTGGAATGCGACTTGGAAGGACAACGCCTTCGACGCGGCCTTCACCGCTGGCACCTTCGGATTGGGCTCCGCCGTAAGGTACGCGAAGTTCGGGAGTCTTTCCGGCCTGAAGGAACCGCTTCGGGCGCCCAATCCGTTGCAGGGAAGTGCCTGGACCGGAGCGGCCCCACAGGCGTGGGAGCGCGCGGCTGAGCAAGCCGGCCCGGTGTACAACCTGGTCCATGCCTACCATCCGCTCTATACCCTGGGGGGAGCCATCCCCTCGGTGGCCGGAGCGTTCCGTAAGAACAACTAGGTCATGTTCGGAAGCCAACCGAACAATGAAGGGATCCGGGGATGAAAGGGAAGACGACGTTCCGAAGCGGTTGGAACGTCCTTGTGTGCGGTATCGGGCTCCTCTTCCTCTTCGTTGGCTATGCCGCTGCCTCAGGAGGAGGCTGGAGGGAATCCCCCTTCACAGCCTTCACCTTCCTGGCGGTTGGCTTGTGGGTGTCCGTCAGGGCGGCGTTGTGCGCCGCATGGGTCAACAGCTCAGGGGTCAATTACCTGGGAGTCCTCGTCTGGAAGAGGATCCCATGGGCGGCGATAGATGAGGTCACCTGTGAGCTCCGAGGCGGGAGCCTCATGACGTCTGCCATCCCGGCTCTCAAGCTGAAGAGCGGCGAATCCATCTCCCTGGACGGACTGGCCGGCTACACCGCCCGCAACGACGAGAACGCCCGAGTGGCCATGCAGGTTCACGAAATGAACGTCGCCCGCAAGCGATACCAGGGCGCCAATCGCTAGCACTGCAATGACAGGTGGTGAGGAAGTGACGGGCCGCAGTCCATGGACTGCGGCCCCGTCCGTTGTGTCTCCCGGGGAAATGGTGTCAATGAAGATTCGAATCGATCCACATCTTCTTGTATCGCGTGTCCGCTGGGCCGGACCGATCCATGACGGGACGGAGTGTATGGCGGCTGACACCGGCCTCGGTCGGCTCGCCCTGTACAGGTGTCGATCGAGCGTCCCATCTGCCGGTTCTGCAGTAGGTGGAGTGCTTGAGGACTGGAAGATCCTGCTCGATGGGGGTGAGCTTGCCGAAGTGTGGGGGGTTGCGCCGCCCGGCTATGCCATGAGGGCCCAGATTGAGCGTGGGGTCCAGGGAAAAGTGGTGGGTGACCCTGTTTCTGTGCTCGGGGCGACTTCGCTATTCAGCGGGAAGAGGAATGTCAGGTTCTCCATCTCGGGAGGTCGCACTGTTGAATTCCGTGGAAGGTGGGGGAGTGTCCTAGCCCAGGGCGGGCAGGGAGAGTTGCTGGCGCTGAAGAAATCCTCGACCTGGGAGGCGCCTGAACGAGGCATGGGTATTATTGGGATAATTGCAGTCGTGGAGATGGCTGGGCTGGAATATATGCTGAGAAATCCGATTCTTGCTGCATTCTGAGGAAGCAGGCTTGTCGGCGCTGGCCGGCAAGCCTGCTGAGGCTGATCTGAGGAATCCGGCCAGCGCGTGGAAGTCATCACCTCCGGGACCCTGTCCGCCTTTTCGGTGAGCCGCTAAGGGGCCTCCTGCGTTCCCGAAACGGGGAAGAAGCGCGCCCAAGGACTTTTAAGCCCCCTGTGAACGGCTGGTTCCTTCGCGGGGGCAATCCCATCGCTCACACGGCCTCGCGCGATCTGGCGCTCCTACGCATCACAGGTGAGGCCCTGACAAACCGATTTTGAATGACGGACGTGGTCATGGACTGGAATTTCTGCGGAACGCCCGAGCACATCAGGCTCGAGAGTCCTCCGGCCGGCGAGCCGGGCTGCACCCGGGTCTCCTTGCTTGCTGTGCTGAGGTCTGAGTGGTTGCCCCTCGCGGTCTGGGTGGCCGTTGCAGGCTTCGTCTTCCTCCTCTGGCACGGAGTAGGGGCGGTGCTCGTCGCGGGTGTCTTCGTCGCACTGCTGGCCACCGGCTTCTTCTGGAACCTGTCCAAGGGGCATAGTCCGGGGTGCTGCTTCCTCAGCTCCCTCGCCTCGGTCATGCGGGTGACCGAGGGGTTCTAACCAGAGCTGTTGCATCGCCGAATAGGTCCGCCAGCCAGACTGACGGACCTATTCGGCCCGTGTAGGTGGGGCGGCCAGTTCATCCATGGACGAAGTTGCGTGGACCTGACAGTCGCGGTCCCGGCCTGGGCAGGTGCAAGATGGCAGACGCTCGACGGCTCACGGGGGTGGCTGCTCCCTCCCCAAACCGGCTTCGGCGCCTACCTCACGCCATCGGTGGCGCTGGATTTGAACCCGCACGGTCTTCGGGCGGTGGGGCTTGAGCTTGCGTTGCTGCCCCTACGAGGGGTGGTGACTGCAGCTTCGTTCGTGGGAGGGAGAGCAACGCCCCCACCTGACCTGCGAAGAGACCCCATCGGTTCCCGGAATACAAGAAGGGCGTTCCCAGAGGTTCTGGAGGCAGGCTTTTGAGCTGCGGTTTTGGAGTTTTCCGCAAGGCCCACGAAGGCGGGGTTGCCTGGACGCGGCCCGTGTCGCGGCCCGGTCGTCGGCTGATCGCTGAACAGCCTAGCGGATGGCGGTGCTCGGATGCGGCCCCATAACCTTGTTCCATGATCCGGGGCGTGTGGAGGCCGCCGGAGAGGGGTGGGGGAGTCCATGGGAGACGGTGCCGGAGCGGACGGGCTGCCGCAGCCGTTCGGGGAGGGGTTCCGGGAGGACCCGTACGCCGTCTATGCGCGGTTGCGCGCGCAGGGCTCCGTGCACCGGGTCGCGCTGCCCGACGGGTCGCCGGTGTGGCTGGTGACGCACGAGGCCGATGTGCGGCGGGGGCTGGCCGACCCGCGGCTGTCCGTGGACAAGAAGCACGCCGGGAGCGGGTTCAAGGGCTTCTCGCTGCCCCCGGCGCTGGACGCCAACCTGCTGAACATGGACGGCGAGGACCACCTGCGCCTGCGCCGGCTCGTCGCGCAGGGGTTCACCCCCCGCCACGTCGAGGGGATGCGTACGTCGATCCGGGCCGCCGTGGACCTGTACGCCGGCCGGCTCGTGGCCCGCGTCGGGGCCGAGGGCGCGGCCGACGTCGTCGCCGAGTTCGCCCGGCCGCTGCCGCTGAAGGTCATCGGGGACCTCTTCGCCGTCCCCGAGGAGGACCGGGAGCGGTTCTCCGGGTGGGTCCTGCACATGCTCGCCCCCGGCAGCCGCGAGGAACTCGCCGCCGCGGTCGGGGAGATACACCGGTTCTTCACCCGCCTCGTCGCCGAACGCCGCGCCGCGCCCGGCGAGGACGTCCTCTCCGGGCTGATCGCCGCCCGCGACCGGGACGACCGGCTGAGCGAGGACGAACTGGTCTCCCTCGCGTTCCTGATCCTGATGGCCGGCAGCGAGAACGTCCAACACCTCATCGGCAACGGCCTGTTCACCCTGCTCGCCCATCCCGCGCAGCTCGCCGCGCTGCGCGAGCGGCCCCACCTCCTGCCCGACGCGGTCGAGGAGCTGCTGCGCCACTCCCTCGCCAACCACACCGCCATCCGCCGCTTCCCGACCGAGCCCGTCGAGATCGGCGGCGTACGGATCCCCGCCGGCGACACCGTCCTCCTCTCGCTCGCCTCCGCCCACCGCGACCCGGCGCGCCACCCCGAGCCGGACCGCTTCGACATCACCCGCGCCGACAAGGGGCACCTCGCCCTCGGGCACGGCCTCCACTACTGCCTGGGCGCCGCGCTGGCCCGCACGCAGCTCACCCTCGGACTCGGCGCCCTGCTGGAGCGGCTGCCGGGGATCCGGCTCGCGGTGCCGGCCGGCGAGCTCGCGTGGACCACCACCTTCAGGTTCCACGCGCTGCGCGCGCTGCCCGTCAGTACCTGAACGCCGCCGCCACCGGCAGGTGGTCGCTCGCGGTGGCCGGCAGGGTCCACGCCGACAGCGGGGTCAGCCCGCCCCGCAGCAGGACCTGGTCGATCCGGGCGACCGGGAACCGGGCCGGCCAGCTGAAGCCGAAGCCCACCCCCGCCGTCTCCTGCGCGGCGGTGAACCCCCGCAGCGCCGGGGCCAGCGCCGTGTCGCCGGTGGTGCCGTTGAAGTCCCCGAGCAGCAGCGTCCGCCCGGCCGGCCCGGCCCGCAGCGCGTCGGCGAGGTTGCGGGCGGCCCCGTCGCGGTTCCCCGTGGCGAAGCCCCCGGCGCCCAGCCGGACGGAGGGCAGGTGGGCCACGTACACCGTGACGGGCCCCTTCGGGGTCTCGGCGGTGGCGCGCAGCAGGAGCCGCCACGGCACGAGCGGGGTGCCGCCCGCGTCGCGCAGCGGGAAGGTGCTCCACAGCCCGACCGTGCCCTGGACCACGTGGTACGGGTGGCTCGCGGCGAGTTCCCGCTCGTACGCGTCCAGCGCGGGCCGCGTCAGTTCCTGCAGGGCGATGAGCTGCGCCCCGGAGGCGGCCACGGCCCGGGCGGTGCCCGCCGGGTCGGGGTTGGCGTCGTCCACGTTGTGGGTGACGGCGGTGAGGTCGGCGGGCCCGCCCCGCGAGCCGTCGGCCAGGGCGGGCCCGTACGACCAGCCCCAGGCGAGCGCGGGGAGCAGTACGGCGGCCAGCGCGGGCCGGGAGCGACGCAGCAGTGCGGCGGCCGCCAGCGGGGGCACCGCGAGGCCGGTCCAGGGCAGGAAGGTCTGTACGAGGCTGCGGGGGTTGCCGCTCGCCGGGCCGCCCGGGAGCCAGGGGTGCAGCAGGAGGACCAGGGCGGTGAGGACGGCGAGGGCCGCGACCACGCCCCCGCGGGGAGGGCGGAGCCGGGTCCGGGCTCCCTCGCGGCGGGGTTCCGTGTGCGCGGTCATGCCCCTGGTGACGCGCCGGGCGGCCGGGAGGTTCTGCGCGGCCGGAGGGCTGTGAGCGCGCCCGGCGCCCCTCACACCCCGATCGGCACGTGCAGCTCCACGGTGATCTCGACCTCGACCGGGGCGTCCAGCGGCAGCACCGCCACGCCGACCGCGCTCCGCGCGTGGATGCCCGCGTCGCCGAAGGCCGTGCCGAGCAGCTCGCTCGCGCCGTTGACCACGCCCGGCTGGCCGGTGAAGTCCGGGGCGCTCGCCACGAAGCCGACCACCTTCACCACCCGTTTCACGGCGGACAGGTCCCCGGCGACGGAGGCCACGGCGGCGAGGGCGTTCAGCGCGCACCGCTGCGCCAGCTCCCTGCCCTGCTCCGGGGTGACGCCGGCGCCCACCTTGCCGGTGACGGGCAGCGCGCCGTCCACCATGGGCAGCTGGCCGGAGGTGTGGACGTAGTGCCCGCTCACCACCGCCGGTACGTAGACGGCGACGGGCGCGGGGGCGGGCGGGAGTTCCAGCCCGGCCGCCGCCAGGCGTTCCTCGGGGGTCGTGGGGGTCGCGGTCACGAAGGCCTCCTCAGGGCGGGCGGTGGTGGTGGGGAGAGGGGTCAGGGCCGGGTCACGCGCACCTGGTAGCGGCCTCCCGGCAGCTCGCCGACCACGGCGATGGCGATGCCCGCCTTCTCGTCGGTGAAGGTCTCGCCCGGCCGGAACGGCGCGTCCGACAGCTCGGCGTGAACGTTGGGCCGCCGCGTGCAGCCGCCGCTCCCGCTCGCGCTGTCCGAGACGGTGACCGGCCCGCGCCCGGTGTCCACGTCCGAGTCGACCTTGTAGATCAGCACTCCGGGCTTGCAGACGGCCTCGTCGTTCCCGGCGCGGGTGCGGACCTCCACCGCGTACCCGGCGCTCTCCGAGAGCGGGACGAAGGCCAGCTTCGTGCCGCCCGCGAGGGCCAGCGGGGTCAGGAGGTGGTCGCTGGTGCCGGAGGCGGAGGCGCAGCTGACCTGGCTGCCGTCGAGCCAGCCCAGCTTCCACTTGTGCCAGCCGAGGAGGTCGTTGTTGGCGCCCCAGTCCTCGCTCATGATGTCCCAGTGGCCGACCGTGCCGCCGCCGTCGGCGGTGTAGAGGTCGGGCAGCCCGAAGACGTGCCCGTTCTCGTGGGGCAGGACCCGGTAGCCGGTCTCCCGGTAGGAGCCGGAGCCGTCGTCCTGGCGGCTGTAGACGAAGGACGTGTTCGCGAGGGGCACCCCGTCGGCCATCGGGGCCTCCCCGTTGCCGGAGAAGGTGACCGACAGGACGGTGTCCAGGGCGGAGGGGCCGGCGTTCGGGGTGACCAGGATGTTGACCAGGTCGTAGCGGCTGAAGTCCACCTCGCCGTCGGCGGCCTTCGCGATGTGCTCGACGAGCTGCCGGTAGCCCGGCTCGTAGGCGGAGCCGCGTTCGATCCCGTACGCCGCGAAGGGCATCGGCATCCGCAGCCAGTCCCGTATCGGCGATTCGGCCCGGTAGGCGAGGCGCCCGTAGGAGCTGGTGCGGAACCAGTCGGAGGTCTGGGGGAAGAATTCCGCGAGCCGGTCCATGGCCGTGCCCTCGCCCTTGGCGTCCGGGAAGTCGATCATCAGGTTGAGGGCGCGGACCTCTCCGGTGGAGCGGGAGTACCCGGGCGGGGTCGGCAGGCCTTCCGACATCTGGACGCCCATCGTCCCGGTGATGCGGCACGGGGCCAGGACGGATTCGGTGCTGGCGGCCACGGGGCCGGGGGCCGATTGGCCGCGGCCGGGCATCCCGCCGCTGGCGGTGGCGGTGACGCCCAGGGCCAGCGCGGTGAGGCCGATGAACGCGCTGGTGCGACAGGGTCTGCGTATCCGGCGGCGGGTCTGCGGCATGGAGATCGCCTTCGGTCCGCGGCAGCCGGCCGGGTCCGGACTGCTCTGTGCGCTCACCCTCCGACGATTACGACACGCCCGCGCGCCGAAAGCCTCCAAACGGGATCGAAGTGCAGCAAAACCCCCTCTTGAGTGTGTGAGGGGGCTCACACGTGAGGGTGAAATAACCGGGGACCGGATCCCCGTTTGTACGAGAGTCCCACGAAGCGGGGACCGGCTCCCCGCTTCGGGGCGGCCGAAATCCCAGAGTCCACGACCCGCGCCCCAGGGAGGCCCCGGAATGAAGAGCCCCGCCCACGCTCCGGCGGCCACCGACGCGACCCCGACCGCTCCCGCAGGCCCGACCGCCCCGGCCGCCACCCCGGCCGACGCCCCCACCGCCCCGGCGGCCGCCCCCGCCCGTGTCCCGAAGCCGCGCGCCGACGCGGTGCGCAACCGGGAGCGGATCCTGGTGGCGGCGCGCGAGATGTTCGTGGAGTTCGGCTCCGGCGCCCCCCTCGACGAGATCGCCCGCCGGGCGGGCATCGGCAACGCCACCCTCTACCGGCACTTCCCCGACCGGGCCGCCCTCGTCCACCACGTCGTGCTCTACGTGACGGACCGGGTCACCGCCCTGGCCGAGGACTCCCTCGCCGAGGAGCCCGACGCCTTCGCCGCGCTCTGCCGCTTCACCCACGCCGCGGCCGACGAGCGGATCGGTGCCCTGTGCCCGATGCTCGCGGACGGCTTCGACGCCGACCACCCCGAACTCCTCGCCTCCCGCGAGGCGTTGGGGGAGGCCGTGGAAACCCTGGTCACCGCCGGCCAGAGCGGCGGCCTGCTGCGCGCCGACATCGGCGTCGGGGACCTGATGGTCGCCCTCTCCCAGCTCAGCCGCCCCCTGCCGGGGACCGACTGCCTGGGCGTGGAGCGCTTCGTCCACCGCCACCTCCAGCTCTTCCTGGACGGCCTGCGGGCTCCGGCCCGGTCCGAACTGCCCGGCGCGGCAGCCACGTTGGAGGACCTCAGGAACATGCCCCGGGCCTGAAAACCAGATGACGGCCGGCCTTCCGGCCTCATAGCCTCAAATACGGCAAACACGAATCTTCAGTAGTTTTTCAGTCATCCGCACAGTGAAGTGGGTACCCCCATGTCAAAAACAGCCGCGACCGCCCCGCCGGCTGCCGTCGACCCCAGTCGGTGGAAGGCCCTGGTCTTCATCGCCCTGGCGCAGCTGATGGTCGTCCTCGACGCGACCATCGTGAACATCGCCCTGCCCTCCGCCCAGACCGACCTCGGCATCTCCGACGGCAACCGCCAGTGGGTCATCACCGCGTACGCGCTGGCCTTCGGCGGACTGCTCCTCTTCGGCGGCCGCATCGCCGACAAGTGGGGCCGCAAGAACGCCTTCGTCGTCGGCCTGATCGGCTTCGCCCTGGCCTCCGCCCTGGGTGGCGCCGCGACCGGTGAGGCGATGATGCTGGGCGCCCGCGCCCTCCAGGGTGCCTTCGGTGCGCTGCTCGCCCCGGCCGCGCTGTCCCTGCTCGCGGTCACCTTCACCGACGCCAAGGAGCGGGCCAAGGCCTTCGGCATCTTCGGCGCGATCGCGGGCGGCGGCGGCGCCGTCGGCCTGATCCTCGGCGGCTTCCTGACCGAGTACCTGGACTGGCGCTGGACCTTCTTCGTCAACATCCCCTTCGCGGTCGTCGCCGCCGTCGGCGCCTGGATGGTCGTCCGCGAGCCGGCCGGGTCCCGCAACAGTGCGCGCCTCGACGTCCCCGGCGTGATCCTCTCGACCCTGGGTCTGGTCGCGCTCGTGTACGGCTTCACGCGCGCCGAGTCGGCGGGCTGGGCGGACACGGTCACCGTGGCCATGTTCGTCGCCTCCGCGGCGCTGCTCGCGGCGTTCGTCTTCGTCGAGTCCCGCGTGAAGTCGCCGCTGCTGCCGCTGCGCGTCCTGCTGGAGCGCAACCGCGGCGGTGTCTACCTCTCGCTGGGCCTCGCCGTCATCTCGATGTTCGGCCTGTTCCTCTTCCTCACCTACTACCTCCAGGTCGTGAAGGGCTTCTCGCCCGTCAAGACCGGCTTCGCCTTCCTGCCCATGATCGCGGGCATGATCACGGGCTCCACCCAGATCGGTGCCCGGCTGATGACCCGGGTTCCGCCCCGGATGCTGATGGGCCCGGGCTTCCTCGTCGCCGGCGCGGGCATGCTGATGCTGACCCAGCTGGAGGTCGGCTCCTCGTACCCGGCGCTGATCCTGCCGGCGCAGCTGCTGCTGGGCCTCGGCATGGGCACGGCCTTCATGCCGGCCATGTCCCTGTCCACGCACGGGGTCGACCCGGCCGACGCCGGCGTGGCCTCGGCCATGGTCAACACCTCCCAGCAGGTGGGCGGCGCGATCGGCACCGCCCTGCTGAACACCATCGCCGCCTCGGCGACGACCGCGTACCTGACCGACCACGCGGCCGAGGCCGCGGCGGGCGGCCCGGCCGCCGGGCTGGTCCAGGCGCAGGCCATGGTCGAGGGCTACGCGTCCGCGATCTGGTGGGCCGTCGGCATCCTCGTGGCCAGCGCGGCCCTCGCGTTCGCGCTGATCAACACGGGCCGTCCCGGCTCCGGTGGCCCGGTGGTCTCCGGATCGGGCGCCGGCGAGGACGCCGAGATCAAGGTCCCGGTGATCGCCCACTGACGGGCCGGCGCGTGCGGGAATGACTGAGGACCCCGCCTTGTTCAAATTTGAACGAGGCGGGGTCGGTCTTTTGGCGCGGCACCCCGCACCGACGACCGAGGAGCGCTCCCGTGACCACCGAGACCCCCCGCATGCCGGCGCTGTACCTCAGCCACGGGGCCCCGCCGCTCGCCGACGACCCGCTCTGGCCGGCCGAGCTCGCCGCCTGGTCCGCCGGACTGCCCCGGCCGCGCGCGGTCCTGATCGTCTCCGCGCACTGGGAGGAGGCCCCGCTGGCCCTCGGTGCCGTCGAGCCCGTCCCGCTGGTGTACGACTTCTGGGGCTTCCCCGAGCACTACTACCGGGTGCGCTACGGGGCCCCGGGCGCGCCGGAGCTCGCCGCCTCGGTCCGCGCCCTGCTGAGGGCGCCCGGCACCCCGGTCCAGGACGTCCCGGACCGCGGCCTGGACCACGGCGCGTACGTCCCGCTCGTCGAGATGTACCCGGAGGCCGACATACCGGTCCTCCAGATCTCCATGCCCACGCTGGACCCGGCCCGGCTGATGGACCTCGGCCGCAAGCTCGCCCCGCTGCGGGACGAGGGCGTCCTGATCGTCGGCAGCGGCTTCTTCACCCACAACCTGGCCGCGCTGCGGCACACGGGCCCCGGGGTGCCCGGCTGGTCGGCCGAGTTCGACGCCTGGGGCCGCGAGGCGCTGGCCGCGCACGACGTCGACGCCCTGCTCGACTTCGAGGCCAAGTCGCCGGCGGGGCGCCTCGCCCACCCCCGCACGGAGCACTTCGCCCCGCTCTTCGTCACCCTCGGGGCCGCCGGGTCCGACCTCACCGCCCAGCGCACGGCGGTGGACGGGTTCTGGATGGGCCTGTCGAAGCGCTCCCTCCAGTTCGGCTGATCCGGAAGGGCCCTACGGGGTCCGCGGCGGCCCGGTGATCTGCTCGCCGATCACGAAGCCCCGGGCGGGTCCCTCGGGGACGGCCACCCCGGTCCCGTACGGCACCCGTACCTCCGACGCGTACCGGGCCTCGTCGGGAACGGGGCCGGTCAGCACGCTCACCGTGCCGTGGCCGTCGTAGTCGTCGACGATCACGTACACCGGGATCCCGGCCCGGGCATAGGCGCGCCGCTTGCGGACCCGGTCCCGCGCGACGTCCTGCGGTCCCGGGGCGACGACCTCGGCGACCAGCGGCACGCTCGACGCCCTGATCCCGAGCTCGCCCCGGGCGGCGTGCCCGGTGAGGTCGTCCGGGGCGAGGAGGACGTCCGGGGCCCAGGCCTGGTAGCCGCCGACCACGTACATCGCCATGTAGGGGGCGTACGGGCCGCCGGCCAGGTGGGCGGCGAGCCGGGTCCGCAGCCGGTTCGCGGTGAGGGCGTGGGTGAACGGACGCCCCACCCGCCACATCTCGATCAGCCCCTCCACGATCTCGACGCGGAACGTCTCGGGCGGGTCGATGACCTGCCAGGCCCGCCACAGGGCCTGGTCCAGCTCGGGGTCGGCTTCGGGCTCGGTGCCGGCGCTCGCCGGCGCGCTGCGGGACGGCCGCGGGATGTGTGCGATCACCCCCGGCACGCTACGGCCGCGCCGTGGCATGCCGACGGAATATGCCCGCGCTTCACCCGGACGAGGGCCGAATCACCCGGACGGACGCACGTCCGACGCACGCGCGTCCACAACGGGGGCGGGTGGGCGCGCGCGGGACCGCGGGACCGTACACCGGATCGTGCATGGATTCGCTGCGAATCGTCCTCGTTGCCCGGTTTCCAGCGATTCGATCGCCAGTCCAGGCAACCAGAACCGGCCGCGGCCCGTCTTCAGGGTGGGAGTGCGGCCGCGCGCGGTGCGCCGTCCCGGGGCCGGGCCGAGGTGCGCCGCATGTGACGGCGGTCTCACCGGCGCCGTGGGCGTGCGAGTCCGCGAGCGCCTCCGGGCCGGCCTCAGGGTCCGCCTGACCTGCACGTCTCCGGGTTCTCGCAGAGCGCCGCCACCTCCGGGTCCGGGGGGTGGCGGGGCAGGATACTGCAAGATCTCGGAAAAGGGAGAGCGGCGTGGGAATTCTGTCCCGATTCCAGTCGTTGTTTCTTTTCGGAAGCGGGCACTCGGAAGAGTGTCCGAGGACGCACCGCGACCGATTCATCGCATCGCAAGGGAGCACGCATGGCAACCCGCGCCGTCGCCCGTCGTCAGTCCACGAGCAGCGCCCGCGCTGCGGGCGGGGAGATCGTCGACCGCGACCTGGTCGGCATGTACCTCGACGAGATCGCGCGCACCCCGCTGCTCGATGCCGCCAGGGAAGTGGAACTCTCGCAGATCATCGAGGCGGGCGTGTACGCCCGGCAGATCCTCGACGGCGAGACGGACCGTGAGGGAGAGGCCCCCTCCCGCGAGGAGCTGGAAGCCCTGGCCGCCGAAGGCGAGCGCGCCAAGGAAGTCTTCATCCGGTCCAACCTCCGCCTGGTCGTGGCCGTCGCCCGCCGCTACCCGCGCAGCGGCCTGCCCCTGCTCGACCTCATCCAGGAGGGCAACGCCGGCCTGGTCCGCGCCGTCGAGAAGTTCGACTACGCCAAGGGCTTCAAGTTCTCCACGTACGCCACGTGGTGGATCCGCCAGGCCATCACGCGCTCCATCGCGGACCAGTCCCGCACCATCCGCCTCCCCGTCCACCTCGTCGAGGAGCTCGGCCGGATCCGCCGGATCCAGCGCGAGTTCAACCGGGAGCACGGCCGGGACCCGGAGCACGCCGAGATCGCCGCCGAGCTCGACTCCACCGAGAAGCGCGTGGGCGACGTCCTGGACTGGGCGCGTGACCCGGTCAGCCTGAACATGTCGGTCGACGACGAGGGCGACACCCAGTTCGGCGACCTGCTGGAGGACACCTCCGCGATCTCGCCGGAGCAGTCCGTCCTCTCGCTGCTGCGCAGCGAGGAACTGGAGGACCTCCTCGGCAAGCTGGACCAGCGCACGGCCTCCATCATCAAGATGCGCTACGGCATCGAGGACGGCCGGGAGCGGACCCTGACCGAGGTCGGCAAGCAGCACGGCCTGACCCGCGAGCGGATCCGCCAGATCGAGAAGCACGCCCTGCTGGAGCTGAAGCGCATGGCCCGGGACACCGGTTTCGACGCGGTGGCCTGACCGGCCCCGCTCCCCCCGAGCGAGTCCCGGTGCCCGTCCCCCCTGGGTGCCGGGGCTCCCCCCTGCCCGGAGCCGTCACCGCCCCGGGCCGGCCCCGGTCGGTCCCCAAGCCAGCTCCGGCCGGCCCCGGGCCGTCCCAAGCCGCCCGGCCGGTCCCCAAGGCGGCCCCGGCCCCGCCCCGGCCCGCCCCGGGCCGTCCCAAGCCAGCCCCGGCCGGCCCCCAGCCGGCCCCGGCCCGCGTGGCGCCTCAGTCCCGGCCCGCGCCCGACCGGGCCAGCCGCGCGCCCAGCGCCCCGGCCGCCTCTGCCAGGAACTCCGGCCCCAGCACCGTGAACTCCAGCCCCGTCAGCGCCATCCGGGCCGCCAGCCACTCCGGCGCGTCCCCGCTCTCGAAGCGCACCCGCGCCCCGTCCCCCTCCGCGACGGCCGCCTCCCGCAGCCACGTCGGCAGCTCCTGCGGCGCCGCCGCGAAGGACACGTCGACCGCGTACGTCTGCGCCCCCCGCAGCGCCCGCCGGACGAACTCGGCCGCCTCCATCGGCAGCGGGCGCGGGACGAACCGGGCCCCCGTGGCGAACGGCTCGCTCACCCGGTCCACCCGGAAGGTGCGCCAGTCCTCCCGCTCCAGGTCGTAGGCCACCAGGTACCAGCGGCTCCCGGTACTCACCAGCCGGTACGGCTCCACCAGCCGGCGCGACGCCGCCCCGTCCCGCGCCCGGTACGCGAACCGCAGCCGCTCCGGGCCCGCCACCGCCCCCGCCATCGCCGTCAGCGTCCGCGGGTCCACGCTCGGCCCGTCCCCCCGCGTCACCGCGACCGTGGCCGACTGCAGGGCCCCCACCCGGTGCCGCAGCCGGGCCGGCAGGACCTGCTCCAGCTTGGCGAGGGCCCGTACGGAGGCCTCCTCGACCCCCTCGATCGCATGCCCGGCGCCCGCCCGCAGCCCCACCGCGATCGCCACGGCCTCCTCGTCGTCGAGCAGCAGCGGAGGCATCGCCGCCCCCGCCACCAGCCGGTAGCCGCCCTCCGCGCCCAGCGTGGCCTCGACGGGGTACCCCAGCTCCCGCAGCCGCTCGATGTCCCGCCGGATCGTGCGCGAGCTCACCCCCAGCCGGCCCGCCAGCTCGCTGCCCGGCCACTCGCGCGGGGTCTGGAGCAGGGACAGCAGGGTGAGCAGCCGTGCGGGGGTGGTGTTCATAGGTCAAGATTGCCAGGTAAATAGGACACGAACTGGCCTAGATGCCGTCTAGGTTTCTCTCCATGAGCACCGAGACGTCCATGGCATCGCCCGAAAGAGAGAACGGGCCCGTACGAGAAGATCGGAACGCACCCGCCAAGACGGCACTCGCCGAGGCGGCCGACGCACCCGCGTCCAGTGCGCCCGGCGACCCCGCCGCCCCGGCCGACCGCCGCCGCTGGCTGGCGCTCGCCATCGTGATGACCGCGTCCTTCATGGACCTGGTCGACGTCACGATCGTCAACATCGCGATACCCAGCATGCGCCAGGACTTCGGCGCCTCGACCAGCGCGATCCAGTGGATCACGGCCGGCTACGCGCTCGCCTTCGCCGCCGGCCTGATCACGGGCGGCCGTCTCGGTGACATCTACGGCCGCAAGCGCCTCTTCCTCGTCGGCGTCGCCGGCTTCACCGTGGCCTCGCTGCTCTGCGGCATCGCGCCCGACCCGTCCATGCTCGTCGTCTCCCGCCTCCTCCAGGGCGCCATGGCGGCCCTGATGGTCCCGCAGGTCCTCGCGATCATCCACGTCACCTTCCCGCCGCACGAGCGCGGCAAGGTCTTCGGCATGTTCGGCGCGATCGTCGGCCTCGGCGCGGTCTCCGGGCCGATGCTCGGTGCGCTGCTGACCGAGTGGAACCTCTTCGGCCTCGAATGGCGCACGATCTTCCTGATCAACCTGCCCGTCGGTATCGCCGCCGTGATCCTGGGCCGCAAGTTCATCTCCGAGTCCAAGGCCCCCAAGGCCCTGCGCCTCGACCTGGTCGGTGTGGTCCTGGCCACCCTCGCCCTGGTCATGCTGATCTACCCGCTCACCCAGGGCCGTGAGAACGACTGGCCGCTGTGGGGCTTCGTCTGCATGATCGCCGCGCCCTTCGTCTTCGCCGTCTTCATCGCGTACGAGAAGTACAAGATCAAGAAGGACGGCTCCCCGCTCGTCGAGCTCTCCCTCTTCCAGATCAAGAGCTTCGCCGGCGGCATCACCGTCCAGCTGGCCTTCGGCCTGGCGACCGGCATCTTCTTCCTGGTCTGGACGCTGTACATGCAGATGGGCCTCGGCTGGACCCCGCTGCACGCGGGCAGCACCGGAATCCCCTTCTCCATCGCCGTCTCCGTCGCCGCCGGCCTCTCCGTCGAGAAGCTCGTCCCGCGCTTCGGCCGCAAGGTGCTCCAGGCCGGCGCGCTGGTCATGGCCGCGGGCCTGCTCCTCTACATCTGGGAGTCCGAGCGCTACGGCATGGAGATCTCCTCCTGGCAGATGGCGGCCCCGCTGGTCGTCATGGGCGTCGGCATGGGGCTGATCGTCGCCCCGCTGAACGACACGATCCTGGCCCGGGTGCCGCGCGAGCACGCCGGCTCGGCCTCCGGTCTGATCAACACCACCGGCCAGATGGGCAACGCGCTCGGCCTCGCGCTGACCTCCGTGGTCTTCTTCGGGTCGATCGAGGACGACCGGATCCTCGGCGTGCCCTACGTCGAAGCCTTCCGGGGCGCGCTGTGGTGGGTCGTGGCGGTACTCGTCGTGATCTTCGCGGTGATGTTCGTCCTGCCGCGCAAGCAGGTCCCGATGTCGGAGCGCGAGGGGGCCGTCGAGGGCGCTCACTGATCTCCCCGGGTCCGGCGCGGATGCCCGGACATACCCGCTCTTCTGAGCGGGTATGTCCGTTTTTCTTTGTTTTCCCCCGGGTTTCCCCGTAGGGTGGGGGAGAAGTGGAAGAAGCAGGCATCAAACGGACGTAAACCCACAGGCGGCTCGCATGATCCTCACGGTCACCCCCAACCCCTCCCTCGACCGGACCTACGAGGTCCCCTCGCTGGACCGGGGTACGGTGCTCCGGGCGGCCGGCGAGCGGGTCGACCCCGGCGGCAAGGGGGTCAACGTCTCCCGGGCCGTCGCCGCGGCCGGCGGGGCCACCACGGCGGTCCTTCCGCTGGGCGGGCCGGCCGGAACCCTGCTCCTGGAGCTGCTGACCGCCGAGGGCGTGGACGTCACCGCCGTCTCCATCACCGGCCGCACCCGCTCCAACATCGCCGTCGTGGAACCGGACGGCACCCTGACCAAGATCAATGCGGCGGGCCCCGAAATCTCCGCCCCGGAGGCGGGCCTGCTCCTCGACACCGTCCGCGGTGCGGCCGGCGCCGCCTGGGTCGCCGGCTGCGGCAGCCTGCCGCCCGGCCTGGAACCCCACTGGTACGCCGAACTCGTCGCCCGCGCCCGCGAGGCCGGCGCCCGCGTCGCCCTGGACACCTCCGGCCCCGCCCTGGCGGCGGCCCTGCCCGCCCGCCCCGACGTGGTCAAGCCGAACGCGGCGGAGCTCGCCGAAGCGGTGGCCCGCCCGCTGGCCACCCTCGGCGACGCCGTCAAGGCCGCCGAGGAGCTGGTCGGACGCGGCGCCGGCGCGGTGCTGGCGTCCCTCGGTGCGGCCGGCCAGCTCCTGGTCACCGCCGACGGCGCCCACCACGGCACGGCGCCGGTCGCGGCGGTCCGCAGCGACGTCGGCGCGGGCGACGCCGCCCTGGCCGGCTTCCTGGCCGCCGGCGGCACCGGCCCGGCCGCCCTCGCCGCCGCCCTCGCCCACGGCGCGGCCGCCGTACAGCTGCCCGGCAGCGTCATGCCGGCCCCGGCGGACCTGCGCCCCGAGGCCGTCCGCATCACCCGGGACCTGCCCCTGGACCTCCCCCTGCCCGCCGCCTGACGGTCACCCGGACCGCACCCCGGCGGCGCCCCGAGGGGCAGGGCCCCCGGGGGCGCGGCCGGATCAGCGGACCCGGGCCCGCAGCTCCATCGCCCCGCGCGCGGCGGCCTCGCTCTCGTAGACCTCGCACATGTGCCGCCCGTCCGGAGTCGCCGTGTGCTCGACCTCCCACAGGCTGAACTCGCTCCCGTCCAGCAGCACGAAGGCGTGCTCGTACAGGCTGAAACCGGCGTCCCGCCCGTCGGCCAGGCACTGCCGGGCGCCGAACGCCTGCGTGATGTGGTGCGCGTACGCCGAGCGCAGCAGCGTCGCCACCGCCTCGCCCGGCCGGTCGGCGTTCTCCGCGCGGCGCAGCACCCGCCGGGCGTGGTCGGCCGACTGCTCCAGCGTGTACTCGCGGCGGCGCTCATGGGGCGCCCCGGCCGCGAACAGCGCGCTCAGCACCGCCAGGTCGTCGTCCAGGCCCTCCTCCCCGTCACCGGGGCCGGTCTCGGCAGGCAGCACCGACTCCGCGGGGGCCTCGCCGAACAGCCGGGCCACCGCCAGGCCCAGCTCGGCCTTGCCCTCGAACACCTCGTGGCGGGTGGTCCGGTCACCGCCCAGCCGGTAGGCCAGCTCCCACAGGGAGACGGCCCCGCCGTCGGGCAGCAGGTAGGTGTGCCGGTGGGTCTCCCGCCACAGCCCCGCCGACGGACTGTGGTGGGTGGTGTACAGCGAAGAGCTGTGGGCGAGCGCCGTGGCGAGGCGCTCGACCAACCGGTCCGGCAGGTCGAAGGAGTTGAGGGCGCGGCCCAGGAGTCGCTCGAGGTGCGCCTCGGTTGTCTCGTACGGATCGCTCAAGGTGGGTCTCCAGGCCGTCGCAGCTTGTCACTTCGCGGAAGCACAACGTAGCCCCTGGTGCTGACATCACGTCCGGGATTCGGTAAAACGTCCGGGAAGCATCAGGGGTTCCCGCCACACCTTCAGGTCAAGTTGCGTACGGAAGGCCCTGGTTCGCGGCGGTCCGTCACGATGCGCGGGAGCATGGGCGGTATGGCAACGAACACAGTGGGCGTCCCCCGCCAGCAGGGCCGCCCCCGCAACCGCCCCGAGGGCGAACCGGGCGCCCCCAGGGGGCTGGCCTGGCTGCTGGTGGTCACCGGAGCGGCCGGGCTGCTGGCCTCCTGGGTGATCACCCTCGACAAGTTCCTCCTGCTGGAGGACCCGGACTTCAAGCCGGCCTGCAGTCTGAACCCCGTGGTGTCCTGCGGCAGCGTCATGCAGAGCGAGCAGGCCTCCGCCTTCGGCTTCCCCAACCCGATGCTCGGGCTGGCCGGTTACGCCGTCGTGGTCTGCGTCGGCGCCGGACTGCTGGCCGGCGCCCGCCACCGGGGCTGGTTCTGGCTGGGACTGAACGCCGGGACGCTCTTCGGCACCGGCTTCTGCGCCTGGCTGATGGTCCAGTCCCTCTACGAGATCAACGCCCTGTGCCTGTGGTGCTGCCTCGCGTGGGTGGCGACCCTGCTGATGTTCTGGGCCGTCACCGCCCACAACGTCCGAACCGGCGTCCTGCCCGCGCCCGGCCCGCTGCGGGCCCTGTTCGCCGACTTCGCCTGGGCCCCGCCGGCCCTGCACCTCGGGGTGATCGGGATGCTGGTCCTGACCCGCTGGTGGGACTTCTGGACGGGCTGACGCGCGACCCGGGCCGGGAACGCGTACGAGGGCCCCGGCGGCTGGACGCCGCCGGGGCCCTCGTCACTTCGCTCCACGGGCTCCAGTGGGCCCTGACCGGAAGGGGTCGAGCGGAAGGGTCAGCTGCCGACGGAGGCGTTGCCCGAGAGGACCGGGATGTTGCTCAGGATGTGGGAGAGCGGCTCGTCGCCCTTGGCCTGGGTGGAGTTCTCGGTGCACTGCTGGTTCTGCGGGTTGGACAGGACGTTGATGTCCTGGACACCGATGTTGAGCAGGGCGACCAGCGACTGGGCGTTGACCTTCGCGGGCAGGCCGATGCAGGGCTTGTTGAGGGAGCCCTGGACCAGGCTGAGCTGGGGGCTCATGTCGCCGGCGGTCTTCTGGTTGCCGTAGATCTGCTGGGCGCCGTTGCCGTTGACGGTGTTGATCCCGTTGTCGTTGCCGATGGCCATGGCCGGGGCGGCGGCGGCAGCGCCCGCGCCGACGGCGGCGGCGGTGACCGCGGCGGCGGTCATGATCTTCTTCAGCATCATTGATCCTTTTGTCGCACGAGTGCCCGCTAGTGGAGCGCCCTGATCAACCGGCCTTCCGGGGGGTTGGTTCCGCTCCGTCACTCAAACGGCCCGCCGGGGGACAGGATTTCCCCAGCGCGGGTGAGGCCGCCCCGGACGCCTGCGCGAAGCCCGTACGCAGCCCCCAGCGCCCGGCGGCTCCGCTCAAGATCGTGTTGCGCTCCGTAGAAGGGGTGCGCACGGTGGGTGAGGAATCGGATTGTTCCCGTCCGCTTTCGCGACCACCCGAAGGAAGCCCCCATGCGCACGAAGCCGTCCCACCTCCGCGTCCTCGTCCCGTCGGCCCTCGCCGTCGTCATACTGTCCGGCGCGGCCGCCCCGTCGGTGGCCGCCGACGGCGGCGGTGCGGCGGCCCTGGAGCGGCGGGCGGCCGCCGTACAGGAGCAGATCGAACGGATCGAGGAGGTCAAGGAGGCCGCCCCGGACCGGGTGGCGGCCGGCCCGATCGACGACCTCCTCGCCGGCCTGAGCAAGACGCTGGAGGGCCTGCTGAGTTCCCTCTCGGGTCTGCTCGGCGGGGTGGGGCTGCCCCCGATCGAGCTGCCGAAGCTCCCGGAGATCAAGATCCCCGAGATCAAGCTGCCGGAACTGCCCGTGGGCATCCCCCCGGTCAACCTCCCGCAGCTGCCCGCGACCCCGGCCGTCCCGGCCGTTCCCGCGGTACCGGCGACCCCGGCGCTGCCGGCCACTCCGGCGGTGCCCGCCCTGCCGGCGACCGGGGTGATCCCCGAACTCCCCGAGATCCCTGACATCCCCGACATTCCCATCCGCAGTTAGGCCGGGGAGGCGTGCGCCGGCGGACGGCATGGTTACGACTATTGGGCTGAACAGGTCTGGTTCGGCTCGGATTCGGCTCTTGGCCGTGTCGTCCGGGAAGCTGGACCGTTTCGCTTGGTGTGAGCCCCGGACCGGGGCAGGACATCGAAGAGAAGGTGCACTTCCCATGAACACTGCCGCCAAGAAGGCCGCTGTGGCCCTGGCTTCCGCTGGTCTCGCCGTCGCCGGCGCCGCCGGCGCCGCCTCCGCCGACTCCCAGGCCGAGGGCGCGGCCGTGGGCTCCCCCGGTGTCCTCTCGGGCAACCTGGTCCAGGTCCCGGTCCACATCCCGGTCAACGTCTGCGGCAACTCCGTGAACGTCATCGGCGCGCTGAACCCCGCGTTCGGCAACGTCTGCATCAACGACTGACGTACGCGTCACCCGGCACCACACGACTGTGGGCGCCCCCGGCATCGCCGGGGGCGCCCACAGTCGTTCCCGGGCTGCTCAGTTCTGGCCGCCGTTGAGCTTCACGCCGCCGAGCAGCGGGGAAGCCTGGGTCGCGCCGTTCGCCAGGCCGAGCACCTCGCCGGGAGCGTTGTTGCGGATCTTGTTGACCCCCTGGGCGGTCTGGACGACGCTGTTCACGGCGTCGCCCTGCTCGGCGAGGGCCATGCCCAGGGTCTCGGGCGCCGAGGCGACGACGGGCTCGACGGCGCTCAGCGTCTCGTTCCAGCCGGCCGACAGGCTCATCGGCGGTCCGGCGGGAGCCTCGGCCGCGAACGCGGGGGCCGCCGCTCCGAGAGCGGCGACGGAGCCGGCGACGACAGCGGCGGCCTTGGTGAGCTTCATTATCGAAATCCTCTTCTTTTCGTGGACAGAGGTGCCAGCGGCGACCGTCGCGCCGCTTTCGACCTGGCTAACGATTACCGGCGGCTGCGGAAACGCCGGCCCGGGGCGCACGGAAGCGGCCGGAGAATCCGATGAGGGATTCTCCGGCCGATATTTCTTCTGATTACCGGTATTCCCGGTCAGTCGATCCGGGACCGCCGGTACAGAATCGCGCCGCCCAGGATCAGGGCGGAGGCGAGGGCCGCCATGGCCGACGCCCCGCCCGCTCCGGTGGCCGCCAGCTCCGGCGCGCCGGCCTGGGCGGGAGCGGGCGCGGGCGCGGGAGCCGACGGGGCCTCGGCCGCCGGTGCCGGGGCGGGGGCGGGGGCCGGAGGCAGGTGTACGGGCAGGTCGCCGGCCGGGGCCGCCGGGGGCTGGTCGGCCGGGCGGACGACCTCCGGTACGGGGACGGGCGCGGGCGCGGGCCGCTCCGGCTGGCTGCCGTGCGGCGGACGCGGGGCCGGAAGCTCCGCGGCGGGCGGTGCCGGGACGGGCTGCGTCTCGGGGGCCGGTGCCGGGACGGGCTGCGGGAGGGGCGCCGGGAGCGTGTGGGGCTGCTCCTCGGGCTGCGGGACCTCCTGGACCGGCGGCGCCGGGGTCACCGGTGCGGGAGCCGGCGCCGGGGCGGGCTGCGGTTCCGGCTTCGGGACGGGAGCGGGCGCCGGGGCGGGACGCGGGGCCGGGTGCTCCGCCACGGGCCCGGGCTTCGGCTCGGGCTTCGGCTCCGGGGCGGGCCGGGGCTCCGGCTTGGGGGCGGGGGGTGCCGGGTGGGGCGCCGGCGCCGGGTGCTCCGCGCGGGGCGGCTGGGGCGGGTGGTCGTCGCACTCCTCCTCGCCCTTGCCGGAGCCGCCGTAGCCGCCCTCGTCGCCGCCCTGGTGGCGGGGCGCGGGGGCTTCGTGGCGGGGCTCCTCGTGGCGCGGCGCGGCGTGCTTGGGTGCGGCGTGCTTCGGGGCGTGCGCGCGGGGTTCCGCGTACGCCCGCTCCTCCTCGTGGCGCTGGCGGGGGAGCGCGTGCCGGCCGCCCTGCCGCTCGTCGAGGTAGTGCTTGAAGGCCTCGGCGTGCTCGGGGCTCAGGTAGCGCTCGTAGTCGTGGCCGGCGTCGGATCCGGTGGAGCTGACGCAGGTGTTCCCCATCGCGGGGTTGAGCGCCGCACCGCCGTCCACGCTGTTGCCGCACAGGTTCGGTGTGACCGTGATCGGTACCGAGACGCTGTTGCCGGACAGCACACCCGGCGAATGCGAGGCCTCGGCCATCGCCCCGGGATGCGCGCAGGCCGCGCCGGTCGCGATGGACAGCAGACTGGAGGCGGCCGCAGCAGTGAGCACCCCCTTGCCCAGTACCTGTCGGCTCAGTACCTGTCGCATGGGTCCTTCCCTGTCTACCGGCGCGTGGGCCGGTGCTGAATCGAAGGTGGCCCCGGAGTGCACCGCCGTGCACTCCGAGGCCACCCCGAGGAGGTCTGCCCTTGCGGGCTCAGGCGCTGCGTCAGGCGTTGACGCAGGTGTTGCCGAAGGCCGGGTTCAGCAGCGCGATGACGTTGACGGTGTTGCCGCAGACGTTCACCGGGACGTGCACGGGGACCTGCACGAGGTTGCCGGAGAGGACACCGGGGGAGTCCTTGGTGACACCGCCCGCGGTCGCGTCGGCCATGGCGGGGGAGGCGACACCGGCGGCCATCATCGCGCCGGCGGCCAGCACCACTGCCTTCTTGTACTTCATTTCGTTTCGATCCTTCCCGCAGAGGTCTATCCGCTGCACAAATAACAACGAGTGGGTCCGGGAAAAGAAACCGCGAATTTCGCGGGACTCCCGGGTAATTCACTCCGATGCCCGAGGTGTCCGGGTCGTGAATTCCGGCCGGTATTCAGGGGTTTTCGGAAGGGCGTCGGAATTGCGGGGGCCCGGCATGCGGCGAGGCCGCCGCGACCCGTGGGTGCGACGGCCTCGCGCGGGGCACCGCTCGATCAGCTGCCGGAGGAGACGTTGCCGGAGAGGATCGGGATGTTGTCCAGGATGTGCGAGAGGGCCTCGTCGCCCTTCGCCTGGGTGGAGTTCTCGGTGCACTGCTGGTTCTGCGGGCTGGACAGGACGGGGATGTCCTGGACCCCGACGTTGATCAGCGCGAGGATCGACTGGGCGTTGACCTTGGCCGGGAGGGCGATGCAGGGCTTGTTGAAGGAGCCCTGGATCAGCGCCATCTGCGGGCTCATGTTGCCGTAGGTGGCCTGGTTGCCGTAGATCTGCGCGGAGTTGTTGCCGTTGACGGTGTTGATGCCGTTGTCGTTCCCGATGGCCATCGCCTGAGGGGCCATGGCGGCACCGAGGCCCAGCGTGGAGGCGGCAACCGCTGCGCCGGCCGCAATCTTCTTGATCATTATCGTCCCTTTTTTACAGGATTGCCCGGTACTGGAGCACCCGGATCAACGCCCGCGCCCTGGCTCGGGTTGCGTGGATTCACCCGGATGCCGCCGTTTCGGGCGGCCCGGTTGACGTTCAGGCGTTCACGCAGGTGTTGCCGAACGCCGGGTTCAGCAGCCCGATCAGCTGGGCGGTGTTGCCGCAGACGTTCACCGGGACGTGGACGGGGACCTGGACGAGGTTGCCGCTCAGCACGCCGGGGGAGCCCACGGCCGCGCCGCCCGCCGAGGCGTCGGCGGAGGCGAGCCCCGCGCCGCCCATCAGCATCGCCGCGCCCGCCGCCGCCACGGTGCTGCCGCGCATCAGCCTCTTCTTCATCTCCGTATTTCCTTTCGGTTCGAACAATGGTGCAACCGCATAACGACCCGCCCACGGAGAGGGTGCGTGCTATCGCCCAAAAGGCCGTACGAGCGAGTCCGACGTGATTTCCAGCCCGATTTCTGACAAAGTTCACTCCTGTTTTGTCCCCTTGATCGAAAATGGAGACAGGGTCATGGGTTCCTCCCGCAGAATCCTCGGCACACTCGGCCTGCTGTCCTGCCTCACACTTTCCGCGCACGTGCCCGCCGCGGGCGCCGCGGTACCCGCCGGGGCCCGGGAATTGCCCCGCGTCCCCTTCACCCAGCGTTACCAGGCGGTCCAGCACGGCGGGCTGGTCCGGGCCTCCAACTCCGCCATCAGCTGCCGCCGCGAGGAGAACGAGCAGGCCGAGCCCTGCGCCGAGGTCAAGAAGGGCGCGGCCGGGGTCAACGGCGACTTCGAGATGTTCTACGACGAGGTCGACAAGGACCCGGACACCTACAACTCCACCCGGGCCGAGCTGAAGGTCCCGCAGGGCGCGAAGGTCTCGTACGCCCGCCTGTACTGGGGCGGGAACCTGCGCGTGGGGGAGCAGAAGCCGCCGGAGGACAACGGCCGGGTGCTGGTCGCCGAACCCGGGGGCGCGTACAAGGCGGTGCTGGCCGACACCGTGATCGGCCACCACACCGACCAGGGCAGCGACGCCTACCAGGCCTCGGCCGACGTCACCCCGATGGTGCGCAAGGGCGGGGCCGGGATGTGGACCGTGGCCCAGCTCAACGTGGCCATGGGGCACTCGGACGTGGGTGCCTGGGGCGGCTGGACGCTGGTGGTCGCGTACGAGCACCCGCAGGAGCCGCTGCGCCGGATCTCGCTGTGGGACGGCTTCGAGTCGTTGGCCGCGGGTGCGGGCGAGGCGGCCGGGGAGACGGTCGAGGTCGCCGGCCTGGACGTGGCGCCCGGCGCGGCCGGGAAGGCCGGCGTGGTGGCGTACGACGGGGACCGGGGCTCCCTCGGTGACTCACTCACCGTGACCGCCGACAGCGGGCGCCGGGTCAACGTCAGCGATGCAGAAAATCCTTTTAATGATGTTATGAATTCCACCATCACGGAATTCGGACGTCCCTCGTTCGTGCGACAGCCCGAACATATGAATAATCTCGGATATGACGCGGACGTGTTCGACCTGAGTCCCGCCCTGTCCGGTGGCGCCCGCAACCTCAGCTTCAAGTTCGCGGGCGAAAGCCAAGGTCAATTCCTCGGTGTGCTCTTCGTTCAGACAGACGCGCGCCGCTGAACGCAGGAGACCACTCCACGTGCCGAAACACCCCACGCCGGAGCCGTCACCGGCCGGTTCCGGTTCCTCCTTCACCGTCCTCCACCTGGTCCAGCCCGTCGACGGAGGCGTCGCCCGCGTCGTCACCGACCTCGTACGGGCGCAGACCGCCGCGGGACTGCGCGTACTCGTCGGCTGCCCCCGCGGCGGCTCCCTCGCCGACAGTGCCCGGGACGCCGGCGCCGAAGTCCACACCTGGCGCGCCGGCCGCTCCCCCGGCCCCGCGCTGCCCGCCGAAGTCCTCGGCGCCGCCCGGCTGATCCGCCGCCTGCGCCCCGACCTGCTGCACGCCCACAGCGCCAAGGCGGGACTCGCCGGCCGGCTCGCCGTACGCGGCTCCGTGCCCACCGTGTTCCAGCCCCACGCCTGGTCCTTCGACGCCGTCGGCGGCGCCACCGCCGCCCTCGCCCTGCGCTGGGAACGGGCCGGCGCCCGCTGGGCCGACCGGGTGCTCTGCGTCAGCGAGGCCGAACGCCGCGCCGGCGAATCCGAGGGGATCACCGCCCGCTGGGCCGTGATCCGCAACGGCGTCGACCTCGCGCACTTCCGCCCCGCGCGCGGCGAACACGGCACCGGCCGCGCCGAAACCCGCACCGGATCCCGCGCCGCCCTCGGGCTGCCCGTGGACGGGCCGCTCGCCGTCTGCGTCGGCCGGCTCTGCCCGCAGAAGGGCCAGGACATCCTGCTGCGCGCCTGGCCGGAGGTCCTCGGCACCGTCCCCGGAGCCCGCCTCGCCCTCGTCGGCGACGGCCCCGACGCCGAGCGGCTGCGCCGCACCGCACCCCCCGCGGTCCACTTCGCCGGCGCCGCCGCGGACATCCGACCGTGGCTTCGCGCCGCCGATCTCGTTGTACTGCCGTCGCGGTGGGAAGGCATGGCGCTCGCCCCGCTCGAAGCCATGGCCTGCGGCCGCCCCGTCCTGGTCTCCGACGTCAGCGGTGCCCGGGAGAGCCTGCCCTCCGGCCAGGGCCGGCTCTGCCTGGTACCGCCGGAGGACCCGACGGCGCTGGCCAAGGCCCTGGGGCGGCTGCTCGCCGAACCGCGGCTGCTCACCGAACTCGGGGAGCAGGCCCAGCAGCACGCCCGGACCGAGTTCGACGTGCGGCGGACCACGGACGCGGTCACCGGCCTGTACCACGAACTGCTGGGCAGGCCCCGGCCCTTGAACCAGGAGCGCATCAGCCGATGACGATGGACAGCGCACCCGCCCGGCACACCGGGCAGGGCGGCACGGGGCACGCCGGCGGCAGTGCCTTCGCCCCCGCGGCTCCCGCCGAACCCCGCCGTGCCGTGACCGCCATCCACCCCCCGCGCGGGCCCCGCGCCGACCAGGCCCGGGCCGCCGTCCGGCCCCAGCGGGCCCGCCGCCGCGAAGGCGTCACCGCGCTGCTGACCGCCGACGCACTGGCCACCGCCGTCACCGCGACCACCCTGCCCGCCGGCACCCTTCCCCCCGAAGCGGTCCTGCCCGCCGCCGCCCTCCTCACCGCCCTCCACGCGCAGGCCGGGCTCTACCGGCCCCGCCTCGCCCCCTCCGCCCTCCTCGAACTGCCCGCGCTGGCCGGACGCGCCGCCGTCCTGTGGTGCGGGGCCGCCGCCGTGCTCGCCGCCGCCGCACCCCAGCGCGCCCTCGCCTGGAGCGCACTCCTCGGCGCCGTCGGCCTCCAGGTCGTACTGGCGTGCGCGGCACGCGGGTTCGTCCACCAGCTCCGCCGCCGCGCCGCCGTACGCCGGCCCGTCTCCGCGCTCGTCGTCGGACCCGGCGAGGGCACCGGCGCCGTCGCCGCCGCCCTCCACAGCCGCCCCGAGTACGGACTGCGCCCCGTCGGGATCGCCGACACCGCGGCCCCCGCCGACGGCGACGGCGGCCCGCTCCCGGTACTCGCCACCCACGAGGACGTCCGCCGCGCCGTCATCCAGAACTCCGTCCGGCACGCCGTCTTCACCTGTCCCCCCGAGGCCGACGAACGCACCGCCTCCCTGGTCCGGCTCTTCCACGACCACGGCTGCCGGCTCTGGCTCGCCGACCCCGCCGGGACCGCCAAGGTCACCGGCATGCGCGTCGCGCAGCCCGCCGACCAGCTGTGGGGCTACGCCGTACAGCCGCTGCTGCCCCGCCCCTCCCGGCCGCTGGAGCGGTACGCGAAGCGGGCCATCGACTCCTGCCTCGCCACCCTCGCCCTGCTCGCCGCCGCCCCCGTGATGGGCGCCTGCGCCCTCGCCGTCCGGCTCTCCGACGGACCCGGGGTGATCTTCCGGCAGGAGCGGGTCGGCCTCTACGGACGGCCCTTCACCCTGCTGAAGTTCCGCACCCTGCGCGCCGACGAGCACGAGTCCGCCACCCGCTGGACCGTCGCCGGCGACCGCCGGATGAGCCCCGTCGGCTCCTTCCTGCGCAAGTCCTCCCTGGACGAACTGCCGCAGCTGTGGAACGTCGTCCGGGGTGACATGAGCCTGGTCGGCCCCCGCCCCGAACGGCCCTTCTTCGTGGCCAAGTTCAGCACCGTCCACCCCGGCTACGAGGCCCGCCACCGGATGCCCGTCGGCATCACCGGACTCGCCCAGATCAACGGGCTGCGCGGCGACACCTCCATCGAGGACCGGGCCCGCTTCGACAACCACTACATCGACACCTGGTCCCTGTGGCAGGACCTGTGGATCCTGGCCCGGACCGCCGCCTCCTTCTTCCGCTTCCGGCTGGGAGGGAGCTGAGCATGAGCCTCGCCGCAACCATCCCGGTACGGGCCCCAGGCGCGGGAGCGCTGCGCCGCCACTGGCCGCTGCTGCCCCTCGCCGCGACCGTCCTCTTCCTCCTCGCCCCGCTCCCCGCCGGCGACGCCACCGCCTCCGGGAAGGTCGGCCCCGCCGACGCCGCCTCGCTGCTGCTCGCCCTCGTCTGCGGCATCCAGGCCCTGCGCGGCCGGGTACGGACCCTGAGCCCGCTCGGCGTGCTCGTCCTCGGCGCCCCCGCCGTCGGACTCGCCGTGACCACGATGACCGCCGGAGACCCGTACGCCGCCCTGCCCGGATTCGTGCGCTACCTCCAGGTCTTCGTACTCGTCCCGGCGGCCGTGGTGCTGCTCGTGCGCGACGCCCGCGAGTTCCGCATCGCGGCCGGCTGCTTCGTGGTGCTGGCCCTGGTCCAGGGAGCCGTCGGCGTCGTGCAGTTCGCCACCCACACCGGAGCCTCCTACCAGGGCGAGAACGTCCGAGCCGTCGGCACCTTCGGCCCCGGCGACGTGATGGGCATGGCCACCGTCGTCGCCTACGGACTGGTCGTCGCCACCGCCGCCGCGCTCGCACCCGGCCTGCCCCGGCGGATCCGGCGCACCGCCGGGGCCTGCGCCCTCCTCCTGGTGCTGCCGCTCGTGCTGTCCTTCAGCCGGGGCGCCTGGATCGCCACCTTCGGGGCGGCGCTGCTGGTGATGGCCATGGCCGGCATCCGGCGCGCCCTGCGCGTGCTCGTGGCGCTCGCCGCCCTGGGCGTGGTGCTCGTCGGCGGCCTCGGAGTGGGCTCCGCCATGGTCGCCGAGCGGCTGACCTCGATCACCCAGGTCTCCAGCGCCCCCGACCAGTCCGTGACCGACCGCTACACGATGTGGGCCGCCGCCGGGTCGATGTGGCGCGAACGCCCCGCGGTCGGGGTCGGCCTCAAGGGCTTCCCCGCCCACCGCGACGGACACGCCTCGCTGGGACTGTCCTCCGGCAGCCACACCGCGGGCGCCGGACAGGCCTTCATCAAGCAGCCCCTGCTGTCCCCGCACAACATGTACCTCCTCATCCTCAGCGAGCAGGGCCTCATCGGACTGCTGGCGCTGGCGGGCGGCTGGACCGTGCTGCTGGTCGCGGGACTGCGGCGGTGCGCGGTGGGCGCCGACGCCACCGTCCGCGACTGCGGACTGATCGCGACCGGACTGCTCGTGTGGCAGCTGACCGACTTCCTCTACGCGGACATCGGCGGCCCCTCCACCGTGCTCACCGGCGTGATCATCGGCCTGGCCGCGTGGTGGGCCCTGCCCTCCGGGGAGTTCGGGACCGGCTCCGGCCGGACCGGCCTGCCGGCCGCCGAGGGGCCGGCCCGCCGGTGACCGACACGACTCCCTGGCAGCGGCCCGCGGCCGCGGCGACCGACGTCGCCGCGGCCGCGGGCGGCGCGCCCGGCCCGGGGGCCCTGGCAGCCGCCGGCCCCCCGGCCACCCGGAGCCGCACCGGCGGCCCCGCCGCGGACCCGGCCCCCGGCCCGGGCACGCCGGATCCCGGAGCCACGGCGGGCGCCCCCGTCCCGGCCCCGGGCTCCGACGGCCCCGGCCGGGGCGGACCCCCCGGCGGCCCGGGCCCCGCGCCCGGGCGCGCACCCCGCCCGGCCGGCCGGCCCCGGCAGACCGTCCGCCCCGGCGGCGTCGGCCCCGGCGGCGTCGGCCCCGGACCGGGCGAACCCGGCGGCACCACCACCGCCCCGCTCGGCCGGTTCCTCGCCAAGGCCGCCGCCGTCACCGCCGGACTGACCGCCGCCGGAGCCGTGTTCGGGCTCGTCCGGGACCAGACCATCGCGCACCTCTTCGGAGCCGGGCACGACAGCGACGCCTTCCTCATCGCCTGGACCGTCCCCGAGATGGCCTCGACCCTGCTCATCGAGGACGCCATGGCCCTGCTGATGGTGCCCGCGTTCAGCCACGCCCTCGCCCGCCGGGCCGCCAGCCGGGCCGGCCTCACCCGCCGCGAGGCCCGCGCCGCCGACCCCGTACGGCTGCTCGTCGGGGCGACGCTGCCCCGCCTCGTGGTGTTCCTGGCCGCCGTGGCCTCCGTACTCATCGTCGCCGCGCCCCTCGTCGTCGCCGTCCTCGCACCCGGCCTGCCCGACCCGGAACTCGCCGTCCAGTGCACCCGGCTGACCGCCCTCACCGTCATCACCTTCGGCATCGCCGGCTACTTCAGCGCCGCGCTGCGCGCCCACCGCTCGTTCCTGCCGCCCGCCGCGATCTACGTCTCGTACAACGTCGGCATCATCGGCACCATGGTCGCCCTCCACACCCTGTGGGGGGTCCGGGCCGCCGCCGCCGGAGTCGCCGCCGGCGGGCTGCTGATGGTCCTCGTCCAGCTCCCCGCCTTCATCCGCAACGTCGGCTTCGCCCCCAGCCGGCCCAAGGGCGCCCCGCGCAGCCAGCGCGACCGCGACCGGCCCACCCTCATCGCCTTCGCGGTCATCGCCCCCGTGATCTTCTTCGCGGTCTTCCGGCAGTCCCAGGTCCTCGTCGAACGCTTCCTCGCCGCCTCCCTGCCGCCCGGCGCCATCTCGCACCTCAACTACGCGCAGAAGGTCGCGCAGATGCCGATGGTGCTCTCCCTCATGATCTGCACCGTCACCTTCCCCGTCGTCGCCCAGGCCATGGCCGGCGGAGAACGCGACAAGGCCCGCCGCCGGGTCGAACAGGACCTCGCCCTCGCCTCCCTCGCCGTCCTCATGGGCACCGCCCTCGTCATCGGCTACGCCCCGCAGATCATCCAGGTCCTCTTCGAACGCGGCGCCTTCACCCACCAGGACACCCTCGCCACCGCCTCCGCGATGCGCGTCTACGGCCTCGGCCTCCTCGGCCACTGCCTCGTCGGCGCCCTCTCCCGGCCCTTCTTCTCGACCGCCCGGCCCACCTGGTTCCCGGCGCTCGCCATGGGCGCCGGACTCCTCGTCAACATCGTCGCCGGCGCCCTCGCCGTCGGCTGGTGGGGCACCTACGGCATCGCCGCCGCCAACGCCGCCGGCATCACCACCACCGCCGCGCTCCTCCTCACCGGCCTCGGCTCCCGCATCGTCGCCATCCAGGTCCGCCGCGTCGCCGTCAGCATCGCGCGCCTCGCCGTCGCGGCCGCCGCCGCCTGCGGCACCGGCTGGCTCGCCGGACCGATGATCGCCGACCCGCTCCTCAGCGCCGCACTCGGCTGCCTCCTCGTCCCCGCCATGTTCGGCGCCACCGGAATGGCCATACGGGCACTGGAGATCACCGCCCTGCCCGGGCAGATCGCCCAGCTCGGCACCCAGACCACCCACCGGATCACCCAGCTCACCCAGAGGTTCCGCCATGTCCGCTGACACCCACACGGCACCCGCCGCCGTGACGGGACCCGCCCGCCGGAGCACGTCCCCGTGGGTCCTGATGTACCACTCGGTCACCGAGTTCACCGACCCCGCCGAAGACCCCTACGGGATCACCGTCACCCCCGGAACCCTCGAAGCCCAGCTGCTGTGGCTGCGCGCCCGCGGACTGCGCGGAGTCGGCGTCGGCGAACTGCTGCGCGCCCGGGCCGCCGGACACGGCCGCGGACTCGTCGGCCTCACCTTCGACGACGGCTACACCGACTTCCTGACCCGCGCCCTGCCCCTGCTGCGCCGCCACGACTGCACCGCCACCCTGTTCGTCCTCCCCGGCCGCCTCGGCGTCGACAACGTGTGGGACCCGCTGGGCCCCCGCAAACCCCTCCTCACCGCCGAACAGATCCGCGAAGTCGCCGCCGCCGGACAGGAGATCGGCTCCCACGGCCTGCTCCACCAGGACCTCACCGCCGCCCCCGACGACGTCCTCCAGCAGGAGCTGCGCGGCAGCCGCGAGCTGATCCGGGAACTCACCGGCACCCTCCCCGAAGGGTTCTGCTACCCGTACGGGCACCTCGACGCCCGGGTCGTCGAAGCCACCCGCGCCGCCGGCTACGACTACGCCTGCGCGATCTCCCCCGGCCGCCTCGCCGGCCGCCACGCCCTGCCCCGCACCCACGTCAGCCAGGCCGACGGACCCGCCCGGCTGCGCGTCAAGCGGCTGCGGCACCAGGTCCGCGAGCTGCGCAGGAAGGTGCTGCGGTGAAGGACGTCAAGGCCCTCCACGTCATCACCGGCCTCGGCGTCGGCGGCGCCGAACAGCAACTGCGGCTGCTGCTCCGCCACATGCCGATGCCCTGCGACGTGCTGACGCTGACCAACCCCGGCCCCGTCGCCGAAGGGCTGCGGACCGACGGCGTCCGCGTCGTCCACCTCGGCATGCGCGGCAACCGCGACCTCGGCGCACTGCCGAGGCTGGCCCGGTTCATCCGCCGCGGCCGCTACGACCTGGTCCACACCCACCTCTACCGGGCCTGCGTCTACGGGCGCCTCGCCGCCCGCCTCGCCGGGGTCCCCGCGATCGTGGCCACCGAACACTCCCTCGGCGACGGCGAGATCGAGGGCCGGCCCCTGACCGGCGGAGTACGGGCCCTGTACCTGGCGAGCGAACGCCTCGGCGCCGCCACCGTCGCCGTCTCCGACACCGTCGCCGCCCGTCTGACGGGGTGGGGGGTGCCCGCCGCCCGGGTACACGTCGTCCCGAACGGCATCGAGGCCGCCCGCTTCCGCTTCGACGAAGGCGTACGCCGCGCCGCCCGGGCCCGGACCGGGCTGCCGGAACGGGCCTTCGTGGTGGGCGGGGTCGGACGCCTCGTCCCGGGCAAGCGGTTCGACGTACTCGTACGGGCCGTCGCCGCCCTGCCCGGCGCACACCTGCTGCTGGCCGGCGACGGCCCCGAACGGGCCGCGCTGCGCACGCTCGCCGCCGAACTGGGCGCCCAGAGCCGCATCCACCTGCTGGGCGAGCGGGACCCGCTGGGCGACGGCCCCGGCGGCCGCACCCCCGGCATCCCCGCCCTGCTGGCCGCCATGGACGTCTTCGTCTCCCCGTCGCGGGAAGAGGCGTTCGGACTCGCCGTCGTCGAGGCGCTGGCCGCCGGGCTGCCCGTCCTGCACGTCACCTGCCCCGCCATCGACGACCTCCCCGCGGTGCAGGCCCCCGGAGCCCGGCGGATCGGCACCGGCACGGAGGAACTGGTCGCCGCGCTGCGCGGGCACATGGAAGCGGGCGCGCGCCGGCTGCCGCCGCCCCCGGTGGTGCGCCGGTACGACATCACGCGCACCGCCCGGCAGCTGCTGGACGTGTACGCCCTCGCGCTGGCCGCGCCGCCGGAGGGGGACGACGAGCCGGGTCCGGCCCCGGGCGCGGCCGCGACGCGGGCGCCGGTGGCGGCTGCGGCTCCGGCTCCCGCCGCCGGGCCGGGTCCGGCCGCCGCCGCCGGGTCGGGTCCGGCCGCCGCCGCCGGGTCGGGTCCGGCCGCCGCCGCCGGGTCGGGTCCGGCCGCCGCCGCCGGCCGCGCGTCGGATCCGGCGCCGGGGACCGCCGCGCCGGTGCCCGGGCCCGCCGCCGCCACCGGCGCCGGCGTCGCGGGCCCGGCGCACCACCCCACGGCGGGAGCGGCCCTGACCCTCCCGGGCCCCGGGCAGCAGACGCCCGCCGGGCCGGCCCCCGCCGCGCCGGGCGGCAACGGCTGACCCCGAACCACACCCCGGCCGGCGGAACGGCCGGGACCGAACGCACTCCCCTCCACCCAGGAAGGCTCCGCACATGGCCGACACCGCCGACCAGAAGAAGTCCGACCACCGCTCCGAGAAGAAGCGCCGGCTCCTGCCGCCCCCCGCCTGGTGGCCACTGCCCGCCTGCGCCCTGCTCGGCCTGGCCGCGGGCGGCGCGTACGGGGTCGTCAAGGCCCCCGAGTACGCCGCCACCAGCTACGTCGTCGCCGTGCCCGACGACACCACCGAACCGGCCACCGCCCTCGGCTTCGCCCAGGCCTACGGCCGGATCGCCACCAGCAGCTCCACCCTCGCCTACGCCCAGCCCCGCGCCGGCATCGACGCCCGCCGGCTGCGCACCCAGGTCCGCGCCGAGACCTCCCCCGACTCGCCGATGATCGCCATCACCGGCACCTCCAAGAGCCCCTCCGAGGCCGCCGACATCGCCAACGCCGTCGCCGACGCCCTCTCCCTGAGCAGCAACCAGGCCGCGAAGAACACCGGGGTGCAGCTGCTCCTCTTCAACCAGGCCGTCGCCCCCAGCGACCCCGTCTCGCCGTCCGCCGCGATCAGCGGCGCCGTCGGACTGTGCGCCGGCGGCCTCCTCGGCGGCCTGTGGCTGCTGGCCCGCCCGGCCCGCCGCAAGGACCAGGGCACGGCCCGCCCGGTGGTGGAGGAGTACGCCTCCCTGCCCGCCCAGGGCGAGCACTCCGAGACCAAGGAGAAGGAGTCCGTGCGATGACACAGGGCTCCGCCGGGGCCCTGACGGTGACGCTGTGCCGAGACTCCCGGCAGTTCGCCGCGCTGGAGGAGTCCTGGAACCGGCTCGTCCGGAACTGCCCCACCGCCACCCCCTTCCAGAGCCACGCCTGGCTGCACTCCTGGTGGCTGTCGTACGGGAAGGACGGCCGGCTCCGGGTCCTGCTGGTGCGGCGCGGCGAGGAACTCGTCGGCGCGGCCGCACTGATGCTCGTACACCGGCCGCTGCCACGGCTGGTGCCCCTCGGCGGACCGATCACCGACTACTTCGACGTGCTCGTCGCCGCCGAACACGCCGGCCAGGTCGTGCCCGCCCTCGCCCACGGGCTGCACCGCGCCGCACGCGCCGCCGTCGTCGACCTGCGCGAGGTACGGCCCGGGGCCGCCGCCGAAGCGGTGTACGCGGCCTGGCCCGGGGTGGGCAGCACGGTCCCCGACTCCACCTGCATGGAGCTGCCCGCCCTCCCCTTCGACCAGCTCGTCAAGCGGATGCCCGCCTCCGGCGCCCAGCGGGTGCGGGCCAAGCTCCGCAAGACCGACGCGGCGGGGATCGAGGAGCACGAGGTCACCGAACGGGAGGTGCCGCAGGCCGTACGGACCCTGCTGCGCCTCCACGAGAAGCAGTGGCGGGGCCGCGGGGTGACCCCCGAACACCTGAAGCCGCGCTTCGCCGAGCACCTGACCCGGGCTACGCGGCGGATGGTCCGGGCGGGGGAGGGCCGCCTCACCGAGTTCCGGCTGGACGGGAAGGTGGTGGCGGCCAACGTCACGCTGCTGTCGGCCGCGCTGAGCGGCGGCTACCTGTACGGGGCCGATCCGGACCTGCGCGAGCGGAAGGTGGACGTCGCGACGCTGCTGCTGCGCTACGAGGCGGGCCGGGCCCTGGAGGAGGGCCGGCCGGTGGTGAGCTTCCTGCGCGGCAACGAGCCGTACAAGAACCACTGGCGGCCCGACACCGTGGTCAACCAGCGGCTGCTGCTGGCCACGCACGCGCTCGCGCCCCTGCTGCGGCTGCACGAGTCGCAGATCACGGGACGCGAGCGGGCGGTGGACGCGCTGCGCGAGGCGCTGCCGGCCGCCCGGGACTGGCGGGCGCGGCTGAACGAACTGCGGGTGCGATGACCCGGCTAGAAGGGCCAGAAGCCGGAGTCGTCGCCCCAGTCGAAGCGGAAGCAGAGCGACTGGTTGCCGACGAGGGAGTTCAGCCACTCGCCGAAGTCGAGCGGGAGGCACCACTGCCGGCTGTCGTTGGGCTGGGGCTTCGGCTCGGGCCTGGGCTCGGGCTTCGGCTGCGGCGGCGCGGTCGGCTGCGGCCGGGGCGCCAGGGGGGTCGGGGACAGGACGGGCGGTGCGGGCTCCGTGGCCGCCGGGGACGGTGCCGGCGGGAGAACGGGCGGCACCGAGACCTCGGGCGACGGGACGGCGGGCGTGGGCTCGGCGGGGACCGGGTCGACCGGAACCGGGTCGACGGGGACCGGGTCGACGGGAGCGGGTTCGAGCGGCGGGACGGAGACCTCGGGGCTCGGGGCCGGCACGTCCGGGCTCGGGTCGGGCGTGGGCACCTGCGGGGCCGGCGCGACCGGCGGCACGGAGGCCTCGGGCGCCGGGGTCTGGGGGGCGGGGACGTCGGGCTTGGGGACGTCCGGCTTCGGGACGTCGGGCTTGGCCGTCTCGGGCTTGGGGGCTTCGGGCTTGGCCGTCTCGGGCTTCGGCACGTCCGGCTTCGGGGCCTCGGGCTTGGGCTTGTCCGGTGCGGGGACCTGCGGGGACGGGAGCTGGGGCGCGGGCACGGAGGGCGTCGGGAACACGGGCGTCGGGACGGCCGGCGCGGGCAGGGAGGGCGTCGGGACCACCGGGGTCGGGATGGCGGGCGTCGGCACCACCGGCGGCGTCGGACCGGTCGGCTTGTGCTCGCCCATCGCCTCGCGGAAGACCTTCGCCGACTGCGGGTTCTGCTTGCACCGCCAGACGCCGTGCGGGCAGTAGTCGGTGATGGTGTGGTACAGCGGCTTGTGCTGCTCGATCCACTTCAGCATCTGCCGCACGTACTCCGCGTTGTCGCCGTTGCGGAACAGCCCCCACTCCGGGTACGAGATCCGCTTGCCGTGTGCTTTCGCGAAGTCGACGTGCTGCTGGAGCCCGTACGGCTGCCGGACGTGGTCCTCGAAGGTCCGCCCCGGCCCCTGGTCGTACGAATCCATGCCGATGACGTCGACCACGTCGTCGCCCGGGTAGCACTTCGTCCAGCCGATCGCGTCCGTCCCCCGGTTCGGGGCGAAGTCGAACGTGAACTCCTGTCCGGGGACCGAGCGCATCGCGGTGACCACCCGCCTCCAGTACGCCTTCCAGTTCTGCGGGTCGGGCGCGCACCGGTGGGTGTACGTGGTGCCGTTCATCTCCCACCCGAGCACGATCACCGTGTCCGGCACGCCCAGGGCCACCAGCCGCTCCGCGAGCTTGCGGAAGTGCCGGTCGTACTGGCCCTCCGCGCCGGCCCGGATCAGCTGGGCCACCTGCCAGTCGGGCACCCGGTCCTCGTTGCGGGCCTGCATGGGCACGTTGAGGACGAACATCCGGTCGTCCCGGGCCCGGCGCCACTCGGCCCAGTCCGAGAGGAAGTCCACGTTGCCCTCGATCCCGGCCCACTGGTCGCCCGGAAGATAGGTGTGTCCCACCCGGATGTCCCGGCCGCCCAGCCAGTGGGACAGGTACGGGATCCGGGCGACGCCGGGCGGCCCGTAGCCGAGGTAGGCGCCCATGGCGGTGTCGGAGCCCTTGGGGGGCTCGTCGTCCGGGGCCGCGAGTGCGGCGCCGGTGGCGAGCAGCCCGGCCGTGACCGTACCGACGCAGGTGCTCACCAGGCGGTGGCGTGGTCTGGGCATGGCATCTCCCGAGCTGTCGCGAACCGGTGTGCTTGCACAAGACGTTAGGCATCAGATCTGACGAATGGCCTGTCCGGTGGCCGCTCCGTAGGCCATTCGCAGGTGCGCATCTTCTCCGCTTGGTCCGACTAGGTGAAAGACACCGTTCCCATGTACGCGTACGACGCCCATGTGCCCGCCGTTCTGCTCAGACTCGACCGGAACCCGTTCCACCACGGAACCCTCGGCGCCGTCAGATCCCTGGGGCGCAAGGGCGTGGAGGTCCATGCCGTCGTCGAAGCCGGAGGAGGTCCCGTGGGGCGTTCGCGCTATCTGCGCGCGGTGCACGCCGGTCCCGCCGGCGGGGTGGACCCCGAGGCGCCCGAGGCGCTGCTGGAGTGCCTGGTCGGGGTGTCGGAACGGATCGGGCGGCCCGCGGTGCTCGTCGCCATGGACGACCTGAGCGCGATCGCCGTGGCCCGGGTGGCCCCGATGCTGACGGACCGTTTCCGGATCCCCCATCAGCCCGACGGCCTGCCCGCGCGGGTGGCGGACAAGGCCGAGCTGTCGCGGCTCTGCGCCCGCTGGGGCGTCCCGCATCCGGAGACCGTGATCCCGGCGAGCGGCGGCGAGGCCGCGCAGGCCGCCTGGCGGCTGGGGCTGCCGGTGGTGGCGAAGTGGAGCCGGCCGTGGCTGCTGCCGGCCGGGGCCGGGCTGCGGAGCACCACACTCGTCAACACCGCCGCCGAGGCGCGCCGGTTGTACGAACGGTCCGCCGAGGCGGGGAGCCGGCTGCTGCTCCAGCGGTTCCTGCCCGCCGGACCGGACACCGACTGGTTCTTCCACGGGGCCTTCGCCCGGGGCGGGCGCCCGCTGCTGGCCGGGTCGGGCCGCAAGGAGCTGTCCTGGCCGGTGCGGACCGGGCTGACGGCGGTGGGGCGCTGGCTCCCGGACCCGGCCGTGGAGGAGTCGGGGCTGCGGCTCGCGCAGCGGCTCGGCTACCACGGGATCCTGGACCTCGACTTCCGCCGGGACGAGCGCGGCACGTTCCGGCTGGTGGACTTCAACCCGCGCCCGGGAGCGCAGTTCAGGCTGTTCACCGACGACGCGGGGCTGGACGTCGTCCAGGCCATGTACCTGGACCTGACGGGTCAGCGGGTGCCGGCGCCGACGGGCGGGCCCGGGCGGGTCTTCGTGGCGGAGAACTACGCGGTGCTGGCCGCCGTACGGGGCCGCTCGCTGCCCCGCCGCGCCGCCCGGGCCGTGCCCGGCCAGGCCCCGCCCCCGGGGGCGGTCGCCGGATCCACCGCGGGTTCTGGTGCGGGCTCCGGCGCGGGGGCGGGCTCGGGCGCGGGCTCGGGCGCGGGCTCCGGCGTCGCGTCCGTGCCGGGGCCGGTGCTGCCCGGCGGACGGCGGCCCGAGGGCGGGGCCCGGCCGCGGCCGGCGGCGGCCCGGGGCGGGGAGCGGGGCCGCGGCGCGCCGTCGCCCGGCCCGGTACGGGCGCTGCCGCGCGGGGAACGGGGCCGGGTGGAGGCGGCCTGGTTCGCCCTCGACGACCTGTGGCCGTTCCTGGCGATGCTCGGCGCGTTCCTGCGGCGCGGCTTCGGCAAGGGCGCGAGCGTGCTGCGCGGAGTACCCGCCCAGGGGCGGCGTACGGTCCGGGCGGTCCGGGCGCCGCGCCAGCGCGGGGGCGAACGGGCGTGGCTGCGGCCGCAGTCCCCGGAACCGGCGGCGCGCGAGGCCCCGCCGGGGGCTTCGGCGGAACCGGACGAGCTGGTGACGCGGTGACGCGGTGGCGGGGGTGACGGGTGGCGCCGTGACGGGGTGACGGGGTAGAGCCGTGGCGCCGTGGTGCGGTGGTGCGGTGCGGGGCAGGGGCACGGTGACGCCGTGCCATGTGACGCGGTGACGCCCTGGTGCGGCGACGTCCCTGGGACGGAGCCGCCGTGACGCCGTGACATGTGACGCGGTGTCTTGATCCGGCGGTGCGGTGACACCCGGCGCGGCGACGCCCGTGACGCGGTGGTGTGGTGACGCGGTGGTTGCGGGGATCCGGCGACGTGGCGACCCGGTGACCCCCGCGACGTGGTGGTGCGGTGACCCGGTGAGGACGTGGTGAAAGGAGTGGCCGTGAGGCGGACGGACGATCTCGTGGTGATCGGCGCCGGCCCGTACGGGCTGTCGATCGCCGCACACGCGGCGGCGGCCGGACTCGGGGTACGGGTGCTGGGCCGGCCCATGGCGTCCTGGCGGGACCACATGCCCGAGGGCATGTACCTGAAATCGGAGCCCTGGTCCTCGAACCTCTCCGCACCCGGCGGCCGCTACACCCTGGCCGACTACTGCGCCACCCGGGGCCTGACCGCCGAGCACGCCAGCCCCCTGCCGATCGGCACCTTCAGCTCCTACGGGCTCTGGTTCGCCCGGCACGCGGGCCTGCCCGAGGTGGAGGAGGCCACCGTCACCGAGGTCACCCCGCAGGGCGACGGGTTCCTCGTCCGCACCGCCGAGGGGCCGCCGCTGCTCGCCCGTACGGTGGCCGTGGCCGTCGGGGTGATGCCCTTCGTCCACTACCCCGAAGCGCTGGCCGAGCTGCCCCCGGGCCACTACTCGCACAGCAGCGGCCACCGCGACCTGTCCCGCTTCGCCGGGCTGGAGGTGGCCGTCCTGGGCGCCGGGCAGGCCGCGCTGGAGACGGCGGCCCTGCTCGCCGAGGCCGGTGCCCGGCCCTGTCTGGTGGCCAGGCGCTCCCGGCTGAACTGGAACACCGTCCCGCAGCCCCTGGAACGGCCGCTCGGGCGGGCCCTGCGGGAGCCGCACAGCGGGCTCGGCACCGGATGGCGCAGCTGGGTGTGGTCGGAGCTGCCGTGGGCCGTGCGGCGGCTGCCCGCGCCGACCCGGGAGCGGATCGCCGCGACGGCCCTGGGGCCCGCCGGGGCGTGGTGGCTGCGGGACCGCTTCGAGCGGCGCGTGCCCGCGCTCATGGGACACCGGCTGAACCGGGCGGTTGCGGTGGGCGGCCGGACCCGGCTCGGGCTGACCACGGCCGCCGGGGAGTCCGTCGTACTGGACACGGCGCACGTCATCGCGGCGACCGGGTTCGCGCCCGGGCTGGACCGGCTGGACATGCTCGACGCCCGCCTGCGGGCCGCGCTGGCCACCGTCGGCGGCAGCGGCACCCCGGAGCTGAGCGCGGGCTTCGAGTCGTCCTGGCCGGGGCTGTTCTTCGCGGGCCTGCTGACGGCTCCCTCATTCGGACCTTCCATGCGATTCGTGCACGGTGCGGGGTTCACGGCGGGGAGACTGGTGAAGGGAGTCCGCAGGCGCCTCGGTGCCCGGGGTCCGCTGCCGGGCACCCCCGGCGGTGCCCGGCCGGTCCGGGCCGCCGCCGGGCGTCCGGAGACGTAGCTACGCCGAAACCTGAGAGGGGTCCGCGATGGGCGCGGAGCGAGCACAGGGCGGCCGGGGCTGGGTGCGCATCCCCGCCAGCCGCGGGGAGCAGCCCATGGCCCGGCCCGCCGGGGGCACACCGCCCCGGGCGGCCGCCGGCACACCGTACGGCCGGCGGGGCCCCGCCCCCGTCGGATCCGGGGACCAGCCCTCGATCTACCTCTCCCTCGTCAAGCGCTGGCGGGAGGCCGGACGCACCCTCCCGGGGCATCCTGACGAGGAGTGGGAGCGGCTCATCTCCCAGCCGTGCTGGCCAGGCCGTTAGGTGGTGTGTCTCTCGTGGCAGCGGCGGAGCGCGACGAACCGGAGCGGGTTGCACCGGACCCCGTGACGGGCCCGGGGGAGCGGCTCGCGCTCAACGGCATGGGCAGCTTCGAATGGGACCTCGACGCGGGCACCCTCAGCCTGGACGAGGCCGGGCTGGCCGTCTTCGACCTGGAGGCGGCGGAGTTCGACCACACCCCCGAAGGCCTCGGCACGCGGATCCCGTCCGACGACGCGGCCCGCCTCTCCGACACCGTCAACAGAGTGCTGGAGTCCGGCGGGGCGACGTACGGCTCGTACTTCACCGTGCGCCGGCGCGACGGCCGCGACCAGTGGACCCACACCACCGGCCGGGTGCTGCGCGACCCGGACGGCCGGCCCCTGCGGGTCGTGGGCATCGTCCGCGACGCCACCGCCGAGCTCGCCCACGCGACGGTGCTGCGGAAACTGGAGAACGCCCGCACCCAGCAGGCCGCCATCGTGCAGCGCACCACCGAGGCCCTGTCGCGGGCCGTGACCGTCGACGACGTGACCGCCGCCCTGACCGGCGCGGGAGCCCTGGAACGCCTCGGCGCGGACGGACTGGCCCTGGGCCTCGTCGAAAACGGCACCATCAAGATCATCGCGCTGAGCGGGGAAACCCTGGAGATCCTCAGCGAACGCAAGTTCACCCGCCTGGACGGCTCACTGCCGCTGTCCCAGGCCATCCTCAGCCGGCAGGCACGTTTCGTCACCTCGCTCACCGAACTCGCCGGCGAATTCCCGCTCCTCGCCGACTACCTGCGCCGCATCCACTACGACGCGGCCGCCTACCTCCCGCTGATCGCCCAGGCCCAGGCCATCGGCGGCCTCGTGCTCTTCTACCGCCGCCGCAACGAGTTCAGCCCCGAGGAACGCAACCTCTGCCTCGGCCTGGCCGGCATCGTCGCCCAGTCCCTCCAACGGGCCCTGCTCTTCGACCAGGAGCGGGAGTTCGCCACCGGCCTCCAGGCCGCCATGCTGCCCCGGCGCATCCCCGACATCAGCGGCGGCGAGATCGCCGTCCGCTACCACTCCGCCTGGAGCGGCCGGGAGGTCGGCGGCGACTGGTACGACGTCATCGCCCTGCCCCGCGACCGCGTCGGCATCGTCGTCGGCGACGTACAGGGCCACGACACGCACGCCGCCGCCATCATGGGCCAGCTGCGCATCGCGCTGCGCGCCTACGCGGGCGAGGGACACCCACCGTCCACCGTCCTCGCCCGAGCCTCCCGCTTCCTCGCCGAACTCGACACCGAACGCTTCGCCACCTGCATGTACGCGCAGGTCGACCTGGAGACCGGAGGCGTACGAGCCGTCCGCGCCGGCCACCTCGGCCCGCTCATCCGGCACACGGACGGCCGAACCGGCTGGCCCAACGTCCGCGGCGGCCTCCCGCTGGGCCTGGCCTCCGTCTTCGAGCAGGAGGACTTCCCCGAGACCCGCCTCGACCTCGTACCCGGCGAGACGCTCGTCCTGTGCACCGACGGGCTCGTGGAGGAACCCGGCACCACCATCACCGCCGGCATGGAAGCCCTCGCCCACGCCGTCCGCAGCGGCCCCCAGGGCGCCGGCGCCCTCGCCGACCACCTCTCCGACCGGCTCTGGGAACGCTGGGGCTCGGGCGACGACGTCGCCCTCCTCGTGCTCCGCAGGGCCCCTGACCCGGGCACGCACCGGGCGCCGCGCATCCACCAGTACGTCCACCAGGCCGACCCGGAAGGGCTGTCCGAGGCCCGCTACGCCCTGCGGCAGGCCCTGCGCGACTGGGGCATGGCCGAACTGGCCGACGACGTCGAGCTGGCGGCGGGGGAGCTGCTGGTCAACGCCCTGCTCCACACCGACGGCGGGGCGGTGCTGACCATGGAGGTGCTGCCCGAACCCGTACGGCGCATCCGGCTGTGGGTCAAGGACCGCTCCAGCGTCTGGCCGCGCCGGCGCACCCCGGGCGAGGCCGCCACGACGGGGCGCGGGCTGCTGCTGGTGGACGCGCTCGCGACGCACTGGGGGGTGGAGTCGCGGGGCGACGGGAAGGCCGTGTGGTGTGAGTTCGACGCGGGCGGCGTACGGCGCGGCACGGGGTGAGGACGGCCCGCGCGGCCGTGGGTGAGGGGGACCCGCGCGGCCGTGGGTGGGGCGGCAGCGCGGCAGTGGGTGAGGGCGGCCCGCGCGGCAGTGGGTGAGGGGGCGGTCACGCCGGGTTGTGGGGTGGCGCGGGTGGGGTGATGATGCGGCCATGAAACCGATGCGTGGCATTCGGATCGAGCCGTGCGCCGCCTGAACCGGGGCACTGTCACGGGCATCGTGGCGACACTCGTGGCCCTGCTGCTGGCAGCCGGGGGGCAGTCCCTCGCGGACCGGACGGCGGCCCGCCCCCCTACGGACCCCAGCTGCCGGACGGTTGCGTTCATGTCCATGACCGGTGTCGCCCCGGAGTGCCGGTAGCGGCGGCTACCGGACCTCGCGGGCGTGCCACCCGCGACTACCGGTGGTCGATGACCTCGACGTCCCGGGTGTCCTGCGCGACCGTGTCGATCGCCCGCGGCATCAGCCCGGACATGTGGATCTCCTGGAGCTCCGCGACGGCGGTCGCAGGGCCCTGGTGCACGCCGGCGGTCAGCGGGCTGGCCGCCTCCCAGCGGTGCTCCCGGCCGTCGCAGACGACCTGGCCCGCGCCGATGCTCAGCCGGGTGCGGTCCTGGACGAGGGTGGCCTTGATCTGAACCGCCCCCGAGGGTGAGGGCAGTTCGCAGTGGTAGGTCCCTGAAAGGATGACGGTCCCGTCCGGGGCGATGTGAGCTTCCGACTGTACGGAAATTCCCTGGTTGAAAACGGTGGCGTGGGCGGGAGCCGTGAACAGGGCGGTCGCGGCCAGGGCGGAGAAGGCCCCGACGGCGATTCGGCGGGCGGACGTACGCATTCTTCCTCCAGGTGGGTGCGGCTGGCGGGATTCCGCCGGAACGCATTGTGCTGGCAATTGGCGGGCAACTCGTTCCGTGCGCGCTCGTGTCGGTGTGTGCAATTCCCTGCTCGGGCGCGTGAGACTGGCGAGAAATACTCCCCGCCCCGAAGATCCCCGAAGGGGTTCCGTATGCGTCAGCACGCTTCCTCCGCCTCCGCCTCCGCGCTCGCCGCCGCCGCCCTGCTGCCCGTCCTGCTGCTCACCGCCACCGCCTGCCAGAGCGCCCCCGAGGGGGCGGCGCTCGCCCCCGCCGCGGCGCCCGCCGTCCCGGTCGACGACGGGGCCGCCGGCGCCGACGAGGACCCCGCCGTCCAGGACCGGGCGGGGGCGGTGCCCGGCGCCGCGAAGGACGCCCATGTGGGTGACTCCGTACGGGTGCAGGGGCACGAGGTGGGACGCCATCTCCAGGTGGTGCTGGGCGCGTTCGTGGACCCGGCGGTCAGCGTCGAGCCGAACTTCCAGCCGCCCGCCGGGAAGCGCTGGGTGGCCGCCTCGATGTCGTTCGTCAACGTCGGCGGCGCCTCGTACGGGGCGCTCGGGCGCATGTGGGCGTACGACGGCGCGGGCAAGCGCCACCCGGTGGTGCGCACCGGCGAACTGACGACCGGGAAACCACTCGTCTTCGATTCCCTCGCGGTCGGTGAGCGGGCCGAAGGATGGGTCGTGTTCGAAATTCCGGAAAACCAGAAGATCGTGCGGGTCCAGTACCAGGACGCGAACATGCAGACGAATTCCGGAGGGGGATTCTGGTCGGTCTAGCCCGCCCGGGTGAAAGGCCGTGAAAGGGCCCGGCGCCGGAGCACTAAGGTGCGCGCATGACTTCTACGCAAGCCGAAATCGACCGGACCCAGCTCGGCACCCTTTCCGTGCTCGCCTGGATCGGCGACCCCGCCGAGGGCCACAACATGCCGTACCTGCTCGCCTACACGCTCGGCGACGGCCCGCAGGGCCGGGAGGGGAGCGAGGCCGCCGCCCGGGGGCTGCTGGAGGAGCTGGGCCTGCCCATCGGCGACGTGGTCATGGACGGCACCGCGAACCCGCAGAAGTTCGACGTGAAGGTCATCCTCGCGGACAACCAGATCGCGCTGACCCTGCCCGGACTGAACGCCACCTGCACCGCCCCCGACGAGTGGGCGGCGGCGGCGAACGAGAGCGGCCAGGTCTACTTCCTCTTCGCCACGCGTGCCTGGCCCGAGGCCGTCCCCGGCCAGCCGGTGAGCCCGGAGGCCCTCAAGGACTTCGCCGGCGACGAAGGAGTCCTGACCGGCAGCGCCCACTGCCTGGTCACGGTGCAGACCCTCCAGCGCTAGCCCCCAGAGGGGGCCCCACCCCCCTCCCCCTCCCCGCCCCACCCCCCGCCGGCCGTCTCCCGGGCCGGCCCCCTTTCGCGGCAGCCGCCGCCGCGCCTGCGGCGGCAGCCGTGCCCCGGCCGCCGGGCTCCCAGCCTGCCCGGCGGCCGGCCCCCCGCCCGGCCCCCGCCCGGCCCCCCCGCCCGGCCGTCGCAGGACCCCGGCCCGCCCGCCGTCAGGGGCGCTCGAAGGCGAACCGCAGCGAACGGACCCGGTTGTCGAAGTTCGACCCCGCCAGATCCGGCAGGCCCACCGCACGCAGCCCCACCGGCCGCGTCAGCAGCTCCCGGAACAGTGCCTTCATCTCCACCCGGGCCAGGTGCGCGCCCAGGCAGAAATGCGGTCCGCCGCCACCGAACCCCAGGTGCGGATTCGGGGAACGGGTGACGTCGAAGGCGTCCGGGTCGGGGAAGACCGCCTCGTCCCGGTTGGCCGACGCGTAATACAACACCACCTTGTCCCCGGGCCGGAACAGGTGCCCGCCCAGCGTGTGCTCGGCCGTGACCGTCCGCCGGAACTGGATGATCGGCGTCGAATGCCGGATCATCTCGTCCACCGCGCCGTCCGCGTACTTCTCGAAGTCCGACAGCAGCAGGTCCCGCTGCTCAGGGAAGTCCGTCAGCAGGGTCAGCCCGTGACTGATGGCGTTGCGGGTGGTCTCCACCCCCGCCACCATCAGCAGGCTGAAGAACGCCCCCAGCTGCCGGGCACCCAGCGCCTGACCGTCCACGTTCGCGCACACCAGGGCCGAGATCAGATCGTCCGTGGGGTTGCGGCGCCGCTCCCGCCCGATCCCCGCCACCATCCGCTGCATCCGGGCCAGGGCCCGCAGACCCCGCCCGGGCATCCGCAGCCGGGCCGCCAGCCCGCGCTCCACTCCGATGTTCTCGGAGGCGTGGTTGACCCGGTCGGCGATCTCCGCCCGGTAGTGCTCCGGGATTCCCATCATGTTGCAGATGACCTCCAGCGGCAGCCGCGAGGACACCGCCGACACGAACTCGTCGGGCCCCTCGGCCAGGACGTCGTCCACGATCCGCGCCGCGACCGCGTGGATGTCCTCCTCCGCCGCCGCCAGCAGCCGCGGAGTGAACGCCCGCTGCACGATCTTCCGCAACTGGGCGTGGTCCGCCCCGTCCAGGTTGACCATGGAGTCCCCGAACAGCGCCCGCACCCACCGCGCCGGCTCCGGCGTCGTGACCCCCGGCGCGCTCGCGAACACCTTCGGCAGGCGGCTCGCCTCCTGCACGTCCGCATGGCGCACCAGGGCCCAGTGGCCGCCGCCCTCGGGGACGAACACCGGCGAGTCCAGGGCGCGCAGCCGGGCGAAGGCCGCCAGGCGCTGGTCGGGGGGCCGCTGCCAGAAGCCCGGCTCGGCCAGTTCCGCTCCGGAGCCGGTTCCGGACCCGTGCCGCTGCGGGGGGAGTGTCATGGGGGCTGTCTCTTCCTGTAGCCGTTCCGCTGAGCTGCTGAACGGGCTCGGGGGCGTGGGGGTGACGGCCGCGGGCTCAGACTCCGGCCCCGGCGCGGGCGTGCTGCTCGCCCCGGACGGACAGGGTCACACCGACCGCCACCGTGGCCGTCGCCACCAGCCCCGCGTACAGGACCGCGTACGAACCGGCCCACGTGCAGGCGAGGAGGGCCAGCGCCGCCACCGGCAGCACCAGCTGCTGGGCCAGACCGCGCTTGAAGTGGCGCGAGTGCAGCAGCCACACCATCAGCAGGAACAGTGCCGCCGGCACGGTGACGGCGGCGTTCGCGGCCACCTGCGAGATGTGCGCCTTGCCGACCGCGTGCTCCACCGCGACCTCGATGCCCGCACCGATCGCCGCACCCGAGGCGAAGATCAGCAGGTGGCCGTAGCCCCACGGGATCGCCTCCCGGTTGGAGTTCAGCCGCTCGTGCATCGGCACCGCGAAGTAGATCCACCACGCGGCGAAGACGATCAGCAGCCCGCCCCCCGCGATGGGCAGCAGCTCGTCCAGCGCCTCGTGCTCGTCGAGTGCCGACTTCACCGCCACCGTGCTCGCCGCGATGGTCTCGCCCAGCACGATGATGGTGAACAGCCCGTACCGCTCCACGATGTGATGGGCGTGCCAAGGCGTCTGGTGCCCACGCTCGGCCAGCACCGGGACCATCAGCTCGGCCACCACCAGTACCAGGAACAGCCACCGCTTCGAACCCTCCGGAGCGAACAGCAGCCCCACCCAGCCCGCCTGACAGACCACCAGACCCGCCGCGTACTTCAACGCCGCCGCCCGCGCCTCGCCGGTCTCCCCGGCCGCCGCGCGCAGCCACTGCGCCGTCAGCGCCACCCGCATGATCAGGTAGCCGATGACGGCCACGGTCCAGTCGTTCTCGTCGAAGGCCTGGCTCACCCCCGCCGCGTAGACCAGCACACCGGCGATCTGCACCAGCGTCGCGATCCGGTACGGCACGTCGTCGCAGTCGTAGGCGGAGGCGAACCACGTGAAGTTCATCCACGCCCACCACACACCGAAGAAGACGAAGAAGTAGCCGACCACCCCGGACCCCGGATGGCCCTCCGCCAGCGCGTGCACCAGCCGCGCCCCCGCCTGGGCGATCGCGACGACGAAGCAGAGGTCGAAGAACAGCTCCAGCGAGGTCGCCGTCCGGTGCCCCTCGTCGCGGCTGCGGGCGGTCATCGGTACGTACGTCATACCGCCCAGCACACCAGGGCCCGGCCGCACGGCCCGCGAGGCGCGCGGCCGGCGGCCGCCGGGTACCCCGGGCGGACTCGTACCGGCCCGGCCCGCCCTCCCGCCGCAAGACGAAGGGACCGCCGGCGGCGGGACAAGGTCCCGCCGCCCACACGACGTTCGCCCCTGCCGCAGCCCACCCCCCGGGGCGGAGTCTGGATAGGTCAGGACCCGTCTCAATGTTCAGGACCACGCCATGAGTTCCGCCACGCAGCAAGCGCCCGAGGTCCTCGCCGACCCGGCGCAGTACCGCCCGGGCCGCACCATCACGGAGTGGACACCGGAGGATCCGTCTTTCTGGCACTCCACCGGCAAGAAGGTCGCGACCAGGAACCTGTGGCTCGCCGTCCCGGCGCTGCTGGTGGCCTTCGTGGTCTGGCAGGTGTGGAGCATCACCGCGACCAACCTGAAGGACGTCGGGTTCGGCTTCTCCCAGTCCCAGCTGTTCTGGCTGACGGCCGTCCCCGGCATCACCGGCGGAACCGCCCGGATCTTCTACACCTTCCTCGGCCCCATGGTCGGACAGCGCCGCTTCACCGCCCTCTCCACAGCGGTACTGGTCGTGCCGCTGCTGTGGCTCGGCTTCGCGGTACAGGACCCGGACACCTCCTACGGCACGATGGTCGCGATCGCCGCGCTCTGCGGGATCGGCGGCGCGAACTTCTCCTCCTCCCTGGCCAACATCGGCTTCTTCTACCCGAAGCGGGAGAAGGGCAACGCCACCGGCATCAACGGCGGCCTCGGGAACCTCGGCGTGTCCGTGGTCCAGCTGCTCACCCCCATCCTGATCACGTCCTCCGTCCTGGCCATCGGCGCCGGCCAGAAGAAGGCCAACGGTTCGGAGATCTACCTCCAGAACGCCGCATTCGTCTGGATCCCGGTCCTGCTCGTGCTCGCGGCGGTCGCCTGGTTCGGCCAGAACGACCTCAAGGTCGCCTCCACCCCCTTCAGCCAGCAGAAGATCATCTTCAAGCGCAAGCACAACTGGCTGATGACCTGGCTCTACGTCGGCACCTTCGGCTCCTTCATCGGCTTCGCCGCCGCCCTGCCGCTGCTCATCAAGACCACCTTCCCGGCCTACTCGGTCGCGACGTACGCCTGGATGGGCCCGGCCCTGGGCGCCCTGGCCCGCTGGGCGGGCGGCTGGATCGCCGACAAGCTGGGCGGCGCCCGGGTGACGATCCTTTCCTTCGTGGGCATGGGCGCGTCGATCATCGGCGTGATCAACTTCCTGCCCGGGGGCTCTGATCAGGGTTCCTTCCACGGCTTCTTCCTCTGCTTCCTGGCGGCCTTCTTCTTCTCCGGCATCGGCAACGGCTCGACCTTCCGGCAGATCCCGGTCATCTTCCGGGCCCAGCACCTGAAGGGCCTGACGGAGGGCACGCCGCGGTACGCGGCAGCCCTGAAGCAGGCGGAGATCGAGTCCGGCGCGGTGACGGGCTTCACCGCGGCCATCGCCGCCTACGGCTTCTTCTTCATCCCGGCGATGTTCGCCAACTTCGCGGTGACCAGCGCCATGTGGGGCTTCGTGGCCTTCTACGCCAGCTGCGTGGTCGTGACCTGGTGGTTCTACGCCCGCAAGAACGCGGAAGCCCCCAGCTGACCCAAGCCCACCACCCCGCCCCGGGCCCCCGGGCACCCCGAGTGCGGGCACCCGGCCGGGGAATCTGACCACCGCGCCCCGGGGTGCGGGCACCCGGCCGGGGAACCCGGAACTCCGGCACCGGAACCCGGCCGGCCGGGCCCGGACCCGCCCCGCAGGCCCCGAGCCTGCGGGGCGATGGGCTGCCGGGCCCCGGTCGGCAAGCCCACCGAAAGACCACGCCCGTGCTCGGCATGTTCCTTCAGCTCGCCGTCATGGTGGCGGCCATCTGGCTCGGTTCCCGCAAGGGCGGGGTCGCCATGGGGCTCTGGGGCGCCGTCGGCGTCTTCGTACTGGCCACGTCCTTCGGGGTGGCACACGCCGACACCTCCGGCATCGTCGACGTCATGCTGATCATCCTCGCGGTGATCATGGCGGCGTCAGCTATGGAGGCCGCCGGCGGCATCGACTACCTCGTCGGCCGGGCCGAGCGCGCGATCCGGCGCGACCCCCGCCGCATCGTCTTCGTCGCACCCCTCGTCTCCTGGGCGTTCACCCTCGGCGCCGGGACGGAGCACGTCTTCTACCCCCTCCTCCCGGTCATCCACGACGTGGCCCGCGAGGGCGGTATCCGGCCCGAGCGGCCCATTGCCGTCTCCTCCATCGCGGCCACGTTCGGTATCACCGCGTCCCCCGTCTCCGCGGCCATGGCCGCCATGATCGTGATGTTCGACGGCGACGGCTGGAACCTGCCCCGCATCATGGCCGTGGCGGTCCCGGCGACCCTGCTGGGCGTCCTTGCCGCAGCCGCCGTCCAGTCCAGGGTCGGCAACGAGCTCAGCCGGGACGCCGAGTACCTGCGGAGGCCGGCCGCAGGGGGAGCCGGGCCTCCCGCCCCAGCCGAAGCCGCCTCGCGGCCGCCGCTGCGACCGCGGGCGCACTGGTCCGCGTACCTCTTCCTCGGCGGAACCGCGGCCGTCGTCGTCAGCGGTCTCTTCCCGGGACCGCGCCCCACGGCCGGCAAGGGCCCGCTCTCCATGCCCGCGACCATCGAGATCCTCCTGATGACCGTGGCCGCGCTGATCCTGCTGTGCTGCCGCGTCGACGCCACGCGCATCCCCTGCACCGACGTGGCGAGGTCCGGCCTGGTCGCCGTCACCGGCGTCTTCGGGCTGTCCTGGCTCGGGCTCTCCTTCATCGGGGCCAACGAGGCCCGGATCACCGACGTCCTCGGCGGCGTCGCGCAGGACCACCCCTGGTTCTTCGCCATCATGCTGCTGCTCCTCTCCGCGCTGCTCTTCAGTCAGGCCACCACCACGAAGGCCCCGATGCCGCTAGGGCTTGCCCTGGGCATACCGGCCCCGCTCCTCATCGCGATGTGGCCCGCCGCCAACGGCTACTTCCTGCTGCCGACGTACGGAACCTTCACCGCCGCGATCAACGTCGACCGGACCGGTACCACGAGGGTCGGCCGGTTCGTCGTCAGCCACTCCTTCATGCTGCCGGGGCTGGTGACGACGTGCGTCGCGATATCCACAGGCTTCGCCATGGTGCAGCTTGTCTGACTTTTCCCTCGCGGCGGAAGAATCTTGTGAAAGCTTTCACAAGCGCACGAGGGGCTTTCGTCCTGTGGGAAATCCCAGCTCAGGACGGGTGTGAGTGATCGGCGGCCGTCGGTTGGGGGACCTTCGGGCCTGAGATCAGGACCATCGCGGCACCAGATGATCGATCAAAAGGCGTGGAATGGAGACAAGCGATGAGGCGACTCGGAGAAGGTGCCGGTGATGACTGCCACCCCTGTGGAGACCACGAAGAACGGCGAGGCCTGGGACGGCTTCAAGGGCGGCCTGTGGCGCGACGCCATCGACGTCCGCGACTTCATTCAGCAGAACTACACGCCGTACGAAGGCGACGACTCCTTCCTCGCCGGCCCCACCGAACGCACCACCGCCGTATGGAAGGCGATCACCGACAAGTTCCCGGAGGAACGGGAGAAGGGCGTCTACGACGTCGCGCACGACATCCCGTCGTCCATCACCGCGCACGCCCCCGGCTACATCGACCGCGACAAGGACCTGATCGTCGGCCTCCAGACGGACGCCCCGCTCAAGCGCGCGATCATGCCCTACGGCGGCTGGCGAATGGTCGCCGGCGCCCTGGAGACCTACGGCTACCCGGTCTCCGAGGAACTGGAGAAGGTCTTCACGGAGTACCGCAAGACCCACAACGCCGGCGTCTTCGACGCCTACACCCCCGAGATCCGCGCCGCCCGCAAGGCGGGCATCGTGACCGGCCTCCCGGACGCGTACGGCCGCGGCCGCATCATCGGCGACTACCGCCGCGTGGCCCTCTACGGCGTCGACCGGCTGATCTCCTCCAAGAAGGAGGAGAAGGAGGAGCTGAACTCCCTCCCCGCCGGCCACCGCTCGCTGGAGGAGACGATCCGCCTGCGCGAGGAACTCGCCGAGCAGATGCGCGCGCTGTCCGAACTCAAGGCGATGGCCGCCTCCTACGGCTACGACATCTCCGCTCCCGCCGTCACCGGCCGCGAGGCCATCCAGTGGCTGTACTTCGCGTATCTCGCCGCCGTGAAGGAGCAGAACGGCGCGGCCATGTCCCTCGGCCGTACCTCCACCTTTGTCGACATATATCTACAGCGTGACATCGCGGCCGGAGTCCTCACCGAGGAACAGGCACAGGAACTCGTCGACGACTTCATCATCAAGCTGCGCATCGTCCGCTTCCTGCGCACCCCCGAGTACGACGAACTGTTCTCCGGCGACCCCACCTGGGTCACCGAGTCCATCGCCGGCATGGGCGAGGACGGCCGCCCCCTCGTCACCAAGACCTCCTTCCGATACCTCCAGACCCTCTACAACCTCGGCCCCGCCCCCGAGCCGAACATGACGGTCTTCTGGTCGCCCCGGCTGCCGCAGGGCTTCAAGGAGTTCTGCGCCCGCGTCTCGATCGACACCTCCTCCGTGCAGTACGAGTCCGACGAGCTGATGCGCCCGCGCTTCGGCGACGACACCGCCATCGCCTGCTGCGTGTCGGCGATGCCGGTCGGCAAGCAGATGCAGTTCTTCGGCGCCCGCGTGAACGTCGCCAAGACCCTCCTCTACGCGATCAACGGCGGCCGCGACGAGAAGTCCGGCGCCCAGGTCGGCCCGCGGACCGGCCTGCCGGCCTCCGACGTCCTCGACTACGACGAGGTCATGGCCAAGTTCGACGAGCAGATGGAATGGCTCGCCAAGACCTACGTCCACGCCCTCAACGTCATCCACTACATGCACGACCGCTACGCCTACGAGCGCATCGAAATGGCACTCCACGACCGCGACGTCCGCCGCACGATGGCCTGCGGCATCGCCGGCCTGTCGGTCGCCGCCGACTCGCTGTCCGCCATCAAGTACGCCAAGGTCACCGCGCTGCGCGACGAGAGCGGCCTCGCCACCGACTACGCCATCGAGGGCGAGTTCCCGGCGTACGGCAACAACGACGACCGCGTCGACGAGATCGCCGTCTGGCTCGTCGAGGAGTTCATGAAGAAGATCCGCAAGCACGAGACGTACCGGGACGCCGAACACACCCAGTCCGTGCTGACGATCACCTCGAACGTGGTCTACGGCAAGAAGACCGGCAACACGCCGGACGGCCGCCGGGCCGGCGAGCCGTTCTCCCCGGGCGCCAACCCGATGAACGGCCGCGACACCCACGGCTACGTCACCTCGGCGCTGTCGGTGGCGAAGCTGCCGTACGCGGACGCCGAGGACGGTATCTCGCTGACCAACACCGTCACCCCCGACGGCCTCGGCCGCAGCCCCGAGGAACGGATCAAGAACCTGGCCGGTGTCCTCGACGGCTACATGGCAGTCGACGGCTTCCACATGAACGTCAACGTCCTCAACCGCGACACCCTCATGGACGCCATGGAGCACCCGGAGAAGTACCCGCAGCTGACCATCCGCGTCAGCGGCTACGCGGTGAACTTTGTGCGACTCACCCGGGCGCAGCAGCTCGACGTGCTGAACCGCACCTTCCACGGCGCGCTGTAGCGGCGCCCGCAGACCGTGCGGCCCGGGGCCGGGCCCCCACCCCGGCCCCGGGACCGCGCGCTCCCACCGGGGACACCGGACACACCAGAACCACCGAACGCACCGGAACACGACTGGAGCACCTGCCATGACCGTCTACTTCGGTACGAGCCTTCCCGTCGGCCCCCAGAACGCCGCCACGTTCACCGCCGCCCAGCAGCCCGTTGCCGCGGCCGGCACACAGCCCCAGACCATCGAGGCCCGGCCGCCGGCCACCCCGGCGCAGACGCATGCGACCCCCGCCCAGACGCCGGCCGCCGCCGCGACGCACCGGCCGAGCGAAGGCTCGGTGCACTCCTGGGACCTGTCCACCGGAGTCGACGGCCCCGGCACCCGGTTCGTGACCTTCCTCTCCGGCTGCCCGCTGACCTGCCTGTACTGCCACAACCCCGACACCATGCGGATGCGCAACGGAAGGCGCACCTCGGCCGACGCCGTCATCGCCGAAGCCCGCAAGTACACGCGGTTCATCTCCGCCTCCGGCGGCGGCGCCACCATCTCCGGCGGCGAACCGCTTCTCCAGCCCGTCTTCGCCGGTGAACTCCTGCACCGCATGAAGAACGACCTCGGCCTCCACACCGCCCTCGACACCTCGGGCTTCCTCGGAGCGCGGGCCACCGACGCACTGCTGCGCGACGTGGACCTCGTACTGCTCGACATCAAGTCGTGGGACCGGCAGACCTACCAGAAGGTCACCGGCCGGCCGCTGGAACCGACCCTGGACTTCGCGCGCCGCCTCGCCGACCTGGACAAGGAGGTGCACCTGCGGTTCGTGCTCGTACCCGGCCTCACCGACGCGCACGAGAACGTCGAAGGGGTCGCCGCCTTCGCCGCCGGACTCGGGAACATCACACGGGTCGACGTACTGCCCTTCCACAAGCTCGGCGAGAGCAAGTGGGAGGCCCTCGGCATGCCGTTCACGCTGCACGACACGCCGTCGCCCACCGCCGGGCAGGTGGCCGAGGCCAAGGCGCTCTTCGCCGCTCACGGGCTGACGGCCGTATGACCCGTTCGGAGCAGCCGTAAGCTCGACATAACGGGCCGAAACGGCATAGACCACCTAGCGTGGTGCTGTGTCCGAGCCCACAGAAGCAGTCGCCGCAGCCCCGCCGCCACCCGGGCCCCCCGAGCCCCCGCCGGCGGCCAGGCGGTCCGTCGCCGCACGGGCCACCGCGGCAGGCGCCGCCGTCTCCCTCCTGCTCGTCGCCGCCATCGTGCTCGGCAGCCGCCTGCTGCGGGACTTCGACTCCGCCCTGCTGCCGTACGCCGTCGCCACCGTCTTCCTCGCGTTCGGCGTGGCCTACCGGTACACGGTCTGGGTATCCGCCCCCGGCGCTCGACGCTTGTTCAAGAAGGGCTTCGGCAGCTTCTTCTCGGCAGCCAACTTCAAGAAGGCCCCCACCGCCCTGCCGAAGATGATCGCCACCTACCTCGGCTTCCAGAAGTTCCTCGGCGCCCGCTCTCGCGCCCGCTGGGCCGCCCACCAGCTGATCTTCTGGGGATGCCTGCTGGCCGCCGCGATCACCTTCCCCCTCACCTGGGGCTGGTTCACCTTCACCTCCGACAGCGGCTCAGGCCCCGGCTACGAGATGCGGATCTGGGGCTTCAAGGTCCTCGGGTTCAACGCGCTCGACATCGTGGGCTGGCTGATGTTCCACGGCCTGGACATCGCCGCCGTCCTCGTCATCCCCGGAGCCTCGTACTTCCTGTGGCGCCGGATGAAGGACCGCGGAGCCATCACCGGCCAGCGCTTCGCCTACGACCTGCTCCCGCTGATCTGCCTCATCGTGATCTCCGTGACGGGGCTGCTGCTCACCTTCTCGTCGATCTTCCTGCACGGCGGCGGCTACGAGTTCCTGGCGATCCTGCACATGGTGTCGGTGGTCTTCACCCTCATCTACATCCCCTTCGGGAAGTTCTTTCACATTGTTCAACGGCCGGCGGCCGTCGGCATGCAGCTCTTCAAGTACACCGCCCGCCAGGACGAGGAAGTCTTCGCCTGCAAGCGCTGCGGCGAACCCATCGACACCACCCCGTACGTCGAGAACCTGCGCGGCACCATGCGGGACCTCCAGCTCGACTTCAACGCCTTCGCCGAATACTGCCCCCGCTGCAAGCGGGTCCTGCGCGGCAACGCCTACCTGACCCACGTCAAGAAGGGCTTCAAGTGACCGCGACGGACCCCGCCAAGCCGGCACCCCTGCCCCTCGACCCGTCCATCGCCCCACCCGGCACCCGCAACTTCCGCGACGCCGGCGGCATCCCCGCCGACCGGTGGCACGCCGACCAGAACGGCGAGACCCTCGTCCCCACCCACTGCTGCTTCTGCGGCGTGCAATGCGGCATGTACCTGCGCGTCGACAGCGGCGGCAAGGTCTTCGGCGTCGAACCCCGCAACCACGACATCAACCGCATGAGGCTGTGCCCCAAGGGCATCAACGCCTACCAGCAGGTCAACCACCCCGACCGGCTGACCTCGCCACTCATGCGCCGATCCCGCCACGAGGAGTTCAAGGAAACCTCCTGGGACGAAGCCCTCGACTTCACGGTCTCAGAGATCCGTCGCATCCAGGCCGCCCACGGCAACGACGCCGTAGGACTGCTCGGCGGCGCCAGCCTGTTCTCCGAGAAGACCTACCTCGTCGGCAAATTCGGCCGGGTCGCACTCAAGACCAGGCACGTCGACTACAACGGCCGCCTCTGCATGGTCAGCGCCGCCGGTGCCAACAAGCTCGCCTTCGGCATCGACCGCGCCGCCAACCCCTTCTCCGACATCCTCCTCACCGACTGCCTGCTGATCGCCGGGTCGAACGTCGGCGAGTGCTTCCCCGTGATGACCCAGTACCTCTGGGGCGCCCGCGACCGGGGCGCGTCACTGATCGTCGTCGACCCGCGCGAAACGGCCATCGCCCGCACCGCCGACGTCCACGTCGCCATCAAACCCGGCACCGACTCGGCTTTCTTCAACGCCGTACTGCACGTGATCGTCGCCGAGGGCCTCACCGACGAGACCTACCTCGCCGCCCACACCACCGGCTGGGACGAGGTCAAGAAGACCGTCCAGGAGTACCCGCCCGCCCGGTCCGCCGAGATCTGCGGCGTTCCCGCGTCGCAGATCGTCCAGGTGGCCCGCATGTTCGCCGGAGCGGACAAGGCGATGGCCTTCCACGCACGCGGAATCGAACACCACTCCCAGGGCGTCGAGAACTGCCTGTCCGTCATCAACATGTGCGTGGCCACCGGCAACCTCGGCAAGCCAGGGGCCGGCTACGGCACCATCACCGGCCAGGGCAACGGCCAGGGCGGCCGCGAACACGGACAGAAGGCCGACCTCCTGCCCGGCGGCCGATCCATCATGAACGAGGACCACCGCCGCCAGATCTGCCGCATCTGGGGCATCGACGAAGCCGACCTCCCGCCCGCCGGCACCTCCATGATGGAAATGGTCTGGCAGATGCAGCGCAGCGAGATCCGCGGCCTGATCGGCATCTGCAACAACCCGTTCGTCTCACTCCCCAACTACGGGGCGGTGAAGCTCGGCTACGACACCCTCGAGTTCCACGCCCAGTTCGACTTCTTCCTCTCCGAGACCGCGACCAACGCGCACGTCGTCTTCCCGGTCACCGTCTGGGCCGAGGACGAGGGCGTCATGGCCAACACCGAAGCCCGCGTGGTCAAGCACAACAAGGCACAGGAACCCCCCGCCGGCGTGCGTACCGACACCTGGGTGATGTGCGAACTGGCCAGACGCCTCGGCGCCGGCGACAAGTTCGACTTCCCCGGCTCCCGCGAGGTGTTCGAGGAGCTGCGCGTCGCCTCCGCCGGCACCGTCAACGACTACTACGGCATCACCTACGACCGGCTCGAGGCGACCGGCGGCATCGCCTGGCCCTGCCCCTCCACCGAACACCCCGGCACACCCCGCCTGTTCGAGGACGGCAGGACCTACCACCCCGACGGCAAGATCCACATGCAGGTCGTGGAATGGCACCCGCCCATGGACGCCTACACAGAGGAGTTCCCGCTCTCCCTCACCACCGGCCGCACCGTCGCGCACTTCCTGTCCGGCAACCAGACCCGCCGCCTGGGCGCCCTCGTCGAACAGACCCCGCGACCGTGGGTCGAGGTGCACCCCTCACACGGCTTCCGCGACGGCGATCCGGTCCGGGTGGTGACCCGCCGCGGCAGCGAGGTCTTCCCCGCCCTGGTCACGGAGGCCATCCGCCCCGACACCGTCTTCATCCCCTACCACTGGCCGGTCCCGACCGCCGCGAACGCCCTGACCATCGACGCCCTCGACCCCCGCTCGAAGATCCCCGAGTACAAGGTCTGCGCCGCGCGGATCGAGGCGGCCGAGCGGGTCGACGAAGTGCCGGCGCCGCCCACGGCTCCCGGCCGCGAGGCATACCCGGAGACCCAGGTATCGCGCACCGACCCCCTGCCCCCCACGTCCTCGCAGGGCCGTGGCACGGCGGAGAGGAGCTGACGCCGCCATGATGGGACGCACGATCTTCATCGACCCCGGCAGATGCATCGGCTGCCAGGCCTGCGTCTCCGCCTGCCGCGAATGCGACTCGCACCGCGGAAAGTCGATGATCCACCTCGATTACACCGACCCCGGCCAGTCCGTCGCTTCCCTCCCGACCGTCTGCATGCACTGCGAAGACCCCGTCGCGCCCTGCGCCGAAGTCTGTCCCGCCGACGCGATCCTGGTGACCGCCGACGGTGTGGTCCAGCAGGCCGACACCACCCGCTGCATCGGCTGCGCCAACTGCGTCAACGCCTGCCCCTTCGGCGTCCCGAAGATCGACCTCCAGGCGAAGCTCCAGATGAAGTGCAACCTGTGCTATGACCGCACCGCCTACGGCCTGGCCCCCATGTGCGCCACGGTCTGCCCGACCGGAGCCCTCTTCTACGGAACGCTCGAAGAGCTCCAGCGGGAGCGCCCCGGCGTCCAGGTCGCCGACTCCTTCGCCTTCGGTGACGTGGTCGTCTCCACCGGCGTGGCGATGGTCGTCCCCGCCGACAAGGTCCAGTGGCCCGTTCCCGGCGGCCTGCCCGTCGTGGAGGTGAATGGGGTGGATGTCCGATGAGCGTGACCCAGCAGCCCGCCCCCGGATCCGCACCGGGCCCGGACGCGGACGCAGCCGCCGCTCAGCTGCGCGACCGGATCAGCGCCGACTCCCTCACCACCCGGCGCGACTACCTGCGGATCGTCGCCACCGTCTCCGGCGGCCTGGCCATCGGGGGAGTCGGTGTCGCCTCCGGCATCCTCCACCGGCACGGGGACAGCGAGACGATGCCCGAAGCCAAGAAGGTCACCGACCAGCTGGCGCCGGGTCAGTCCGTGGCCTTCAGATTCCCCGGCGAGGAAGACCGCGCCCTCGCCGTCCGGCTCGGAGACGGCAGCCTCGTCGGATACTCCGCCGTCTGCACCCACCTGGCCTGCGCCGTGCTCTGGCGTGAGGACCGCGGCCCCGACGGAGAGCTGTACTGCCCCTGCCACGAGGGCGTCTTCGACGCCCGCACCGGCGAGGTGACCGCAGGTCCGCCTCCCCGCCCGCTCCCCAGGATCTTCCTGACCGAACAGGCCGACGGCAGCGTCTGGGCCATCGCGACCGCCCGCTCGGGCGAACCCTCCAAGGAAGCGCTGTGCCGGCAGTTCGGCGACACCCGCCCCGAGATGGCCCAGCGCCTCGGCTGCCCAGGAGCGGCACGCGCCGACGAGAGCAGGCGGGCATGAGCGACGCCCAGCCGCCTCCCCGACCCGACTACCACCCGGGGAGCGCCCAGCCCCGGCTGAACCGGCCGGTTCACGAGCGGTACCCGCAGATCCGCTCCACCAGCGGCTACGGCGACCCGCGCATCCGGCACACGGGCCCCGGCCCGGGCGCCGGCACCGAACAGGAACCGGAGCGCTCCTCCAAGCTCAACGCCCGCCTGGCCCTCGCCCTCACAGTCGTGATCGGGCAGCTGTGGGCGCTGACCGTGACCGTCAACGAGTGGATGAAGGGCAATGCCGCCACGGCCTGGTGGGGGGCGGGATTCCTGGTCCTGTCCTTCCTCGTCGTGATCGCGCTGTGGCTCCTCGACCCAAAGGACCGATGACCATGTCGATACCGACGCCCACCCCGTCCGCCGTGCGCTCGCACCGCGCGGAGACCTACAAGCCCGGCGCCGTCATCGGCGACTGGCGTCCCGAGGACGAGGCCTTCTGGCAGGCCACCGGCCGCCGGGTCGCCCAGCGCAACCTCTGGGTGTCGATCCCGGCGCTGATGCTCGGCTTCGTGGTCTGGCAGGTCTGGTCGGTCACCGTGGTCAAGCTGAACGACGTCGGCTTCGGCTTCTCCAAATCGCAGCTGTTCTGGCTGACCGCCATTCCCGGCATCACCGGTGGCACCTTCCGCATCCTCTACACCTTCATCGGCCCGAACTTCGGCGAGCGGAAGTTCACGGCCTTCAGCACCTTCATCCTGATCGCCCCCATGCTGTGGCTGGGCTTCGCGCTCCAGGACACCGGCACCCCCTACTGGGAGCTGGCGCTCATCGCCGCCGTCTGCGGCATCGGCGGCGCGAACTTCGCCTCGTCCATGGCCAACATCGGCTTCTTCTTCCCCAAGCGGGAGAAGGGGAGCGCCAACGGCCTCAACGGCGGCCTCGGCAACCTCGGCGTGAGCGTGGTCCAGCTGGTCGCGCCGCTGGTGGTCACCGCCGCCGTACTGGGCGCCCCGGCGGGCGGCCCGCAGCACGACACGAAGGAGAACACGGACATCTGGCTCCAGAACGGCGCCTTCCTGTGGGTGCCGCTGCTGGTGATCATGTCGCTGCTCGCCTGGTTCCTGATGAACGACCTCAAGGTGGCCGCCGCTCCCTTCAGCCAGCAGAAGATCATCTTCAAGCGCAAGCACAACTGGCTGATGACCTGGCTCTACGTCGGCACCTTCGGGTCCTTCATCGGCTTCGCGGCCGGCCTGCCCCTGCTGATCAAGAACAACTTCGAGACGCAGGGCTACCAGGCCACCACCTACGCCTGGATCGGCCCCTTCATCGGCGCCCTCATGCGCTGGGCGGGCGGCTGGCTCTCCGACAGGATGGGCGGCGCCAGAGTCACCATGCTGTCCTTCGTCGGCATGGCGGCGGCCCTGGTCGTCGTGATCTTCGCCCTGCCGTCCGGCGGAGACCAGGGCAGCTTCTGGGCGTTCTTCATCGGCTTCCTGGTGGCCTTCGCCTTCTCCGGCCTGGGCAACGGTTCGACCTTCCGGCAGATCCCGGTGATCTTCCGAGAGCAGCACATGCGCCAGGCCGAGGGCCAGGGCTCCCAGGCGCAGGCGGCCGCGCTGAAGCAGTCTGAGATGGAGGCGGGCGCCGTCACCGGCTTCTCCTCCGCCATCGCCGCCTACGGTTTCTTCTTCATCCCCGCGATGTTCGCCGCCATGGCCGTCACCCACGCGCTGTGGCTGTTCATCGGCTTCTACGCGACGTGCCTCGCGGTCTGCTGGTGGTTCTACGCACGCAAGGGCGCGGAAGCCCCGAGCTGACCCGGGCGCGGGCCGGGTCTGCGACGGCGCCAGGGGCAGGGGCAGGGCCGGGGCCGGGGGCCGCGGGCGAGGGCGGCCGTACCCTTGAGGCATGAGCACCGCCCCCGCCTCCGACCCGCAGTCCCCGAAGCCCGAAGCCGGGGCGAAGCCCGAGACGAAGCCGAAGCCCAGGCCGAAGCTCGTCTTCGACGACCCGCTCGACCAGCAGTCCTCGGACGACACCGACCGGGGCTGGGGCGAGCGGCCGCCCGCCGGAGGAAGCGCCGCCGACCTGGCCCGCTTCCTCGACGAGAAGCCCCCGCACCACATCTGAGCCTCGGCGGCCGTCAGACGGCGTCGCGCGCTCCCGGCGCTCCCTGCGTCCGCTTGACCTCGCCGTTCCCGCTGCGCTGCGAGACCAGGACGTCGCGGATGTCCTTGAGTACCTCCAGCTCGGTGACCTCCATGATCTCCTGCACGCCTTCCTTGGCCTTGCGGCGTGCCTCCACCTTGGCGAGGTACTTCGCCATGGGCAGGACCATCAGGAAGTACACGACCGCCGCGGTGATCAGGAAGCTGAGCGCGGCGTTCAGCACGGAGCCCCACATGATGTTGACGCCGGTCGGCTCGCCCTTCGCGTCGACCCCACAGGGTGCCTTCAGACACGAGGTGTAGACATCCAGGTTCTTGGTGCCGATGGCGCCCACGAGCGGGCTGATGATCCCCTTGACGATCGCGTTCACGATGTTCGTGAACGCCGCGCCGATGACCACGGCCACCGCCAGGTCGACCACGTTGCCGCGCATCAGGAAGGCCTTGAAGCCCGCCAGGACGCTCTCCTTCTTCTTCTCGCTCACCACTGAGCCTTTCTTTGTGCCTGCTGTAGACGGAGCCAACGGTTCCGAAAGCTACGGCAGTCACGGCCCGGCGTGTCCAGTCACCGCCCACTCCAGGGCGACTTGACTGCTCATCAGTTCGAATCAGCACAACGTCACCGCCAGCCGCGCCACAGCACCCGCCCCCACGAGAGCGCGTGCCGTATCCCGGGACACGGACAGCACCACCAGTGCTCCGCCGTCCCCGACACCCGCCTCCGGAGCAGGCACTTCGGCCACCCGGGCCCCGGCCGCCACCACCCGTGGCGGCCCGGTCCGCTCCGCCGCGATCACGTCCACCCGGTCCCCGGGACGCAGGAGCCGCACCGTCCCGGCGTCCGCGATGCGTACGGGCGCCGACACCAGCCGCGCCACCGCCACAGGCGCCGGCTTCACCACGGGCGCCGGTGCGGGCACGCTCCGGGATGCCTGCGCCTCCGTTCCGCCGACCGCCAGGGCGGCCGCCACCACGGCCAGCCCGGCCGAGGCGACCCGACGCCTGCGGCGCACCGCCCGCCGCAGCCGGCCTCCCGCCCGGCCCACGCGGAGCGGGGGGAAAGGAGGCACGGGGCGCGCGGGGGCACACGTAGAGGGACAGACGGGACGGGCACCCGCCGAAGAGGAGGAAACGGGGGACGGGCGAGAGGTCCTGGACATGATGAGCACCGCCAAGCTGGTCGAGGAACGCCATCCGGGCCCACTGCCCGGACTCCCTCACGATCCGCTTCCGCGCCGGCCCCCGCTCCGGCCTGTGGACAATCCCCAGCCTGTGGACAACGCCGTCACCCCCACGAGTCAGCGCCGCGCCGGGACCTCGCAGGCCTCCGAGAAGCCCTGGCTGGTCAGACCGAAGGCGCTGTTGACGCGCGAGCGCCAGTTCTCCAGCGCGACCATGGCGGTGAGCTCGACGAACGCCGCCTCACCGAGCCGGGCGATCAGCTCGGCCGCCAGCTCGTCCGTGACCGCCGGCTCGGTCTCCGTCATCGCCTCGGCGTACTCCATGACCAGCAGCTCCAGCTCGGTGAACACCTCACGGAACTCCCGCCACTGCGGCACCCGCTCGATCTTCTCCGGCGACAGCCCCTTCTCGTGGCCCTCCCAGTAGCCGAAGTCCATGCACCACGAGCAGTTGATGCGCGCGGCGGAAGCCATCACCGCCAGGTGCTTGAGGCCGGCGTCGAGCTTGTTCCACTTCGCCGCCTGCTGCTCCATGCGGACGTACGAGAACAGCACGCGCGAGTTGTGGCCGTACGCCTGCCCCGGGTCGAGGACCTTGCCGTAGGTGCGGCGGGAGTACCAGGCGCCGATGCGCATGAGCAGGGTGCGGGGCGGGGTGAGCGAGATGCGCGGCATGACGGGCCTCTTCCGGCGGGGGGTCCCGGTGACCCCTTCGTCAGGAAGACAGGACAGCCCCACGGAATGTGACACCGCCCGAGAAGTTTTCTCACCGGGCAGTGCCTGCGCGCCTGGGAGCGCGGATACGCGGGGCCGGGCAGGGCCCAGGGCCCGACCGCACGGCCCGATCGCCTGGCCGGCCCGCCGGGTTCCTTCACAGGGGAGGAGGGCTGACGGGGCTCCACCGGCCCCCAACCGGCACTACGGCAGCTCGATACCGAGGTCCCAGCCGTCGTGCGCGTGGGTGCACAGGCAGGCACGGGCCTCCGTCGCGGGGAGGGCCGCCACCGCGTCGAAAAGGACCTCGCGCAGCCGTCCGACGTTCTCGCCGAACACCTTCAGGACCTCCGTGTGGGACACGCCCTCACCCGTCTCGGCGCCCGCGTCCAGATCCGTGACCAGGGCCATCGACGTGTAGCAGAGCCCCAGCTCGCGCGCGAGGACCGCCTCCGGGTGCCCGGTCATGCCCACCACCGACCAGCCGGCGGCCGCGTGCCACTGCGACTCGGCCCGCGTCGAGAACCGCGGCCCCTCCACCACGACCATGGTGCCGCCGTCCACCGGCTCCCACTCCCGGCCGCGTGCCGCCGCCAGCGCCACGGACCGTCCCACCGGGCAGTACGGGTCGGCGAAGGTGGTGTGCACGACGTTCGGGACGGTCCCGTCCGGCAGCGGCTCGCCGTCGAAGAACGTCTGCACGCGGGACTTCGTACGGTCGACCAGCTGGTCCGGCACCAGCAGCGTGCCGGGGCCGTACTCCGCCCGCAGCCCGCCCACCGCGCACGGGCCCAGCACCTGGCGGACGCCCACCGAGCGCAGCGCCCACAGGTTGGCCCGGTAGTTGATCTTGTGGGGCGGCACGGTGTGGCTGCGCCCGTGGCGCGGCAGGAACGCCACCTGCCGTCCGGCCAGCTCACCGACGTACAGGGAGTCGCTCGGGGGCCCGTACGGCGTCTCCACCTGGATCTCGGAGACGTCCTCCAGGAAGGAGTAGAAGCCCGAGCCGCCGATTACACCGATCTCTGCGTTCACCATGCGCTCACCCTAACGGGGGACGCGCAAGGCCCCGCCGCCCAGAAGGGCGTGCGGGGCCTTGCGGCAAGCGGAACGCGTACGGGAAATCAGGCGGCCGAGGTGGAGCTGCTGCCCGTGCTGGAGGAGGCCGAGGCGGCGGGGGCGGCGGCAGCGGTCGACGTCGTCGTGGACGACGAAGAGGACGGCTTCGAGGCAGGCGTGCTGCTCGACGAGGCGCCACGGCTGTCGTTCCGGTAGAAACCGGAGCCCTTGAACACGATGCCGACCGCGGAGAACACCTTCTTCAGGCGTCCGTCGCAGCTCGGGCACACGGTCAGTGCCTCGTCGGTGAACTTCTGCACGGCCTCAAGGCCCTCACCGCACTCGGTGCACTGGTACTGGTAGGTCGGCACGAATTTCCTCCTGGCACTCTGACTCAATGAGTGCTAACGACGCTCCATGGTGACGTATTCCGGCGGATCAGTCCACCGTCACGGGCGTGCGGTGACCGATCCCACGCTCGTTCGCCGTGTTGCGGGCGGCCGGCGCGGACGAACTCACGATGCGGCTCGGGGCCTTCGGCGCGAGCTTCGCGCGCAGCGCCACCAGGGTGGCGAGGGCGAGGACCGTCGCCACCAGGGGCACCAGGAAGCCGTACGAGGACCCGTGCGCGTCCGTCAGGCGGCCGGCCAGCGTCACGGCGGCGGCCTGCCCGAACGCGACCGCTCCGGTCAGCCAGGTGAAGGCCTCGGTCCGCGAGGCGGCCGGGACCAGCTGCTCGATCATCGTGTAGCCGGTGATCAGGGCCGGAGCGATGCACAGGCCGACGATCAGGCCGAGCGAGCCCAGCAGCAGCACGGAGTGCGCGGCCCACAGCACCGAGGCGGCGACGGTGAGGCCGACGTAGCCCAGGATCAGGCGGCGGCGCGGGCCGATCTTCCAGGTGACGGCACCCATCGTGATGCCGGCGATCATGTTGCCGGCCGCGAAGATGCCGTACAGCAGACCGTTGGCGCCCGGGTTGCCGATCTCGTTGGAGAAGGCGGCGAGCGAGACCTGCATGCCGCCGAAGACGGCGCCGATGCCGATGAAGGCGACGATCAGGACGCGCAGGCCGGCGAAGGACAGCGCGGACTGGTGCTTGCCGCCGGCCACGGACGGCGCGGCGACCTTCGGCTCGGTGGCACGCTGCGCGGCGAAGAACAGTCCGCCGAGCAGGGTCAGCGCCGCCTCGGTGGCCAGACCGGCCGCCGGGTGGACGCCGGTGCACAGTGCGGTGGCGAGCACCGGGCCGACGACGAAGGTGAACTCGTCGGTGACGGACTCGAACGCGGCGGCCGTCGGCAGCAGCGGGGAGCCCTCCAGCTTGGCCGCCCAGCGGGACCGGACCATGGGCCCGACCTGCGGGACGGAGGCGCCGGCCGGGACGGCGGCCAGCGCGAGCGCCCACAGCGGGGCGCCGAGGAGCGCCAGCGCGGTCAGAGCGGAGACCGCGGCGGCGTGGGCGAGGACGACCGGCACGAGTACGGCGCTCTGGCCGCGGCGGTCGGTGAACTTGCCCATGACCGGGGCGAAGAGGGCCATGGAGACGCCGGTGACGGCGGCGACGATCCCCGCGTCACCGTAGGAGCCGGTGGCGTGCTGGACGAGCAGCAGGATGCTGATGGTCAGCATGCCGAACGGCAGGCGGGCGGCGAAGCCGGGGAGGACGAAGGAGAGGGCGCCGGGCGTGCGCAGGAGGCTCCCGTAGCCGGGTCGGGCGGACTTGTCGGTCGTGACCGCGGATGTCACGGCCTGGCCTTTCCGCTGCCTGGTAGAGCGTCCCCGTCTGCGGACGGCGGGCCGCTTTGTGAGCGACCGCACCCGTACATGTGGGAGCCCCGAGAGCTGTCCTCTTGCGCAGAACCGAGTGATACCTGGGCGCCCACTGCGGGAGGGTGCCACGGCCGCTTTGCGGTCGCGCCAGCTCTGCGTCAGGCAGAGTTGGTTCGATGTGGTGTGCCTTCATCGTACAGGGGAATCCGCTACCACGCCCTGTGATTACGGTGACAAGGCATGTCTTCACCTGCGATTAACCGGAGCGTTGCATTCCGTGCCCTGGAAATGGGTGCAAGCCCTGTCGTAAGCCAGCGAAATTGCCCGAACTAGAACGCCGCTCTAAGTAAAAATGATCACTTGAACAGTGTTCTGGCCATCCTCCGTCACCTAGAGTGACGTTCCGCCACCCGTGCCCAGCCACCCCGCCAGCTTGCCGCCGCGCGCCACCGCCCGCAGCCGCGCCTCTGCCGCGTCCCGCACCGGATCCGTGGCCACCACCAGCAGCTCGTCGCCGCGGCGCAGCACGGTTGACGGCGAAGGTACGAAGCTCTTGGCGTCCCGGACCACCAGCGTCACCGAAGCCCCGGCCGGCAGCCGCAGCTCACCGACCTCCACCCCGTGCATCCGCGAGGCGGACGGGATCGCGAACGACAGCAGGTGCCCGCGCAGCTTCTCCAGCGGCGCCGACTCGATCCCGAGGTCCGACGCGGCCTCGTCGGTGTCGCGCAGGTTCAGCTTGCGAGCCAGCCACGGCAGGGTCGGCCCCTGCACCAGCGTGTAGACGACGACGAGCACGAAAACGATGTTGAACACCCGGTCGCTGCCCTCGATCCCGGTCACCATCGGAATCGTGGCCAGGATGATGGGCACCGCGCCGCGCAGGCCGGCCCACGACATCAGCGCCTGCTCCTGCCACGGGATCCGGAAGGGCAGCAGGCTGACGAAGACCTCCAGCGGCCGCGCCACCATCGTCAGCACCAGCCCGATGATCACCGCGGGCCAGAAGTCGTGCACCAGCTCGTGCGGGGTGACCAGCAGCCCCAGCAGCACGAACATGCCGATCTGCGCGATCCAGCCGAGCCCGTCCGCGAACCCGCGCGTGGCCGGCCAGTGCGGCAGCTTCGCGTTCCCGAGGACCATCGCCGCCAGGTACACCGCGAGGAAGCCGGAGCCGTGCGCCATCGCGCCGGCCGCGTACGCCGTCACCGCGATCGCCATCACCGCGATCGGGTACAGGCCGGAGGCGGGCAGTGCCACGTGCCGCAGCCCGTACGCCCCCACGAAGCCCACCGTCAGGCCGATCGCGGCGCCGATCGCCAGCTCCAGCGCGATCTTGCCGACCAGTACGTACCACTCGTCCACCGGCCCGACCGCCGCGAAGGCGACCACCAGGATGACGACGGGGGCGTCGTTGAAGCCCGATTCGGCCTCCAGTACGCCGGTCACCCGCGACGGCAGCGGCACCTTGCGCAGTACCGAGAAGACGGCCGCCGCGTCGGTCGAGGAGACGACCGCGCCGATCAGCAGCGCCTGGCGCCACTCCAGCCCCACCAGGTAGTGCGCACCCGCCGCCGTGACGCCCACGCTGACCGCGACGCCGAGCAGCGACAGGACCACCGCCGCCGGCAGCGCGGGTTTGATCTCTTTCCACTTGGTGCCCAGACCGCCCTCGGCGAGGATCACGACCAGCGCCGCGTAGCCGATGACCTGCGTCAGCTCGGCATTGTCGAAAACGACGTTGCCTATGCCGTCCTGGCCTATCGCAATGCCTATGCCGAGGTAGATGAGCAGGCTGGGGAGGCCGCTGCGCGAGGAGACGCGCACCGCCGCGACGGCGACGAGCAGCACGAGCGAACACACCAGCAGGAGCTCATTGAGCGTGTGGACAGTCAGCGGGCGGCCCTTTCCTCAGAGCGTGCCTGGTGGATCTTTCCGCCGGCGGCGCATCGGCAAGTACTTCGTTACCTTACCTAATCTTTGACGGACTCTTTACGCGATAACCACATTGTGAAACGCCCGTAGCCGCCTGTCCTACGGACCTCGACCCCTGGCGGATCAACGGAGGCGGTCCTGCGCCTATGGTTGCTCCCAGCACTCCCAGGACCACCCTGCCCCTCTAAGGACAGCGATGCCCGCCAATGAATCCGGACCTTCCGTCAAGAAGAAGGGACGACGCGCACGCCTGCTCGTGCTCGTCATGGTCCTGGCGCTCTTGGCGGGCCTCGGCTACGGCGCGTACTGGAGCGTGGACACCGTGCGCGCCTCCTTCCCGCAGACCACCGGCTCCCTCAAGGTCCCCGGCCTGACCGGGACCGTCGACGTCAAGCGCGACGAGCACGGCATTCCGCAGCTCTACGCCGACAACGACGAGGACCTCTTCCGCGCGCAGGGCTTCGTGCACGCGCAGGACCGGTTCTGGGAAATGGACGTACGCCGCCACATGACCTCCGGCCGCCTGTCGGAGATGTTCGGCTCCGGCCAGGTCGAGACCGACGCCTTCCTGCGCACCCTCGGCTGGCGCCAGGTCGCGCAGGAGGAGTACGACAAGAAGCTCGCGCCCGAGACCAAGAAGTACCTCCAGGCCTACGCCGACGGGGTCAACGCGTACCTGAAGGGGAAGTCCGGCAAGGACCTCTCCGTCGAGCACGCCGCCCTCAAGCTGACCGACGACTACCAGCCGGAGCAGTGGACGCCGGTGGACTCGGTGGCGTGGCTCAAGGCGATGGCCTGGGACCTGCGCGGCAACATGCAGGACGAGATCGACCGCTCGCTGATGACGAACAAGCTCTCGCAGGCGCAGATCGACGAGCTCTACCCGCCGTACCCCTTCGACCGGAACAAGCCGGTCGTCGAGGGCGGCACCGTCGCGGGCGGCAAGTACGCACCCCAGGGCACCCCGGGCTCCGGCTCGACCGGCACGGGCACCGGCAGGGGCACCGGTACGGGAACGGGTACGGGCACGGGCACCCCGGGCACCGGCACCGGCAGCTCCACCACCCCGGGCACCGGCTCCCAGACCACCCCCAACGGCGGGACGGCGGGCACCCCCACCGGCCTCGCCGACAACGCCACCGCCCAGGGCGCGACCGTCGGCCTGCGCACGCAGCTCGGCGCCCTCGCCAAGACCCTGGACGAGATCCCGGCCATCCTCGGCCCGAACGGCAGCGGCATCGGCTCGAACTCCTGGGTCGTCTCGGGCCAGCACACGACCACCGGCAAGCCGCTCCTCGCGAACGACCCGCACCTGTCCCCGCAGCTGCCCTCGGTCTGGTACCAGATGGGCCTGCACTGCCGCGCCGCCTCGCCCCAGTGCCAGTACGACGTGGCCGGATACACCTTCTCCGGCATGCCCGGCGTGGTCATCGGCCACAACGCCGACATCGCCTGGGGCATGACCAACCTCGGCGCCGACGTGACCGACCTCTACCTGGAGCAGGTCCGTCCCGAGGGCTACGTCTACGACAACAAGGTCGTCCCCTTCACCACCCGTGAAGAGGAGATCAAGGTCGCGGGCGGCAAGAGCAAGAAGATCACCGTCCGCACCACCAACAACGGACCGCTGATCTCCGACCGCAGCGACGAGCTCGAGACCGTGGGCTCCAGCGCCCCCGTCCCCAGCTCGGCCCCCGACCGCGGCGACGGCTACGCCGTCGCGCTGCGCTGGACCGCCCTGGACCCGGGCAAGTCGATGGACGCGGTGTTCAAGCTCAACCGGGCCAAGGACTTCAACGCCTTCCGCGCCGCGGCGGCCGACTTCGAGGTCCCCTCGCAGAACCTGATCTACGCCGACAACAAGGGCGCCAACGGCAACATCGGCTACCAGGCCCCGGGCCGCATCCCGATCCGCACCCAGGGTGACGGCCGGCTGCCGGCGCCCGGCTGGGACCCCAAGTACGCCTGGAAGGGCGGCCGGGACGGCAACACCGGTTACATCCCGCAGAACGAGATGCCCTGGGAGCTGAACCCGGCCCGCGGCTACATCGTCACCGCCAACCAGGCCGTCACCGAGTCCGGCACCGTTCCCGCCCCTGCCGCCGGCACGGGCACGGGCACCGGCACGGGCACCGGAACCGGGACCGGCACCGGCAGCGGCACGGGCACCAGCGCCGGGAGCAGCGCCGCCGCCGGCGGCAAGTACCCGTACGTCCTGACCACGGACTGGGGCTACGGCGCCCGGAGCCAGCGGATCAACGACCTCATCGAGGCGAAGACCAAGGACAACGGCAAGATCTCCACCGACGACATGCGGACCATGCAGATGGACAACAGCAGCGAGATCGCCGCGCTGCTGACCCCGATGCTGGCCAAGATCCAGGTCTCCGACCCGGACGTGCGTTCGGCGCAGAAGCTGCTCGAGGGCTGGAACTACACGCAGGAGCCCGACTCGGCGGCCGCCGCGTACTTCAACGCGGTCTGGCGCAACATCCTCAAGCTGGCCTTCGGCGACAAGATGCCGAAGGAGCTGCGGGTCGAGGGCAGCTGCATGAACGTCAGCGAGGAGAGCACCGGCCCGAACGACGACCTCACCAAGACGGTCCGCGAGTGCGGTACGCGCGGCCCCGACTCGGCGCAGCCCGACGGCGGCGACCGCTGGTTCGAGGTGGTCCGCCGCCTGGTCAAGGACGAGAAGTCGCCGTGGTGGACGGCCACCCCGAAGACCGTCCACGACAAGCCGATCAAGACCCGCGACGAGCTCTTCGCCCGGGCCATGGAAGACGCCCGCTGGGAGCTGACCGCCAAGCTCGGCAAGGACCAGTCCACCTGGAGCTGGGGCCGGCTGCACCAGCTGACCCTGAAGAACCAGACGATCGGCAAGGAGGGCCCGGGCTTCATGCAGTGGCTCCTCAACCGCGGCCCGTGGAACCTGGGCGGCGGCGAGGCCACCGTCAACGCGACCGGCTGGAACGCCTCCAGCGGCTACGACGTCACCTGGGTGCCGTCGATGCGGATGGTCGTCAACCTGGGCGACCTGGACAAGTCCCGCTGGATCAACCTGACCGGCGCCTCGGGGCACGCGTACGCCGGCACGTACACGGACCAGACGTCGATGTGGGCCAAGGGCGAACTGCTGGAGTGGCCCTTCGGCAAGGACGCCGTCGACAAGTCGACAGTGGACACCCTGACGCTCAAGCCGTGACCGCGTGACCGCGTGACCGCGTGACCGCGTGACCGGACGGCCGGCCACCCGGCCGGCCGTCCGGTCACGTCGTGAAGCGCACCACCCCCGACGGGGTGGCGACCGCCTGGACGGGGTGGTCGTGCGGTTCCTCCGGGACCCGCGCGACCACCTCTTCGTCGTACAGGAGCACCACCAGCGCCGGATGCGCCCCGGCCCGTTCCAGCCGCGCCAGCACCCGGTCGTACGAGCCTCCGCCGCGCCCGAGCCGCATCCCGCGCCCGTCCACCGCGAGCCCGGGCAGCAGTACGGTGTCGGCGCCGGTGACGGCGTCCGGGCCGAGCGGCTCGCCCGCGGGCTCCAGCAGCCGCATCTTCCCCGGGTGCGCGGCCTCGGCGAGGCTGCCGGGGCCCTCGTACGCGGCCCAGTCCAGGTCGTTGTCGGGCAGCAGCAAGGGCAGCAGTACGCGCTTGCCGGCCGCCCGCAACGCGTCGAGCAGCTCGCGCGTGCCCGGTTCCGCGCCGACGGAGACGTACGCGGCCACCGTGCGCGCGCCGGCCAGTTCGGGCAGGGTGAGGGCGGAGCGGGAGAGTGCGCTGGCCGCGGCGTCGCGGGCCTCGGGGGACAAGGCGCGGCGGGCGGAGAGGAGTTCCCGGCGCAGGGAGGCCTTTTCGGGCACGGAGGGGTGGTTCCCGGGCAGGTTCTCTACCACAGTCGCGTCACAATTCCTTTCACATATGAATCAAGTCGGGCATATTTACCAGAACCTCGCTGGGGCTCCTGTACGACCCACTATCGTTCTGCCCATGACTCAGTCGCACCCAGTGATCAAGAAGGCCGTCATTCCTGCCGCGGGTCTCGGCACTCGGTTCCTCCCGGCGACCAAGGCGACCCCGAAGGAAATGCTCCCGGTCGTGGACAAGCCGGCCATCCAGTACGTGGTCGAGGAGGCCGTCTCGGCCGGCCTGGACGACGTACTCATGATCACGGGACGTAACAAGCGGCCCCTCGAGGACCACTTCGACCGGAACTACGAACTCGAGTCGGCCCTGATCGCCAAGGGCGACGACGACCGGCTGAAGAAGGTCCAGGAGTCCAGCGACCTGGCGACCATGCACTACGTGCGACAGGGCGACCCGCGCGGCCTCGGCCACGCCGTCCTGTGCGCCGAGCCGCACGTCGGCGACGAGCCCTTCGCCGTCCTCCTCGGCGACGACCTGATCGACCCGCGCGACCCCCTGCTGCGCCAGATGGTCGACGTCCACGCGCGCACCGGCGGCACCGTCATCGCGCTGATGGAGGTCGACCCGTCCAGCGTCCACCTCTACGGCTGCGCCGCCGTCGAGCCGACCGGCGAGGACGACGTCGTCCGCATCACCGGACTCGTCGAGAAGCCGGAGCCGGCCGAGGCGCCCAGCAACTACGCGGTCATCGGACGCTATGTCCTCGACCCGGCGATCTTCGGCATACTGCGGGAGACCGAGCCGGGCCGCGGTGGGGAGATCCAGCTCACCGACGCCCTGCAGAAGCTGGCCGCCGACGAGAGCGTGGGCGGCCCGGTGCACGGTGTGGTCTTCCGCGGCCGCCGCTACGACACCGGTGACCGGGGCGACTACCTCCGGGCCATCGTCCGACTCGCGTGCGAACGTGAGGACCTGGGCCCGGAGTTCCGCACCTGGCTTCACCGTTACGTCACGGAGGAGATGTAGGACCTTGAGCAGTTCCGCACCGCAGGACACCGGCCACCACCGTCTGTGGTCGGTGGACGAGCACCTCGCGGACGTCCTCGCCACCGTCCGGCCGCTGGAGCCGATCGAGCTCCAGCTGCTGGACGCCCAGGGCTGCGTCCTGGTCGAGGACGTCACCGTGCCCGTCGCCCTGCCGCCCTTCGACAACAGCTCCATGGACGGGTACGCCGTCCGCACGGCCGACGTCCAGGGTGCGAGCGAGGAGTTCCCCGCGGTGCTCGCCGTCATCGGCGACGTGGCGGCGGGCAGCGGCGAGCTGCCCACGGTCGGCCCCGGCCAGGCCGCACGCATCATGACGGGCGCCCCCCTCCCGCCCGGCGCGGAAGCCGTCGTACCGGTCGAGTGGACCGACGGCGGCACCGGCGGAGGCGCCGCCTCCGGCATGACCCCCGCCAGCGCGGCGCCCGAGGGCGCGGCCGGTGAGGTACGCGTCCACCGTGCGGCGGAGGCCCGGGCGCACGTGCGCTCGCGCGGGAGCGACGTACAGGCGGGTGACCTGGCGCTGGCGGCCGGCACCGTCCTCGGCCCGCCGCAGATCGCGCTGCTCGCGGCGATCGGCCGCGGCACGGTACGGGTCCGGCCGCGCCCGCGCGTGGTCGTCCTGTCCACCGGCAGCGAGCTGGTCCAGCCGGGCGAGGCCCTGGCGGCCGGGACGATCTACGACTCGAACAGCTTCGCGCTGGCCGCCGCCGCGCGCGACGCGGGCGCCATCGCCTACCGCGTCGGCGCCGTCGCCGACGACGCCGACACCCTGCGCGCCACCATCGAGGACCAGCTGATCCGGGCCGACCTGCTCGTCACCACGGGTGGCGTCAGCGTCGGCGCGTACGACGTGGTCAAGGAGGCCCTGACCGCAGCCGGGTCCGGGTCCGGGTCCGGTGACGGTGACGGCGGCGGGCCTGCCGGCGGGGGCGTCGACTTCCGCAAGCTCGCCATGCAGCCCGGCAAGCCGCAGGGCTTCGGGACCGTCGGCCCCGACCACACCCCGCTGATGGCCCTGCCCGGCAACCCGGTGTCCTCGTACGTCTCCTTCGAGCTGTTCGTGCGCCCCGCGATCCGGACGCTCATGGGCCTGCCGAAGTCGGAGGTCTCCCGGCCGAGCGTGCGCGCCGTGCTGGACGCCGACAAGCCGCTCGGCTCCCCGGCGGCCCGCCGCCAGTTCCTGCGCGGCAAGTACAACGTTCAAGACGGCACGGTCACCCCGGTCGGCGGATCCGGCTCGCACCTGATCGCCGCGCTGGCGCACGCCGACTCGCTGATGGTCGTACCGGAGGACGTCACCTCGGTGGAGCCGGGGACTGAGCTGGAAGTGATCCTGCTCGGCTGAGGGGCGGCCGGTGCGGGTAGCGTGTTGCACCACACAGGCCCCACGGCTCCAGGGGGCCCGGAGCGGGAGCGGCACGCAGATATGAGTACGCAGAGCAGGCTGACGCACATCGACGAGGCCGGCGCGGCCCGCATGGTCGACGTGTCCGAGAAGGACGTCACCACCAGGACGGCGCGCGCCAGCGGACGCGTCCTCGTCTCGCCCCGGGTGATCGAGCTGCTGCGGGGCGAGGGCGTGCCGAAGGGCGACGCCCTCGCCACCGCGCGGATCGCCGGGATCATGGGGGCCAAGAAGACTCCCGACCTGATCCCGCTCTGCCACCCGCTGGCGGTCTCGGGGGTGAAGGTGGACCTGACGGTCGCCGACGACGCCGTCGAGATCCTCGCCACCGTCAAGACCGCCGACCGTACGGGCGTCGAGATGGAGGCGCTGACCGCGGTCGCCGTCGCCGGCCTCACAGTGATCGACATGGTGAAGGCAGTCGACAAGGGCGCGGTCATCACCGACGTCCGGGTGGAGGAGAAGACCGGCGGCAAGTCCGGCGACTGGACCCGCGCGTGAACCCGCCGCGCGGCGGCGAGGTGCACAGCCACGCCCACGGCCCTGCGGACGGCCACGCCCACGCGGACGCGCACGCGGACGCGCACGCAGACGCCCACACGGACGCGCACGCAGACGCCCACGGCGGCGTCGAGGGCGCGGCCGTGGGTGGTGTGCCGGAGGCGGCGCCGTCCGCCACCGGGGCGACCGCCGGGCAGGCGCCGGCGGCGGGCCGGGCGCTGGTCGTCACCGCCTCGAACCGCGCCTCGCAGGGCGTGTACGCCGACAAGGGCGGCCCGCTGCTGGCCGAGGCGCTGGAGAAGCTGGGCTTCACGGTGGAGGGCCCGCGCGTGGTCCCCGACGGCGACCCCGTCGAGCAGGCGCTGCGCGAGGGCGTGGCCGGCGGCTACGACGTCATCCTGACCACCGGTGGCACCGGCATCTCGCCGACCGACCGCACCCCGGACGCCACCGCCCGGGTGCTGGACTACGAGATCCCGGGCATTCCGCAGGCCATCCGCGCGGAGGGCCTGGCCAAGGTTCCGACCGCCGCCCTGTCGCGGGGGCTGGCGGGTGTGGCCGGACGCACCCTCATCGTGAACCTCCCCGGTTCCACGGGAGGGGTGAAGGACGGACTCGCGGTGCTGTCGCGGATCCTGCCGCACGCCGTCGACCAGATCCGGGGCGGCGACCACCCCAGACCTGACGCGGCGCCCGGGAGCCAGAGCTGAACGGCCCCACCTGGCCGGTGGTGCTGGCGGACGGCGATGTCACGCTGCGGCCGATAAAGCTGCGCGACCAGCGCGCCTGGCGCGAGGTCAACCGCCGCAACCGCGACTGGCTGCGGCCGTGGGAGGCGACGATCCCGCCGCCGGCGCCGTGGGGCCCGGTTATCCATAGGCCGACATATCGACAAATGGTCCGTCATCTGCGCGCGGAGGCGAACGCCGGCCGGATGCTGCCCTTCGTCATCGAGTACCAGGGGCGGCTGGTCGGCCAGCTGACGGTCGCCGGGATCACCTGGGGCTCGATGTGCGCCGCCCATGTGGGCTACTGGGTGGACCGGGACGTGGCCGGCCGCGGGGTGATGCCGACGGCGGTCGCGCTCGCCGTCGACCACTGCTTCCAGAGGGTCGGGCTGCACCGGATCGAGGTCTGCATCCGCCCCGAGAACGGCCCCAGCCGCCGGGTGGTGGAGAAGCTCGGGTTTCGCGAGGAGGGGCTGCGGCCGCGGTACCTGCACATCGACGGGGCCTGGCGCGACCACCTGGTCTTCGCGCTCACGGCGGAGGAGATCCCGCAGGGGCTGCTGCGGCGCTGGCACCGGACGCGCAAGCGGGAAACCCCGCCGCAGGCACCCGCGTAAAGCAGGTAATCGCAAAAGCGTTCGAATTTCTGGCCGATTCGCCCATAACCTGATCCGAAGAATCACAAAAAAAGTCGGTGATATCAGCCGGATCGTGCGACACACCGGCCCAATTGGCTGATCCCCTCGGCCGCGCCCCTCTACGGTGTGAGGTGTGAGCAGCAGCGGCCTCATCTACGCAGTCATTGTCGGGGCCTGGGCCGCCTACTTGGTGCCCATGTGGCTCCGGAGGCAGGACGAGCTGAACGAAGCGCGTCCGACGGAACGCTTCTCCACCGCCATTCGGCTGCTTTCCGGCCGGGCGGGAATGGAGCGCCGTTACGCCAAGGGGCTGCGTGAGCGCGGTGAGGATCAGGCGGAGGCCCAGCCCCACGCGGACCCGGACGCGGCGACGGAAACGGTGAATTCCGTGGACGCCGACGCCCGGGCCATCGGCGTGTCCCCGACCAGAGCCGAACCGAGATCCGCGGAGGTCGAGCGGGTCCGCCGCCAGCAGCGCCTCCAGGTCCTCGCGCGCCGTCGGCGCACCACCGCACTCCTCTTCCTGGCCTTCAGCGGCGGCGCGGTCGTCGCCGCCGTCGGCGGGATCCGCTACCTGTGGGCCCCGGCCGTGCCCGCGCTGCTGCTGAGCGCCTACATCGTGCACCTGCGGGTCCAGGAGCGGCGGCGGTACGAGTTCACGATGGACCGGCGCCGCGCCGAGGCGGCCGCCCGCAGCCTCCGCGAGAACCGCCCCCAGCGCCACCGCGAGCAGCCCGAGCCCGCCGCCGGTGCCGGTTCCGGTTCCGGTGCCGGCACTGAACCGGACCCCGCGCCCCCGGTCTCCCCGCAGGAGGCCGGGCGTCGCGCGCTCGTGGAGCAGACGGACCACGCCGAGTGGGTCGACCAGCAGCGCGAGCGTGAGCGCGGCCCGGCGCGCGGAGACAGCTGGGAGCCGGTCCCGGTGCCGCTCCCGACGTACGTGACGGCCCCGGTCGCACCCCGCGCCACCGGTCCGGTCAACCCGGACGGCTGGAGTGCGGCCCGTTCCAGCACCGCCGAGCCGACCGATCCCCGCCTGCGCGCCCAGCCGGCCGCCCCGAATGCGGACCCGGCGCCCCAGCCGGCGCCGGCCCCGCCTCGCCCCCGGGGCCGCGATCTCGGCCGCACGCCACTCTTCGACCAGTACGAGAGCGACGACCGCCCGCGCGCCGCAAACGAGTGACGGGTGACCTGCGCGGACCCTCCGGACAACGCGTTTTGGAGCACCCGCGCAGGGATGCTAATGTTTCACACGTCGCAAGGGCCTGTGGCGCAGTCTGGTAGCGCACCTCGTTCGCATCGAGGGGGTCTGGGGTTCAAATCCCCACAGGTCCACAGACGACAGTTCTCGGATAGCTACCGGGAACGTCACGAGATCCCGTCCGGTCGAAAGACCGGACGGGATCTCGGCGTTTTCGGGGTCGTACCCGAACCCCGCAGCGAACGCGGCCGGTTGAACGCTGTGCAGGCGTCGGCACAATGAGCGCATGATGACGATGGACGGGGCCACCGCACAGGCGTGGGAAGCGCTCGGCGGGAACGGTGAGTTGGCCGGGCGGGTGGGATTTCGCGGGGCGAGCGGGCTGGAGGGGCCGCTGCCGGTGCGGGAGTTGGCGCGGGCAAGCGTTGGGGCATGCGCGCTGGCCGCGGCCGAGTTGAACGCCGTACGAGCCGGCGGTACGGCGCTGGACGCGGCTCCCGTCGTCGTCGACGAGGGGGCCGTGGCCACGGCGTTCGTCAGCGAGCGGCACCTGCGCGTGGAGGGCAGGGCGCCGGTGAGCTTCGCGCCGCTGTCGGGGTTCTGGCGGGCGGCCGACGGCTGGGTGCGGACCCACGCCAACTACCCGCACCACCAGGCGGCCCTGGTACGTGCTCTCGGAGTGCCGGCGACCCCGGAGGCCCTGCGGGAAGCACTAGCGGACTTGAACGCCGTACAGGCGCAGGAGGCGGTCTACGCGGAGGGCGGCCTCGCCGTCGCGGTGGCGCCCGCGTACGGGGAACCGCAGCCGCTGGTGGAGTGGGTACGCGGCCCCGGGCGCGGCCGGCCGCTGGGCCCGGGCGCGCGCCCCGCGTCCGGCGTACGGGTGCTGGACCTCACCCGCGTCATCGCCGGGCCCGTCGCGACCCGGACGCTGGGGCTGCTCGGCGCCGACGTGCTGCGCATCGACTCCCCGGCGCTGCGCGAGGCCGACGACGCGCACGCGGACACCGGCTTCGGGAAGCGCTCCGCGCAGCTGGACCTCGAGGCCGCGGCCGACCGGCGTGTACTGGAGCGGCTGCTCGACGGGGCCGACGTGGTGGTGACGGGGTACCGGCCGGGGGCTCTGGAGCGGTTCGGGCTCGGCGCGCGGGAGTTGCTGGAGCGGCGGCCGGGGCTGGTGGTGGCCGAGCTGTGCGCGTGGGGGTGGCACGGGCCGTGGGCGGTGCGCCGGGGCTTCGACTCGCTCGTGCAGGCGGGGTACGGGATCGCCGCGCGCTGCGCGGGGGACGACGGTGCCCCGGGGGTGCTGCCGGCTCAGGCCCTGGACCATGGCACGGGGTACCTGGTGGCCGCGGGCGTGCTGCGGGCGCTCGCGGAGGGCGGCGGCCGCGCGCTGCGGTTCTCCCTGGCCGGGACGGCGTCGTGGCTGGTGCGGGAGGTTCCGGCGGCGGGCGTTCCGGTCCCCGGGTACTCGGCGGAGCCCTGGCTGCGCGAGGCGGGGTCCGGCTACGGCACCCTGCGGCACGCGGCGAGCCCCTTCGGGGAATGGGAGCGGGGGCCGTCGCGGTGGGGTGCGGACGAGGCCGCCTGGCTCGGCCGCTGAGCCCCTTCCGGGGCTCCCTTCCACGGCCCGGGCCTCGCTCCGCGGCCGGGGCCTCGCTCCGCGGCCGGGGCCTCGCTCCGCGGCCGGGGCCTCGCTCCGCGGCCGGGGCCTCGCTCCGCGGCCGGGGCCCCGCTCCGCGGCCCGGGCCCCGCTCCGCGGCGCGGGCCCCGCTCCGGCTTCCCCGCCGGGCGCCGCCCGCGTCAGGCGGTGGCGGCGGCCGCCAGGGGCTTCGTCATGCAGCGGCTGGACTCGTAGAAGCGGTAGTAGCCGAACTTCTCGGACAGCGCGTACCCCGACGACAGGTAGAGCGCGATGGCCTCCGGCTGCTGGTCGCCCGTCTCCAGGACCATGCGGCGGCGGCCCGCCGCCAGGGCGTCTGCCTCCAGCTCCGCCAGGATCCGCCGGGCCAGGCCCAGGCCGCGGGCCCGCGGGACGACGTACATGCGCTTGACCTCGGCGTCTCCGTCCGAGTAGCCCTCGTCGTTCTTCTCCTGGCTGCGCCAGGCGCCGCTGGCGACCGGGGACCCGGAGGCGTCGTAGGCGAGGAGGTAGAGGCCCCTCGGCGGGACGAACATCGCGGGGTCGAGGAAGGTGGCGTCGCCCTCGCCGTCGTAGCGCTGCTGGTACTCGACCTGGACCTGGGCGTCGAGCTCCGCCGCGTCCGGGTGGTCGTACGGCACGGCGCGGATGTTTATACCGTGAGACATTCGAATATCGTACGGATCCCTCCCGCTATGGTGCAGGGATGCTCACCGTGACCTCCGTGAATGTGAATGGGATCCGCGCCGCCGCCAAGAAGGGGTTCGTGGAGTGGCTCGCCGGATCCGACGCCGACGTCGTCTGCCTGCAGGAGGTGCGGGCCGAGGAGTCGCAGATTCCGCTGGAGGTCAGGGAGCCCGAGGGCTGGCACACCGTGTTCGCGCCGGCCGCCGCCAAGGGGCGGGCCGGCGTCGCCGTCTACACGCGGCGGGAACCCGAACGGGTGCGGGTGGGCTTCGGGAGTGACGAGTTCGACGCGAGCGGGCGCTACATCGAGGTCGACCTGCCCGGCGTCACCGTCGCCAGCCTGTACCTGCCCTCGGGGGAGGCGGGTACCGAGAAGCAGGACGAGAAGTACCGGTTCATGGAGGAATTCCTCGTCTACCTCCAGGCGCTGAAGGCGCGGGCCGCCGCCGACGGGCGGGAGGTCGTGGTGTGCGGTGACTGGAACATCTGCCACCAGGAGGCCGACCTCAAGAACTGGAAGACCAACCGCAAGAACGCCGGCTTCCTGCCCGAGGAGCGGGAGTGGCTGGGGAAGGTGTACGCGGAGGCCGGGTACGTCGACGTCGTGCGCGGGCTGCATCCGGAGACGGAGGGGCCGTACTCCTGGTGGTCCTACCGGGGCCGGGCCTTCGACAACGACGCCGGCTGGCGCATCGACCTGCAGGTCGCGAGCCCGGGGCTGGCGGGGAAGGCCGTGAAGGCCTTCGTCGAGCGGGCCGAGACGCACCCGGAGCGCTGGTCGGACCACGCGCCGGTGACGGTCGTCTACGAGCTCGGTGTCTGAGGCTCCTCGGGGGTGTCCGCGGGGCCTGTGGCCCCATGGGTCCGATAGGGCTTATGGGGCCTGTGGGGCCTGGGTGTGTGCGGGGCGGTCCGGGGCTGTTCGGGGCTGGGCTCGGGTTCGGGTGAGGGCTCGGGGGCAGGCCCGGGTTCGGGTCCGGTTTCCGCCGCCGGCTGGTGAAGCCGGTCCATCGCCATCGCCAGCTCCGCCTCGACCACGCTCTTCGCCAGCGGGCGCAGCCGTGCGACGGCGTCCTGGCCGATGTGCGCGGCGATCAGCTCGGTGAACAGCGCGGCCAGGGTGTCCGCGTGCTCGCGTACCCGGCGGCCCGTCTCCAGGACCGCGGACAGCGGTACGCCCTCGCGGACCAGGGCCGAGGAGACGTCCAGCAGGCGCCGGCTGACGTGCACGATTTCCTCGCCGTCGGTGGCGAGGTAGCCGAGGTCGAGCGCGGCCGCCAGGTTCTCCGGGGTGACCTCGCCCTCGAAGTGGTCGGCCAGCGCTTCCGGCGAGAGCCGGACCGGGGTCTCCTCCGACCAGCCCATGCCGAGCAGCTCGCCGAGCTGGCCGACGTCGCGGCCCTTCTCGAAGGCGGCGGTCAGTTCGGCGATGCCGCCGAGGGTGTGGCCGCGTTCGAGCAGGGCGGCGATGGTGCGCAGCCGGGCGAGGTGCTGGTCGTCGTACCAGGCGATGCGGCCCTCGCGGCGGGGCGGCGGGAGCAGCTTGCGCTCGCGGTAGAAGCGCAAGGTGCGCACGGGGATGCCGGCCGCCTCGGCCAGTTCCTCCGTCCGGTACTCGCGCCGGTACTCGCGCTGGTACTCGCGCTGGTACTCGCGCTCCACGGCGGGCTCCGCTCCTCTCGTCACCGGTCTCTCCACACGCGCAGCCTAGGGGCTCTCCTGTGGATCATGCCGGAGCCGATCCGGCGGGAGGCCCCGGGGTGTACCCGCAGTAACTTTCCGAGCGCGACCCCTACCCATGGGTACGGAGCTGCTCTACCCTCCCGATTGTGCCAGTGATTGCTGGCAACGTTGCGGTTCGGATTACGGTGCGGAAGGCGGCGGGCATGGGCGGCACGGTCGGCAAGGGCAGGAAGGTCGGCAAAGGCCGGCGCGAGCACGTACGGGTGGCGGTGATCGGGTCCGGCTTCGGCGGGCTCGGCGCGGCCGTACGGCTGCGGCGCGAGGGGATCACGGACTTCGTCGTACTGGAACGGGCCGACTCCGTCGGCGGCACCTGGCGCGACAACAGCTACCCAGGGTGCGCCTGCGACGTGCCCTCGCACCTCTACTCCTTCTCCTTCGCGCCCAACCCCGACTGGCCGCGGACCTTCTCCGGCCAGCCGGCCATCCGGGCGTACCTGGAGCACGTCGCCGACACCTTCGGACTGCGCCCGCACATCCGGCTCGGCCACGAGGTCCTGATGATGCGCTGGGACGCGCAGGAACTGCGCTGGGAGATCGAGACCTCGGCGGGCGAGCTGACCGCCGACGTCGTGGTGTCGGCGACCGGGCCGCTCTCCGACCCGAAGATGCCCGAGGTCCCCGGGCTCGCCGAGTTCCCCGGCAAGGTCTTCCACTCCGCGCGCTGGGACCACGACTACGACCTGCGCGGCAAACGCGTCGCCATGATCGGCACGGGCGCCTCCGCGATCCAGATCGTGCCGGCCATCGCCCCCGAGACGGCCCGCCTGACGCTCTTCCAGCGCACCCCGCCATGGGTGATGCCGCGCACCGACCGGGCCATCAGCACCGTCGAGCGGTGGCTGCACCGGCAGCTGCCCTTCACCCAGTCGGCCCGTCGCGGGCTGCTGTGGGGGATCCGCGAGCTCCAGGTCAGCGCCTTCACCAAGCGGCCGAACCAGCTCGGGCTCATCGAATCCCTGGCCAAGGCCAATATGGCGCGCTCCGTCAAGGACCCGGCGCTGCGGGCCAAGCTCACCCCGTCGTACCGGATCGGCTGCAAGCGGATCCTGCTGTCCAGCGAGTACTACCCGGCGCTGGCGCGGCCCGACGTGGACGTGGTCGCGTCGGGGCTCAAGGAGATCAGGGGCTCGGTCCTCGTCGCCGCCGACGGGACGGAGGCCGAGGTCGACGCGATCATCTTCGGCACCGGCTTCCACGTCACGGACATGCCGATCGCCGAACGGGTGGTGGGCGCCGACGGGCAGACCCTCGCCGACGCCTGGAAGGACGGGATGCAGGCCCTGCGCGGGGCGACCGCGGCGGGCTTCCCCAACTGGATGACGATCATCGGACCGAACACCGGGCTCGGGAACAGCTCGATGATCCTGATGATCGAGTCCCAGCTGAACTACATGGCGGACTACCTGCGCCAGCTCTCACTCCTCGACGGCGGCAGGCTGGGCGGGCGCACCGCCCTCGCCGCCCGGCCCTCCGCCGTCAACCAGTGGAACCGCCGGGTCCAGGCGCGGATGGAGCGGACGGTGTGGAACACCGGCGGCTGCACCAGCTGGTACCTGGACTCGCAGGGCCGCAACACGACGGTCTGGCCGGGGACGACCGGCGAGTTCCGGCGCGAGACGCGCACCGTCGACCTGGCCGAGTACGAGGTCGTACGCGTACGGGAGCGCGAGCGCGGGCAGGGCCGCCTCCCGGTCCCGGCCGCCCAGGCGGCCCCGGCCGCGGCGCCCGCGCCCGCGGGGGAGGGGGCGGCGTGAGCCGGCCGGGGCACGTCACCACCGGCCGGTACGCGCCCCCGGCCCCAGCCCGCGAACTGGTCGCCGTGTCCGCCGACGGCGCCCGGCTCCACGTGGAGTTGCACGGTGTTCAAGAGGCTCCGGCCGTCGTGCTGTCCCACGGCTGGACCTGCTCCACCGCCTTCTGGGCGGCGCAGATACGGGACCTGGCCCGCGACCACCGCGTCATCGCCTACGACCAGCGCGGCCACGGACGCAGCCCGGCGGCCGCCGCCTACAGCACCACCGCGCTCGCCGACGACCTGGCCGCCGTGCTGAAGGCCGCGCTCGCCCCCGGTGAGCGGGCCGTGGTCGCCGGCCACTCCATGGGCGGCATGACCGTCATGGCCGCCGCCGGCCGCCCCGAGTTCGCCGAGCACGCCGCGGCCGCCCTGCTGTGCAGCACCGGCAGCTCGCGGCTGGTCGCGGAGGCGACCGTGCTGCCCTTGCGCGCCGGGCGCACGAGGACCCGTACGACCCGCGCGGTGCTCGGGTCGCGCGCCCCGCTCGGACCCGTCACCCCCCTCGCTCGAACAGTGCTCAAGTACGCGACCATGGGCGCCGGGTCCGCGCCGGACCGGGTGGAGGCGTGTGCCCGCATCGTGCACGCCTGCCCGTCGGGGGTGCGCCACGCCTGGTCCGAGGTGCTGGCGGGGCTGGACCTGGACGCCGGACTCGCCGGGCTGACGGTGCCGACCGCCGTCATCGCCGGCCGGGACGACCGCCTCACCCCCGTCGCGCACGCCCGGCGGCTCGCGGCGGCGCTCCCGCACTGCGTGGGGCTGACCGAACTCACCGGAATGGGCCACATGACCCCCATCGAGGCTCCCGAGGCCGTCACCGGCGCCGTCCGCGAGCTGACGGGCCGGTACCTGGGCACCTCACCCGGCGCGCCTGCCGAGTCCGCCGTACCTTCCACATCCGAGGACGCAGAGAAGGAGATGACCGCGTGAGCGCTCGCAGGAGTCTGGAAGGCCAGGTCGCCGTCGTCACCGGCGCCGCCCGCGGAGTCGGCGAACTGCTCGCCCGCAAACTGTCCGCGCGCGGGGCGAAGGTCGCGCTGGTGGGCCTGGAACCGGAGGCGCTCAAGGAGGTCTCCGAGCGGCTGCACACCGACAGCGCCCACTGGCACGCAGACGTCACCGACCACGAGGCCATGGCCCGCGTCGCGCGGGAGGTCAAGGAGCGGTTCGGAAAAGTCGACATCGTCGTCGCCAACGCGGGCGTCGCCGCCGGCGGGCCGTTCGGGGACTCCGACCCCGTGGCCTGGCGGCGCGTCATCGAGGTCAACCTGATCGGCGGGGCCGTCACCGCCCGCGCCTTCCTGCCCGTACTCATGGAGAGCCGCGGCTACTTCCTCCAGATCGCCTCGCTCGCCGCGATCACCCCGGCCCCCATGATGACGGCGTACTGCGCCTCAAAGTCCGGCGTCGAGGCCTTCGCCCACTGCCTGCGCGCCGAAGTCGGCTACAAGGGCGTCAAGGTGGGCGTCGGCTACCTCTCCTGGACCGACACCGACATGGTGCGCGGCGCCGACCAGGACGACGTCATGCGCGAGCTGCGCCAGCGGCTGCCGTGGCCCTCGAACCGCACCTACCCGCTGGGGCTGGCCGTCGACCGGATCGTCGCGGGAATTGAACGGCGTTCAGCGCACGTGTACGCGCAGTGGTGGCTGCGCGGGATGCAGGGCGCGCGCGGCTACCTGCCGGCGGTCATCGCGGCGGCCGGACAGCGGGAGATGAGGCGCTTCGAGCCGCGGCTCGCCGCTGTCTCCAAGGGGCTGGTGGGGGCGGGCGGAGCAGCCGACGAACGGGAGCGATCCCGGCACTCCTGATCGAAATGCGCCCTTTGTCACCCCGTGTCAGTCTGGTCGAGGCCCAACCACCGACACCCCGTACGGAGTGAGAAGCATGGGTATCAAGGACCAGTTCCAGGACAAGGCGAACGAGCTCAAGGAACGGGCGGAGCAGGCCAGGCAGGGCGCGAAGGACGAGATGTCCGAGCGCACCGCCAAGGCCAAGCAGAAGAAGGACATGAAGAAGGACATGCGGTCGAAGCAGCTCGACGACGCCAAGAGCGAACTCGACGACCGGACCTGAGGTCCGGGACCCGCACCCGCACCCGCGTACGCGTCACGAGGCGCGCACCACGCACCACGCACCACGCACCACGAAGCACGCATCACCAAGCAGGCATCGTGAAGCACGAACCTTCGGGCCCGCCTGCTACCGGGCCCTGACAGACGGCGGGCGCCGACGCACACGGCGTCCGCGCACACAGCGCCTGGGGCGCGGTCCGTACCCAACGCGGTACGGACCGCGCCCCTCCTCCGTACCCGCGGCCCCCCCGCTTCCTACTCGCGCGGCGGGAGCTTCGGACGCCGCCGGTCCGGTACGTCGGTGTAGCCGGGCGGTACCGCGGCGGGGTCCTGCTCCAGCAGCTCCAGCGCCAGGTGCACGGCGTCGTCCAGTTGCGCGTGCCGCCCCTCCGCCCAGTCGAGCGGGGTGCGCAGGATCGCGAGGTCCGGTTCCACGCCGTGGTTCTCCACCGACCAGCCGTACTCGGGGAACCATGCGGCGTTCATCGGAACGGTGATCACCGTCCCGTCGCCCAGGGTGTGCCGGCCGGTCATGCCGACGACCCCGCCCCAGGTGCGCTGGCCCACCACCGGGCCCAGCCCCAGCAGCTTGAACGCGGCGGTGATCATGTCCCCGTCGGAGGAGGTCGCCTCGTCGGCCAGCGCCACGATCGGGCCGCGGGGCGCGTTGGACGCGTACGAGACCGGCTGCGCGTTGCGCGTCAGGTCCCAGCCGAGGATCGAACGGGTGAGTTTCTCCACGACGAGTTCACTGATGTGCCCGCCCGCGTTGCCGCGTACGTCCACGATCAGGGCGGGCCGGGACATCTCCATGCGCAGGTCGCGGTTGAACTGTGCCCAGCCCGAGCCGCCCATGTCCGGGATGTGCAGGTAGCCGCAGCGCCCGCCGCTGACCTCCCGGACGACGGCCCGGCGCTTGGACACCCAGTCCTGGTAGCGCAGCGGGCGTTCGTCGATCAGCGGGACGACGGCCACCCGCCGGGCCCGGCCCTCGCCCTCGGCGGGCTGGAAGGTGAGCTCGACGGTGGTGCCGCCGGCCGCCGACAGCAGCGGGTACGGGCCGCTGACCGGGTCGACGGGCCGGCCGTCCACGTGGGTGAGGACCGCGCCCTCGCGGATGCCGGTGCCCGCGAGCGGGGAGCGGGCCTTGGAGTCGGAGGACTCGCCGGGCAGGATCCGCTTGACCACCCAGCCCTCCTCGCGGTGCACGAGGTTGGCGCCGAGCAGCCCGATGGCCCGCTGGTAGTGGGGCGGTCCTTCGTTGCGGCGGGCGGGGGAGACGTACGCGTGGGAGGTGCCGAGTTCGCCGAGCACCTCGCGCAGCAGGTCCGCGAACTCGTCCGGGGAGGCGACGCGTTCGACGAGGGGCCGGTACTGGCGCAGTACGCCTTCCCAGTCGATGCCGCACATCTTCGGTTCCCAGAAGTACGCCTGGATGAGCCGGCCTGCCTCCTCGAAGGCCTGGCGCCACTCGGCCGCCGGGTCCACCTCGTGCAGGATGCGCCGCAGGTCGAGGTAGACGGTGGAGTCGCCGTCACCCGATTCGGTGGCCGGCACGGCGCGGAGGTCACCGTCGTCGTTGACGACGAGCCGGGTCCCGTCGCCGCTGACCGCGAACCAGTCCAGCCCGGAGGCCAGTTCGCTCTTGCGGGCCTTCGTCATGTCGAAGTGCTCCAGCGTCGGCTTGCCGCTGGTGTCGGCGGGGTTGGCGAACGTCTCGCCGAGCGCGCCGGAGATGGGCCAGCGCAGCCAGACCAGTCCGCCCCCGTGGACCGGGTGGAGGGCCGAGTACTTCGACGCGGCGACGGGGAAGGGCGTGACCCGGCTCTCCAGGCCCTCCACCTCCACGGTGACGGTGCCGTCGCCCTCGCCGGACTCGCCCTCGACGGGGTCGAGTCCGCCCGCCGCGGGCCGGCCGTCGGGGGAGAACGCGAAGGGGGAGGGGGTGGCCGAGGAGAGCGGCACCAGGTACGGGCGGCAGCCCAGCGGGAAGGACAGGTCGCCGGTGTGGACGTCGTACACGGGGTCGAACCCGCGCCACGAGAGGAAGGCGAGGTAGCGGCCGTCCCGTGTGAAGACCGGGTTCTCGTCCTCGAAGCGGCCGTTGGTGACGTCGACGACGACGCGCCCGCCGGGTCCGGAGATCTTCGCCATCTTGATCTGCCGCAGGGAGCGCCCGATGCCCGGGTGCGACCAGGTCAGCCAGCAGCCGTCGGGGGAGAAGGCGAGGTCGGTGACGGGCCCGTTGATGGACCGGATGAGTTCGGTGACCTCGCCGTTGGACTCCTCGGTCGCGTCGAGCAGCAGCAGCCGCCCGTCGTGGGAGGCGATGGCGAGCCGCTCCCCGGCGGGGTCGGACAGCAGTTCCGTGACGCGGCCCAGCTCGCCCGAGGCCAGCCGGCGCGGCTCGCGGTCGCCGGAGGCGCGCGGGAGGTAGGCGATCTCGATCGCGTCCTCGCCCTCGGCGTCGGTGACGTAGGCGACCTGCCCGCCGCTGCCGAGCATCTCGGGCAGCCGGACCCGTACGCCGGGGGTGTCGGCGATGGTGCGGGCGGGGCCGTCGCGGTGGGTGAGCCAGTACAGGCTGCCGCGCACGACGACGGCGCTGGCCCGGCCGGTGGTGTCGACGGACAGCGAGTCGACGTTGCTGGCGGCCGGCACCTGGTACGTACGCCGCCCCGCGCGCGGGCCGCCGAGGCGGACCGGCAGCTTGCGCGGCGAGGCGCCCTCGGCGAGGGAGTCCACGAGCCAGATGTCGCCGGCGCACTGGTAGACCACCCGGGAGCCGTCGCTGGAGGCGTGCCGGGCGTAGAACTCGTCGTGGTCGGTGTGGCGCCGCAGTCCGGTGCCGTCGGGCAGGCAGGAGTAGAGGTTGCCGATGCCCTCGTGGTCGGAGAGGAAGGCGATCCGGCCGTCCACGAACATCGGCGATTCGAGGTGTCCCTCGATGTCCTCCAGGAGCCGCTGCCCGTGCAGCCACAGCCGGCCGGTGGCGCCGCCGCGGTAGCGCTTCCAGGCGGCGGGCTCGTGCGGGGGTTTGCCGGTCAGCAGCAGGCTGCGGTGTTCGCCGTCGGTGTCGGCGACCTGGATGTCGGAGACCGGTCCCCAGGGGAGCCGGCCGCCGGGGCTGCCGTCGGTCGGCAGCTTGTACGCCCAGGAGTAGTAGGAGAAGGGCTGCCCGTGCGAGGAGACGGCCAGGATGTTGCCGTCCGGGTCCCAGCCGCAGACCCGGGTGTCGGTGGAGCCCCAGTGGCTGAGCCGGCGGGCCGGGCCGCCGTCGACGGGGGCGAGGTGGATCTCGGGGTCGAGGCTGCGCCAGGTGGTGAAGGCGATGTGGCGTCCGTCGGGGGAGAAGCGCGGGTGGCCGACCCGGGTGCGGTCGACGGTGATGCGCCAGGCCCGGCCGGGGGTCTGGCCCTCGGGGACGAGGGGGGCGACCCAGAGATCGTCTTCGGTGGCGAAACACAGCAGGTCGTCGTGCAGGTGCGGGAACCGGAGGTACGCGACGTCGTGACTCACCCCCCAATGCTTTCCGTGCCAGGGGGGCGCGGCAACTCGTACAGGTGACCGTGGGCGCCCCTCGGGGGTGATGCGCGCTCGCTCCCGGGCGTGACCCACACCACGCCGTCAGCGAAACGGAACGGTTTCGTTTCGTTAGGGGTTGGGGGTACCCTCTGAAGAGTACGGAACCGTTTCGTTCGGAGTCGGAGGTGGTCGTTGTGAAGACGGGTTGCCGCGTGACCGACGTCATGTCGGCCCGGCGCAGCCGGATCACCCCCGAGCGGGAGGCCGAGCTCCACGGAGCGGTCCTCGACCTCCTGCGGGAGGTCGGGTACGAGGCGCTGACCATGGACGCGGTCGCCGCCCGTACGAAGTCCAGCAAGGCCACCCTCTACCGCCAGTGGGGGAGCAAGCCGGAGCTGGTCGCCAAGGCCCTGCGGTGTACCCAGCCGGTCTCCCTCCGGGAGATCGACACGGGGACCCTGCGCGGGGACTTCGCGCAGATGGTCGAGTGCTCGGACGACGCGCAGATGGCCAAGGACACCGCGCTGATGCGGGGCCTGGCCCATGCCGTCCACGAGAGCCCGGAACTGCACCGGGCGCTGCGCGACCTGCTGGTGGACCCGGAGATCAACGGTCTCCAGGTGATGCTCCGGCGCGCCGTCGAGCGGGGCGAGATCCGGCCGGACTGCCCGGCGCTGGACTTCGTACCGCACATGCTCATCGGGGCGTTCATCGCGCTGCCGCTGATCGAGGACCGGTCCGTCGACCGGGAATTCCTCGGCCAGTTCATCGACGCCGTGGTCTTCCCCGCCCTCGGCGTCTGACGTCCCGTCCGCCTGTCCGTCCTGCCCGTCCGCCCGTCCGCCCTGCCCGTTCCACCCGGGTACTTCGCCGCACGTCACCACCTCCCCGGGAGCGCGGCTCCGCGAAGTACAGCTCCCCAGAAGTACAGAACGTCCTTCCTGCTGCTCCTGACACGCCGCTCTCGTCGTCGGGCCGGCTCCTCACGCCCTGATCCGTCCCGGATCCATCCCACGACCTGAAACGGGAGAACCACGACGTGGCCACCTTCCTCTACCGGCTCGGGCGCGGGGCCTTCCGGCGCCGCGGCCTGGTCGCCCCCCCCTGGGTGGCGCTGCTCGTTGCCGCGGGGTTCTGCGCCACGACAGCCTCCGCGCCCCCCCCCCCCCCTCGCCCCCCTCCCCCCCCCCCCCCCCCCCCCCCCCCCCCCCCCCCCCCCCCCTGTCCCCCCCCCCCCCCCCCCCCGCGGCCTGGTCGCCCTCATATGGGTGGCGCTGCTCGTCGCCGCGGGCTTCGGCGCCGCGACGGCCTCCGCGCCCACCTCCGGCTCGTTCTCGATACCCGGCACGGAGGCCCAGAAGGCCTTCGACCTGCTGGACGAGAAGTTCCCGGGCATGTCCGCCGACGGCGCGACCGCCCGCATCGTCATCAAGGCGCCGGCCGGCGCCAAGGTCACCGACCCCGGCCCCAAGGCCGAGGTCGAGAAGCTGATCTCCGGCCTGAAGAGCGGCGAGGGCGCCGCCCAGATCGCCACCGTCGACGACCCGTACCAGACGAAGGCGGTGAGCCAGGACGGCTCCGTCACCTACGTCAGCGTGAAGTACAAGGTCAGCGGCATGGAGCTGAAGGACGAGACCCGCGAGGCGCTGAAGGAGTCGGGCCACGGCGCCCAGGAGGCCGGCCTCCAGGTGGAGATCGGCGGCGACGCGCTGATGGAGGCCCCCGAGACCGGTTCCGGTGAGGCCATCGGCATCCTGGTCGCCGGCATCGTCCTCGTCATCACCTTCGGCTCGCTGGTCGCCGCCGGGCTGCCGCTGCTGACCGCGCTGATCGGCGTCGGCATCGGCGTCTCCTCGATCACCGCCCTCGCCAACGTGCTGGACCTCGGCTCCACCACCTCCACCCTCGCGATGATGATCGGCCTCGCGGTCGGCATCGACTATGCCCTCTTCATCGTCTCCCGCTACCGAGTGGAGCTCGCCGAGGGCCGTGAGCGCGACGAGGCCGCCGGCCGCGCCGCCGGAACCGCCGGCTCCGCCGTTGTCTTCGCCGGTCTGACGGTCGTCATCGCCCTGGTGGGCCTGGCCGTCGTCAACATCCCGATGCTGACGAAGATGGGTGTCGCCGCCGCCGCGACGGTCGTCATCGCGGTGCTCGTCGCCCTGACGCTGGTCCCGGCGATCCTCGGCTTCGCGGGCAAGCGGGTGCTGCCGGCCGGCCGGCGGAGCAAGCTGTTCGGCAAGGGCCTCCCGGCCGATGCTGAACCCAAGGCCAACGGCGGGACGCGCTGGGCGCGCTTCGTGCTGCGCCGCCCGGTCGTGGTGCTGCTGGCCGGTGTGATCGGCCTCGGCGTCATCGCACTGCCCGCGAGCAAGCTGGAGATGGGCCTGCCGGACGACGGCTCGAAGCCGGTCTCCACCAGCCAGCGCAAGGCGTACGACATGCTGTCCGAGGGCTTCGGCCCCGGCTTCAACGGCCCGCTGATGGTCGTCGTCGACGGCGACAAGGCGCTGGCCGACCGCACCGCCGACCGGATCAAGGGGCTGGACGGGGTGGCGGCCGTGATGCCTCCGCTCCAGAACGAGGCCAAGGACGCCGCGATCGTCAGCGTCATCCCGAAGGACCGGCCGTCCTCCACGGAGACCGAGGACCTGGTCCACTCGATCCGCGAGGGCAACGGCAAGGACGTGTTCGTCAGCGGCCAGACCGCGATGAACATCGACTTCTCGCAGAAGATGAACGACGCGCTGCTGCCCTACCTGGCGCTGGTCGTGGGTCTCGCGTTCCTGCTGCTGATGCTGGTCTTCCGCTCGATCCTGGTCCCGCTCAAGGCGGCGCTCGGCTTCCTGCTGTCGGTCGTCGCGGCCCTCGGCGCGGTCGTCGCGGTGTTCCAGTGGGGCTGGCTCGGCTCCCTCTTCGGGGTGGAGCAGACCGGTCCGATCATGTCGATGATGCCGATCTTCATGGTGGGCGTGGTCTTCGGCCTGGCGATGGACTATGAGGTCTTCCTGGTCACCCGGATGCGGGAGGCGTACGTCCACGGCGAGCGCCCGGGGCAGGCCGTGGTGACCGGCTTCCAGTACAGCGCTCGAGTGGTCGTGGCGGCCGCGGTCATCATGATCGCCGTCTTCTCCGGCTTCCTCGGCGCCAGCGACTCGATGGTCAAGATGATCGGCTTCGGGCTGGCGGTCGCGGTCCTCTTCGACGCGTTCGTGGTGCGCATGGCCATCGTCCCGGCGGTGCTGGCGCTGCTCGGCCACAAGGCCTGGTGGCTGCCGAAGTGGCTGGACCGGATCCTGCCCAACGTGGACGTGGAGGGCGAGAGCCTGCGCAAGCACCTCGGCGACTCCGAGGCCGGCTCGCCGGAGGACCCCGACAAGCAGCGCGAGCTCGTCAACGCCTGAGGCGGCGCGTCGGCGGCCCAGGCGAATCCCGGGCCGTGACGGTTGAACGGTGTTGAAGGCGGCACTTGAACGGTGTTCAGGTGCCGCCCCGGTCGCGCCGTCCGGGTCAACTCCGGGCCCGGGAACTCACACCAGCCTCACGCTCGCCTCACGCCCGTCCCGCAAACGCCGAACGCCGGCCCCGCATCCGGAACCTCCGGGTGCGGGGCCGGTGGCGTTCCGCTACGCCGTCCGGGTGGCTGCGTACGTACGGCGCAGGAAGCGCCGCAGCGCGGCGCTGTCGAACTGGAGGACGGCGACTCCCTCGGGCGAGTGGAACTCGACGACCGCCTGGACGCGGCCGCAGGGCCAGACGCGTACGTCCCCGCTGCCGGACGGGGCGAGCAGGCCGGCCTCCAGGAGCGCGAGGGGGAAGACCCACTCGTTGTCGGTGTCCTCGGGGGACAGTTCCGCCGGGAAGACGACGCGTACGGCCAGCGGCTCGGCGGGGGTGAAGCGCAGCGCCACCGGAATGGCCCGGTAGAGGGGGTCGTCGGTGATCACGCGGGCGCGCACCCGCTCCTCGATGGCGGCGCCGGTGACAGTTCCCGCGGCGGCGCGGGTCGCGGTGCTGGTGGCGGTGGTGGCGCCGGCGGTCGCGGTCGTCCCCGCGGTCGCTGGTGGATTCTCGGCGGTGGCTGACATCGACAAGACTCCTCGAAATCGGAACATTTGCGTCCGTTTGTCCGTCCAGCCTCGCACATTCCCACGAAACCGCACGCATCTATTTGTGACCTGCCCGCTCTTGCCAACGGTTTGCAACTGGGCACTACTCTTGAACGGTTAAAGACTTGTGCGAGTAAGACGAAGCGGAGCTTCTCCATGCATGTGCCCGACGGATTCATCAACACACCCGTCTCGGTGGCCGCAGGAGTAGCGGCCGCCGCCGCTGTCGCGGTCAGCCTGCGCGGCGCCCGCCGCGAGCTCGACGAACGCACCGCCCCGCTGGCCGGGCTCGTCGCCGCCTTCATCTTCGCCGTCCAGATGCTGAACTTCCCCGTCGCCGCCGGCACCAGCGGCCACCTCCTCGGAGGTGCCCTCGCCGCGATACTCGTCGGCCCGTACACCGGTGTGCTGTGCGTGTCCGTCGTCCTGCTCATGCAGGGGATGCTCTTCGCCGACGGCGGCCTGACCGCCCTCGGCGTCAACGTCCTGGTCATGGGCGTGGTCACCGTCGTCGTCGCCTACGCCGTCTTCCGCGGGCTGCTCAAGCTGCTCCCCGCGGGCCGCCGCTCGGTCACCGCCGCCGCGTTCGCCGGCGCCCTGCTCTCCGTCCCCGCCTCGGCCGCCGCCTTCACCCTCCTCTACGCCGTCGGCGGCACCACCGACGTCCCGATCGGCAAGGTCCTGACCGCCATGGTCGGCGTCCACGTCCTCATCGGCATCGGCGAAGCCGCCATCACCGCCGCGACGGTCGGCGCCGTGATCGCCGTACGCCCCGACCTGGTGCACGGCGCCGGCCGGCTGGCCGCCCCGCTCAAGCTGCGCGTCGGCGGCGAGCTCGTCGACGCCCCCGCGCCCGCCGCCATCCCCGCGCCCGCCGCCGCCCGCTCCACCCGCGCGTTCTGGCTGACCGGCCTGGCCGCCGCCCTCGTCCTGGCCGGCTTCGTCTCCTTCTACGCCTCCGCCAGCCCCGACGGCCTGGAGAAGGTCGCCGCCGACAAGGGCATCGACACCAAGGTCGAGGAGCACGCCGCCGCCGGCTCCCCCCTCGCCGACTACAGCGTCAAGGACGTCGCCGACGCACGCCTGTCCGGCGGCCTCGCCGGCGTGATCGGCGTCGGCGCGACCGTCGCGGTCGGCACCGGAATCTTCTGGACCGTGCGCCGTCGCCGCGCCCAGGACCTGACCGCGGCCTCCACGGCCGCCCCGCCGGCCGGCTGACATGGGAGCGGGACACGCGCACAAGCTCTACCGGCACGGCCACTCACCCGTGCACGAGCTCCCGCCGCACTGCAAGATCGCCGCGGCGTTCGCGTTCGTGGTCGTCGTCGTGTCCACCCCGCGCGAGGCGATGTGGGCCTTCGCCGGGTACGCGGTCCTCGTCGCCGCCGTCGCGGCCGCGGCCCGGATTCCCGCGGGCTTCCTGCTGCGGCGGATGCTGATCGAGGTCCCGTTCGTCCTCTTCGCCGTGCTCATGCCCTTCGTGGCCCAGGGCGAACGGGTCGAGGTGCTCGGAACGTCCCTGAGCGTCTCCGGCCTCTGGGGCGCCTGGAACGTCCTGGCCAAGGGCACCCTCGGCGTGGCCGCCTCCGTGCTGCTCGCCTCCACCACCGAACTGCGCGCCCTGCTGCTGGGACTCCAGCGGCTGAAGCTGCCGCCGCTGCTGGTGCAGATCGCGTCCTTCATGATCCGGTACGGCGACGTCATCACCGACGAGCTGCGCCGCATGTCGATCGCCCGGCGCTCGCGCGGCTTCGAGGCGCGCGGGATCCGCCACTGGGGAGTGCTCGCCAAGACGGCCGGCGCCCTCTTCATCCGCTCCTACGAACGCGGCGAGCGGGTCTACCTCGCGATGGTCAGCCGCGGCTACGCCGGCTCCATGCCGGTGATCGACGACGTCACGGCCACCCGCGCCCAGTGGGCGTACGCGGCCGTGCTCCCGGTGACGGCGCTCGCCGTCTGTCTGATGGGATGGACGCTGTGACGCCCTCCTCCGCTACCCCCTCCGCTTCCGCTTCCCCCTCCGCCTCCTCCGCGGCTTCTTCCGCCGCGTCGCCCGTGCCCTCCCTGGAGGTGTCGGGGGTCGCGTACGCCTACCCCGACGGGCACCAGGCCCTCTTCGGGGTCGACCTGAGCGTCGGGCGCGGAGAACGCGTGGCGCTGCTCGGCCCCAACGGCGCGGGGAAGACCACCCTCGTACTGCACTTGAACGGCATTCTGGGCGGCGGACTCGGCTCGGTGGCCGTGGCCGGGCTGCCGGTGGAGAAGCGGAACCTCGCCGAGATCCGGCGCCGGGTCGGCATCGTCTTCCAGGACCCCGACGACCAGCTGTTCATGCCGACCGTACGGGAGGACGTGGCCTTCGGCCCGGCCGCGGCCGGCCTGCGCGGCGCGGAACTGGAGGAACGCGTCCGCGAGGCGCTCGAACAGGTCGGCATGGCCGGCTTCGCCGACCGGCCCCCGCACCACCTGTCCTTCGGGCAGCGCCGCCGCGTGGCGGTGGCGACCGTACTGGCGATGCGGCCGGAGATCCTCGTCCTGGACGAGCCCTCCTCCAACCTGGACCCGGCCTCGCGCCGCGAGCTCGCCGACATCCTGCGCTCGCTGGACGTCACGGTGCTGATGGTGACGCACGACCTGCCGTACGCGCTGGAGCTCTGCCCCCGCTCGGTGATCCTGAGCGACGGCGTGATCGCCGCCGACGGGCGCACGCGGGACCTGCTCTGCGACGACGCGCTGATGCGGCAGCACCGGCTGGAGCTGCCGTTCGGCTTCGACCCGCGCTCGGTGGCGGCATAAGCGGCATAAGCGGAGGCCGGCGGTTGTTGGCCTGCTCGTGAACATCCAGGGTGTGGTGACCGAGGGCTTCGAGCCCGTCAGAGACGCCTTCGCGCGCAACTTCGAGGTCCTCGGCGACCGGGGCGCGGCCGTGGCCGTGTACCGGGACGGCCGCAAGGTCGTCGACCTGTGGGGCGGCACGAAGGACGCCGACGGCGACGCCGCCGGACCCTGGACCGAGGACACCGCGACCATCGTGCGCTCCGCCACCAAGGGCGTGGCCGCCGCCGTTCCCCTGCTGCTGCACCAGCGCGGACTGCTGGACCTGGACGCGCCGGTCGGCTCGTACTGGCCGGAGTTCAAGGCGGGCGGCAAGGAGAAGGCGCTCGTACGCCACCTCCTCGCCCACCAGGCCGCGGTTCCGGCACTGGACCACGGCCTCGCGATGGCGCAGGCGGCCGACGGGGTGAGCGGGGCGCGCGCGGTCGCCGCGCAGCAGGCCTTCTGGGAGCCCGGCACCGCGCACGGCTACCACGCCCAGACCTTCAGCTGGCTGGTCTCCGAACTGGTGCTGCGGGCGACGGGCCGTACCGTCGGCGGGATCCTGGCCGAGGAGATAGCCGAGCCGCTGGGACTGGACTTCTGGATCGGCCTGCCCGAGGACGAGGCGCACCGGGTGGGCCGGGTGGCGCCGGTCGAGCCGCCGCCGAGCGCGGGACTGCTGAAGACCCGCCCGAGGCGGAACGTTTCCGAAGCGTACGCGGACCCGGACTCCCTCACCCGGCGCGCCTTCGCCGCCATCGACCCCCTCCCCGACGAGAACGACCCCGTCTACCAGGCGGCCGAGCTCCCCGGTTCCGCCGGCATCGGCACGGCGCGCGCCCTGGCCCGCTTCTACGCGGCGACCATCGGCGTGGTGGAGGACGGGGCGCGGATCTTCACCCCCGCCACCACCGGGCTGGCCGGCACGGAGTTCGCGTCCGGGCCGGACCGGGTGCTCGTGGTGAACACGCGCTTCGGCCCGGGTTACATGCTGCACGGGCCGGCGTCCCCGCTGCTGTCCCCGGCCTCCTTCGGTCATCCGGGGCGCGGCGGATCCCTGGCCTTCGCGGACCCGGAGGCGGGCATCGGCTTCGGCTACGTCACCAACGCGCACGCCAAGTCCGTCACCGCCGACCCGCGGGCGCAGGCCCTGGTGCGGGCGCTGCGCTCCTGCCTCTGACGCGGTCCGGGCGCGGATGTCGGCCGCGGCCCCGGGGCCGCCGTGGCTGTCAGGCGCTTTCGCGTACGTCGGCCAGCGCGGCCGAGGCGTGCCGGATCAGCTCCCGCGGGGCCATGGGGAACACCGTGTGCGGGGTGCCGGCCGCCGCCCAGACCACGTCGTGCTCCAGGAGCGAGCGGTCGGCCAGTACCCGGGTGCGGGTGCGATGGCCGAAGGGCGGGACGCCGCCGATGGCGTAGCCGGTGGTCTCGCGGACCAGCGCGGCGTCGGCGCGGGTGACTTTCGCGGCGCCGAGTTGACGCCGCACCGCTTCGACGTCGACGCGTGAGGCGCCGTCCATGAGCACCAGCACCGGGACGCCGTCCGCCGCGAAGATCAGCGACTTCACGATCTGGCTGAGCTCGCAGCCGATCGCGGCGGCGGCGTCGGCGGCCGTGCGGGTCCCTTCGGGGAAGGCGCGGACGTCGAGGTCGAGGCCCAGTTCGGTGAGGGCCTGGGCGAACAGGGGGTGCGGGGTGGTGGTCGTCATGGCGGGACGCTAGCGCCGCGGGCGTGCCGGAGGCGAGGCGTTTTGGGCCGGTCCGGTCCGGCCCTGTGTCTCGGACCGGCCCCGCCGCCCGGCCCGGCCGCGGGCTTCGGTGCCGGCCCGGCGGGGCCGGCCCAGACCGGCCGGCACCCGGTCCCCGCCGCAGCAGCCCCCGACCGCGCCTGCCCCGCCCGCGTCAGGAGGCGTTCAGCACGCTCGCGACGATGGGGCCCGCCGCGTCGCCGCCGTGGCCGCCGCCCTCGACCATCGCGGCCGCCGCCACATCGCCCCGGAAGCCCGTGAACCAGCTGTCCGGGGCCGCGGCGCCGTCCACCTCCGCCGAGCCGGTCTTCGCGCCCTTGTCGGAGCCGCCGACCGAGGCCATGGCGCCCGCCGCGGTGCCGCCCGGGGCGGCGGCCTGCTTCATCATCCGCACCAGCTGCGCCGACACGCCGGCCGTCAGCGAGCGCGGGGTGGCGGCCAGGGGGCGGCCGTCCAGCGAGGCCTTGACCAGCACCGGCTGCCGGAACACCCCGGTGCGGGCGGTCGCGGTGATGGAGGCGACGTTCAGGGGGTTCATCTGGATGGCGCCCTGGCCGATGTACTCCGCGGCCGCCGCGGGACCGGACGTCACCGGCACGCTTCCGTCCTGGGACGGGATGCCGGTCTTCCAGTCCAGCCCGATCCCGAAGGCCTCCCGCGCCACCCTCGGCAGCGCGCCGTTGTCGCCCACCTCGTCGATCAGGCCGATGAAGGCGGTGTTGCAGGACCGGGCGAAGCTCGTCGAGAACGGCTGCCCCTTCAGTGAGAAGTGGTCCAGGTTGTGGAAGACCTTGCCGTCCCACGAGACGGTCTGCGGGCAGTCCGCCGGGCGGTCCGCCGCCACCAGGCCCTTCTCCAGCAGCATCGCCGCCGTCACGATCTTCATCGTCGAGCCGGGTGCACGCCGGCCCTGCATCGCCGCGTTGAAGCCGTCCCTGCGGTGGTTGGCCACCGCCAGGATGTCGCCGGTGCTCGGCTGGACCGCGACGACCGAGGCCTCGGGGTGCCGCGCCACGGCCTTCTCCGCCGCCGCCTGCACTTCGGCGTCCAGCACGGTCTGGATCTGCCCCGGCTTGCCCTCCGCCAGTGTCAGCAGGCTACGGCGCGGCGCGTCCTGGGAGGCGGGCTCGATCCACAGCTCGGCGCCGGGCGTGCCGCCCGTCTTCTCCCCGTACGTCTTGCGCAGGGAGTCCAGTACCGGCCGCAGCGACGGGTACTGCTCGGGCGTCAGCTCCTTGCCGTTGCGGTCGACCGCCTTGACCGGCGGGCTCGCCGGGGTGCCGGCGCGCAGCTTCTCGTCCTTCTGGAGCTGCGGGTGGATCACGGAGGGCTGCCAGTCGACGAGCGGCTTGCCGGTGCTGACGCCCCGCACGACCGTCAGCCGGGAGTCGTAGACGAGGGGCTTGGCCGTGCCCCCGTAGCTGACCTCGGCCTCGACCTTGAACGGCACGCCGGTGCCGTCGGGCGTGCCGGGGGTGATGACGGCCTTGGACACCATCGCCTTGGCCTTGTAGTCCGCGACGGCGGCCTGCGCGGCTTGAACATTGTTCGTGAGCTCGGCGGCCGTGCGGTCGTCACCGGCCGCCCACGCGGCGAGGAAGGCCCGCGCGGTGGCCGCCGCCTCCTTGTCGGTGACGGGCCCGCTCGTCTTCCCGGCGGGCGACGCGCTGCTCGTCGTACCGCCGCCCGCGTCGCTGCCGCCGCTGTCCCCGACCAGGGTGTACACCCCGTACGCGGTGCCGCCGACCATCGCGAGGAACACCCCGCCGACGATGGCACCCTTCGCCGCCCCGTTCACTGCGTCCCCTCCCCAGGAGCACCCGTTCTCTGAACATGTTCAAAGAACCTGTGGCAGGGACTTTACCTCTCGGTAACGGCTCAGATCCACGTATCCAGCCACATCCGGCCACGCCACGAGTCCATCGGCAGGGTCTGGCCCGTGTAGATCGGCCAGAAATAGATGAAGTTCCAGATGATGAGGAGGACGAGGACGCCCGCCCCGATCGCACCCACCGCCCGCCGGCGCTCCGACGAACCGGCCGGCCCCAGCATCGCACCGGCCATCATCGCCACCGCCAGACACAGGTACGGGACGAAGACCACCGCGTAGAAGTAGAAGATGGTCCGCTCCTGGTAGTTGAACCAGGGCAGCAGACCGGCGCCCAGCGCGCACGCGATCGCGCCCGCCCGCCAGTCGCGGCGGAAGAACCACCGCCACAGCACGTACAGCAGCGCGAAGCAGCCCGCCCACCACAGCAGCGGCGTGCCGAGGGCCAGCACCTCGCGCGCGCACTTGCCGGCCTCGGACGCCGGGCAGCCGTCGGTGCCGGGCGCGGGGGACTCGTAGAAGTAGGAGACGGGCCGGCCCAGGACCAGCCAGCTCCACGGGTTCGACTCGTAGGTGTGGCCGGAGGTCAGGCCCACGTGGAACTTGTAGACCTCCGTCTCGTAGTGCCACAGGCTGCGCAGCCACTCGGGGAGGAAGGACAGCGCGCTGTCCTGGTCGTTCTTGGCGGCCCAGTCGCGGAAGTAGCCGCCCTTGCCGTTGTCCGGGCTGAGGATCCAGCCCGCCCAGGAGGTCACGTACACGGCGATCGCGACCGGGACCGTCGACAGGAAGGCGGGCAGTGCGTCGCGGCGGAGCATCGCCGCGTACGGGGCACCCGCGCCGGCGGTGCGGCGCGCGGCCGCGTCCCACAGCACGGTGAGGATCCCGAAGAACGCCAGTACGACGAGGCCGTTCCACTTGGTGCCGAAGGCCAGGCCCAGACAGACGCCGGCCAGCAGCCGGTACGGCCGCCAGCCCAGCCGCAGCGTCTCGGCGACCGTCACGTCGGGATGGGCGCGCCCCTCCCCGTCGACCGGCAGCGCCGCGGCGAGCCGTGCCCGCGCCTTGTCCCGGTCGATGACCAGCGCCCCGAAGGCCGCCAGGACGAAGAACATCAGCACCAGATCGAGCAGCGCGGTCCGGCTCATCACCAGGTGCAGCCCGTCGACGGCCAGCAGCGCGCCCGCCAGGCAGCCGAGGAAGGTGGAGCGGAACAGCCGCCGGCCGATGCGGCACACCATCAGCACCGACAGGGTGCCGAGCACCGCCGTCATGAACCGCCAGCCGAAGGGGGTGAAGCCGAACATCCACTCGCCGAGCCCGATCACCCATTTGCCGACGGGCGGGTGCACGACGTAACCCGGGTCGAGGGGGAGCGGTACCGCGTCGGGATTCGACAGAATCGACTTGTCGACATCCTTGGGCCAGCTGGCTTCGTAGCCCTGCTTGATGGTGGCCCACGCGTCCTTCGCGTAGTACGTCTCGTCGAATATCACCGCCTTGGGGCTGCCCAGGTGCGTGAACCGCAGCACCCCCGCCACCAGCGTGATCAGCAGCGGACCCGCCCAGGCCATCACCCGCTGCCAGGTCCGCCGGCTCGCCTCGGGGATCCCGAGCGCCGTCCACAGGTGTGCGGACGGACGCGCGTACGGGGGCACGAGGCGGGTGCGGACATCGGTCACCGGCGCGGCCGGCGCGTAGCCGAACCCGCGCAGGCGGCGCAGCCACACGGGCGGCTCGTAGTCGGAGTCGCCTCCGCCCGGCCGGACGGGCGGGGCCCCCGCGGGGCTGGGCGGCGGCGTCGCGGTACTGGTCACCGGGTCATCGTAGGGAACGCCCCTGTGCGAGCCCCAGTCCCCACGAGCCCCAATGAGAGGATGAGCCGGTGACAGCTGACCAGCCCCGCGGTGCCGAAGCCCCCTCCTCCCACGGCGTACTCGTCCTCGCCGGTACCCCCATCGGTGATCTTTCGGACGCCCCGCCCCGGCTCGCGGCAGAGCTGGAGCGCGCCGACGTGATCGCCGCCGAGGACACCCGGCGGCTGCGCCGGCTCACGCAGGGGCTCGGCGTCCACACCACCGGGCGCGTCGTGTCGTACTTCGAGGGCAACGAGTCCGCCCGCACCCCCGAACTGGTCGAAGCCCTGGAGGCGGGCCGCCGCGTGCTGCTGGTGACCGACGCCGGCATGCCCTCCGTCTCCGACCCCGGCTACCGGCTCGTGGCCGCCGCCGTGGAGAAGGACATCAAGGTCACGGCCGTGCCCGGCCCGTCCGCCGTGCTCACCGCCCTCGCCCTGTCGGGGCTGCCCGTGGACCGCTTCTGCTTCGAGGGCTTCCTGCCGCGCAAGGCGGGCGAGCGCCTCGGCCGGCTGCGCGAGGTGGAGGGCGAGCGGCGCACGCTCGTCTACTTCGAGGCACCGCACCGGCTCGACGACACCCTCGCGGCCATGGCCGAGGTGTTCGGAGCCGACCGGAGAGCCGCCGTGTGCCGCGAACTCACCAAGACCTACGAAGAGGTCAAGCGCGGCGGAATCGGCGCGCTCGCCGCATGGGCGGCCGAGGGCGTGCGCGGCGAGATCACCATCGTGGTCGAGGGCGCGCCCGCGGCCGTACCCGGTGACGTGGACGACGAGGAGCTGGTGCGCCGCGTCCGGGTGCGCGAGGAGGCCGGCGAGCGCCGCAAGGAGGCCATCGCGGCGGTCGCGGCGGAGGCCGGCGTACCCAAGCGCGAGGTGTTCGACGCCGTCGTGGCGGCAAAGAACGCGGCACAAAAGATGCCGTGAGTCGGTAAAGAGCTAACCTGAAAAGCAAAGCTCAGACCGCGCACCGGCCCCTTTGGGCATGACTCGGCCAAAGGCCGTCCATTACTGGACAGGGCCTGATGCGCTCCCGCCCGAAGAGGCGTCCACTGGCAGTGGCACCAGTGGAACAAGAGGAGCTGGCATGAGTGAGATCGCAGACACCCCGGTACCCGTCACGGCCGCGGGACCGGCCCCTGTCCCCAGCCCCGGCGTGCAGACCGTGCACGAGGCGTACTCCTTCGCGTGCATGAAGTGCGGCTACGGGTGGGAGCAGGCCTACGCGATAGAGCACCACGTCGACGGCAAGGGCGAACCGTTCATCATGTACACGGTGAACGGCGAGCGGGTGCCCTCCCCGCTGTCGAACCCGACCTGCCTCAACTGCGGCGGACACGTCGTACGCATCATGCGCGAGGGCCAGGTCTCCACGGTCCTCGGCACGATCGACCGGCTCTACCACCACCGCATCGCCCCCGGGATCGCCGGACCGGTACCGGCGGGTGAGGACGCCCCCCGGCCGCCGAAGCAGCGCCGGATCCCGGCGCACGACTCACCCGGGCCGGTCGCGGTCGACGCGTCCGAGCGGCGACGCGGCCTGCTCTCCCGCCTGCTCGGGCTTTTCCGCCGGTCATAAGATCGGCCCATGAGCCCTAGCCCTTCCTCCTCCGCCACCGCCTCGAAGGACGTCCCGCCCCCGCTGCCCGAGCCGCTGCGGGTGGCGGTGGCCGACTCGCACACCCACCTCGACATGCAGTCCGGCACCGTAGAGGAGGGCCTGGCGAAGGCTGCCTCCGTGGGCGTGACCACCGTCGTCCAGGTGGGCTGCGACGTGAAGGGCTCCCGCTGGGCCGCCGAGACCGCGGCCGCGTACGCCAACGTCCACGCCGCCGTCGCCCTCCACCCGAACGAGGCCCCCCGGATCGTCCTCGGCGACCCCGACGGATGGTCCCGGCAGGGTGCCCGGCCCGGCGGCGGCGACGGGGCCCTCGACGAGGCCCTCGCCGAGATCGAGGCACTGGCCGCCCTGGACCACGTGAAGGCGGTCGGCGAGACCGGCCTCGACTACTTCCGCACCGGCCCCGGGGGAATGGCCGCGCAGGAGCGTTCCTTCCGGGCCCACATCGAGATCGCCAAGCGGCAGGGCAAGGCCCTCGTCATCCACGACCGCGACGCCCACGCCGACGTGCTGCGCGTACTGCGGGAGGAGGGCGCGCCCGAGCGCACCGTCTTCCACTGCTACTCGGGGGATGCCGAGATGGCCCGCGAGTGCGCCGCCGCCGGCTACTACATGTCCTTCGCCGGGACCGTCACCTTCAAGAACGCGGCGCCGCTGCGCGAGGCCCTCGCCGTGGCCCCGCTGGAACTGGTGCTGGTGGAGACCGACGCCCCGTACCTCACTCCCGCGCCCTACCGCGGACGGCCCAACGCCCCGTACCTCATTCCGCTGACGGTACGGGCCATGGCGGCGGTGCGCGGCATCGACGAGGACGCGATGGCCACCGCCCTCGCGGCCAACACGGCGCGCGCCTTCGACTACTGACGCGGCCGCCGCTCCGCTCCGACCGCCGCTCGCGCAACCGTTCGGCCGACACGCTGTGTGGTCGAACGGCTTTGGTGCGTGACGCCCGCTGCCGCTAGGGTGCCGTGCCCGAGCAGCCGGGGGCCGTACCAGTGGAGCGAGCGACGTGAGCGATACGCAGGGCAGTCACCGCCGTGGCCCCTGGCCGCAGACCGAGCCGGACCCTGACTTGTACGCCGTTCAGGGCGGCGGCGGTCCGCACGACGACGGCCGTCACGGCGGGCCGCACGACAGCCCCGGCGCCGACTTGTACGGTGTTCAACGGGACGAGCCGTACGCCGCCGCGCACGCCGCCGCGGGCCCGGACTCGTACGGCGTTCAATACGGCCTTCAGTACGAGGACCCGTACGGCGACCCGTACGCCGCCCGCGCCACCGAGCCGCAGGTCCCCGCCCCCCGGGGCGAGGGCCGCCGGGCCTCCCGCCGCCGGGCCGCGGTCCCCGCCCCCGCGTCCGCCCCCGCGGACGTACCGCCGCCCTCCCCGGACCCCGACCGCCCCGGCGGCCGCCGCCGGGCCGCCCCCGCCGGCGGCGCCCGCCGCCGCACCGCCACCGCGGAACCGCCCCCGCCCCCGCCCGCCCCGGACGCCGGCGGCACCAGGGCCGGCCGGCGCAGGCGCCCCGCCCCCAGTCCGGCCGGCCAGGCCGCCGCCGCCCGCGACAGCTGGCGCCGCATCGTCCCCCAGGCCCTGGTCGTGGCCTTCCTGGCCGGCGGCACCACCGCCTTCGTCGCCGCCGACAAGGCCGTCCGGCTCACCGTCGACGGCGTACCCCGCACCCTCCACACCTTCGCCGGGAGCGTCGACGAACTCCTCGCATCCGAAGGCCTCGGCGTCGGCCCCCACGACCTCGTCGCCCCCGCCCCCGGCTCCGCCCTCGACGACGGCCAGCAGGTCGTCGTCCGCTACGGCCGCCCCCTGCGGCTCACCCTCGACGGCACCAGCCGCCAGGTGTGGACCACCGCCCGCACCGTCGACGGCGCACTCCGCCAGCTCGGCGTCCGCGTCGAGGGCGCCTACCTCTCCACCCCCCGCACCGCCCCCGTCCCCCGCAGCGGCCTCACCCTCGGCGTGCGCACCGAACGCGGCGTCACCTTCATGGCCGACGGCCGCGAACGCACCATCCGCACCAACGCCGCCACCGTCCAGGAAGCCCTCGACCAGGCCGGCATCACCCTCCAGGGCCAGGACACCACCTCCGTCCCGCCGGACTCCTTCCCCCGCGACGGCCAGACCGTCACCGTGCTGCGCATCACCGGCACCCGCGAGGTCCGCGAGGAACGCATCCCGTACGAGACCGAACGCGTCGAGGACGCCGGGCTCTTCGCCGGCACCGAGGTCGTCGACCGCGTCGGACGGCCCGGGGCGCGCCGGGTCACGTACGCCCTGCGCACCGTCAACGGCGTCCGCCAGCAGCCGCGGAAGATCGCCGAGGAGGTCGTCCGCGAGCCCGTCAGCCAGCGGGTCCTGGTCGGCACGAAGCCGCTGCCCACCTCCGTCGCGGGTGCCGACGGCCTCAACTGGGCCGCGCTCGCCCAGTGCGAGTCCGGCGGCCGCCCCTCCGCGACCGACCCCTCGGGCACCTACGGAGGCCTGTACCAGTTCGACGTGAGCACCTGGCGGGCCCTCGGCGGCAGCGGCCGCCCGCAGGACGCGCCCGCCTCGGAGCAGACGTACCGGGCGAAGAAGCTGTACGTGCAGCGGGGGGCGAGTCCGTGGCCGCACTGCGGCCGTAGGCTTGAGCGGTGAGCACCGCAGAGCAGCAGCCCCACGAGACCTCCGAGGTCCCTTCCGACGCCCTCCTCGGGCCGGCCGACATCCGAGAGCTGGCCGCCGTCCTCGGCGTACGCCCGACGAAGCAGAAGGGCCAGAATTTCGTCATCGACGCCAACACGGTGCGCCGGATCGTACGCACCGCCGAGGTGCGTCCGGACGACGTGGTCGTGGAGGTCGGACCGGGTCTCGGGTCGCTGACGCTCGCGCTGCTGGAGGCCGCCGACCGGGTGACCGCCGTCGAGATCGACGACATCCTGGCCGCCGCGCTGCCCGCCACCATCGAGGCGCGGATGCCGCACAAGAAGGACCGCTTCGCGCTGGTGCACTCCGACGCGATGCTCGTCACCGAGCTGCCGGGCCCCGCCCCGACCGCGCTCGTCGCGAACCTCCCCTACAACGTGGCCGTGCCGGTCCTGCTGACGATGCTCGACCGCTTCCCGAGCATCGAGCGGACCCTCGTCATGGTCCAGTCCGAGGTCGCGGACCGGCTCGCCGCCCGCCCCGGCAACAAGGTGTACGGGGTGCCTTCGGTCAAGGCCGCCTGGTACGCGGACGTCAAGCGCGCCGGCGCCATCGGCCGCAACGTCTTCTGGCCCGCGCCGAACGTCGACTCCGGACTCGTCTCACTTGTACGGCGTTCAGAACCGGTGAAGACCACCGCCTCCAAGGCAGAGGTCTTCGCGGTCGTCGACGCCGCGTTCGCACAGCGCCGCAAGGGCCTGCGCGCCGCGCTCGCCGGCTGGGCCGGGTCGGCCGCCGCCGCCGAGCAGGCGCTGGTCGCCGCCGGCGTCTCCCCGCTGGCGCGCGGGGAGTCCCTGACGGTGGAGGAGTTCGCGGCGATCGCCGAGCACAAGCCCGCAGCGGAGAGGCCCGCGCTGTGAGCGTGACGGTACGCGTCCCCGCGAAGGTCAACGCCCAGCTGGCGGTCGGCGCCGCCCGCCCCGACGGCTTCCACGACCTCGCCAACGTCTTCCTCGCCGTCTCCCTCTTCGACGAGGTCACCGCGACCCCGGCCGACGAGCTGACCGTGACCTGCGAGGGCCCCGACTCCGAGCAGGTGCCGCTCGACCGCACCAACCTCGCGGCGCGCGCCGCCGAGCTCCTCGCGGCCCGCGCCGGCATCGAGCCCGCCGTCCACTTGCACATTGTTAAAAACATCCCCGTGGCCGGCGGCATGGCCGGCGGCAGCGCCGACGGTGCGGGCGCCCTGCTGGCGTGCGACCTGCTGTGGAAGCTGGACACCCCGCGCGAGGAACTGCTCGCCATCTGCGCGGAACTGGGCAGTGACGTCCCCTTCAGCCTCGTGGGCGGCGCCGCGCTGGGCACCGGCCGCGGTGAGTTCCTCACCCCGGTGGCAGCCGGCCGGTTCCACTGGGTGTTCGCGGTGGCCGAAGGCGGCCTGTCCACCCCGGCGGTGTTCAGGGAGTTCGACCGCCTGACCGCCGGTACGGACGTTCCGGCGCCCGAAGCCTCCCCGGAGCTGCTCGCGGCCCTCGCCTCGGGGGACGCCGACGCGCTGGCCGCCGTCCTGCCGGCGTCCAACGGCCTGCAGTCCGCCGCCCTGTCGCTGCGGCCCGGGCTGGCCGACACCCTCGCGGCGGGCACCGAAGCCGGCGCGCTGGCCGGGCTGGTCTCCGGGTCGGGTCCGACGACGGCCTTCCTGGTCCGGGACGCGGAGTCCGCCGCGAAGGTCGCCGCCGCGCTGGAGGCCTCGGGCACCTGCCGTGCCACCCGGATCACCTCCTCCCCGGCCCCGGGAGCCACGGCCGTCTCCGCCTGACGTGCCGGACGCGGCAAGGGCGCGGGCTACCTAGTCCCCGGATGAGTACCCGCGCCCTGTCGCGGCACGGGGCGCGGCGGCGACTGTAGGGGGCATGACAGTCAGTGCACGCGGCATGGCCGCCGCCACGCCCGCCTCCCGCGACCGGTACGTGGACCTGCTCCGGGTCGCCTCGCTCGCCACCGTCGTGTTCGGGCACTGGCTGATGGCCGCCGTCAGCACCGACGGCATAGGGAACCTGCTCGCGCTCGTACCGCCGCTCCAGGTGCTCACCTGGGTGCTCCAGATCATGCCGGTCTTCTTCTTCGTCGGCGGCTTTTCGCACGCGCTGTCGTACCGTTCTCTTGAACGCCGTGCAAGTGGCCGGCCCGTGTACGCAGCCTTCCTGCGCGCCCGCCTCCAGCGGCTGCTGCGGCCCACCCTCGTCTTCGTCCTCGTCTGGGCGGCGCTCGCGCTCGTCGTGCAGCTCGCCGGCGCCGACCGCGGCCGGCTGGCCGGCGCCGCACTGCGGATGGTCACGCAGCCGCTGTGGTTCATCGGGATCTACCTGGCGATGGTGGCCTTCACCCCGCCGCTGCTGAAGCTGCACGCACGCCACGGCTGGGCCGCCTTCGCCGCCCTGGCGGGCGCCGCGGCACTGGTCGACGTACTGCGCTTCGCGCTCGGGGTCCCGTACGTGGAGTTCCTGAACTTCGCCCTCGTCTGGCTCGCCGTGCACCAGCTCGGCTTCCTGCGCGCCGACGGCCGCATCACCCGGCCCGCCCTCCTCGGTGCCGCCGGGCTCGCCGGGGCCGTGCTGCTGGTGGCGGCCGGACCGTACCCGCTGTCCATGGTGGGGATGCCCGGGGAGAAGGTGTCCAACATGGCCCCGCCGACCCTCGCCCTGCTCTGCCACGGCATGTGGCTGGTCGGCGCCGTGCAGCTGCTGGCGCGGCCCGCGGCGGCGTGGCTGGCCCGGCCGCGCGTGTGGCGCGGGGTCGTCGCCGCCAACGGCATCGCCATGACCGCCTTCCTCTGGCACCTGACCGCCATGCTCGCCGTGTACGCCGTGCAACTCGCCCTCGGCCTCGCGCTGCCCGAGCCGGCCACCGCCGCCTGGTGGGCGCAGGTGCCGCCGCGGATCCTCCTCGCGGCCGCGCTCACCGCCCTGCTCGTGGCCTGCTTCCGCCGGTTCGAGGCGCCGCGGGCCCCGTCCGCCACCGCCCCCGCCACCGCCACCGCCCCCGCCACCGCCGTCCCCAGCCCCGCCCCCGCCCCCGCCGTCCCCAGCCCCGCCCCCGCCCCCGCCGGGCCCGGCAGCGGCCCCGCCGCCGCCCTCGGCACCACCCTGTGCCTGCTCGGGATCCTCGGCCTCTCCATGACCGGCCTCGGCGGCCTCCTGGACGGCCACACGGCCACGCTGATCGCCCTCCCGGTGACCGCACCCGCCGCCATCGGCATGGCTGTGGCGGGCGCCTGGCTGGTGGAACGTTCCGCGTCGGCCCGGAGGGTTAGGCTGAGGGGCTGATCCACACCCTTTCCCTGGAGCGCGTCTGATGGCCGTCAATCTGGTCAATGTCGAGGCAGTCAGCAAGGTGTACGGCACCCGTACCCTGCTCGACGGCATCTCCCTCGGCGTATCCGAGGGAGACCGGATCGGTGTCGTCGGCCGCAACGGCGACGGCAAGACCACCCTCATCCGGATGCTCGCCAAGCTGGAGGAGCCCGACTCCGGCCGCGTCACCCAGAGTGGCAGCCTCCGTATGGGCGTCCTCACCCAGCACGACTCCCTCGACCCGGCCGCCACCATCCGGCACGAGATCATCGGCGACATGGCCGACCACGAGTGGGCCGGCAACGCCAAGATCCGCGACGTCCTCACCGGGCTCTTCGGCGGCCTCGACCTGCCCGGCTTCGGCCAGGGCCTCGACACCGTCATCGGCCCGCTCTCCGGCGGCGAGCGCCGCCGCATCGCGCTCGCCAAGCTCCTCATCGCCGACCAGGACCTCCTCGTCCTCGACGAGCCCACCAACCACCTCGACGTCGAGGGCATCTCCTGGCTGGCCGGCCACCTCCAGAGCCGCCGCTCCGCACTCGTCTGCGTCACCCACGACCGCTGGTTCCTCGACCAGGTCTGCACCCGCATGTGGGACGTGCAGCGCGGCTCCGTCTTCGAGTACGAGGGCGGCTACAGCGACTACGTCTTCGCGCGCGCCGAGCGCGAACGGATCGCCGCCACCGAGGAGGCCAAGCGGCAGAACCTGATGCGCAAGGAGCTGGCCTGGCTGCGCCGCGGCGCCCCCGCCCGGACGTCCAAGCCCCGCTACCGCATCGAGGCCGCCAACGAGCTGATCGCCGACGTGCCGCCGCCGCGCGACAAGTCGGAGCTGATGCGCTTCGCCAACGCCCGCCTCGGCAAGACCGTCTTCGACCTGGAGAACGTCACCGTCCAGGCCGGCCCCAAGACCCTGCTCAAGCACCTCACCTGGCACCTGGGCCCCGGCGACCGCGTGGGCCTCGTCGGCGTCAACGGCGCCGGCAAGACCTCCCTGCTGCGGGCCCTCGCCGAGGCCGCCCGCACCCAGGGCGAGACGCAGCCGGCGTCCGGTGAGATCACCGTCGGCAAGACCGTGCGCCTGGCCTACCTCTCCCAGGAGGTCGGCGAGCTCGACCCGTCGCTGCGCGTGCTGGAGGCCGTCCAGCGCGTCCGCGACCGCGTCGACCTCGGCAAGGGCCGCGAGATGACCGCGGGCCAGCTGTGCGAGCAGTTCGGCTTCACCAAGGAGAAGCAGTGGACGCCGGTCGGTGACCTCTCCGGCGGCGAGCGGCGCCGGCTGCAGATCCTGCGCCTGCTGATGGACGAGCCGAACGTCCTCTTCCTCGACGAGCCCACCAACGACCTCGACATCGAGACCCTCACCCAGCTGGAGGACCTCCTCGACGGCTGGCCCGGCTCGATGATCGTGATCTCCCACGACCGGTTCTTCATCGAGCGCACCACCGACACGGTGATGGCGCTGCTCGGTGACGCGAGCCTGCGCATGCTGCCGCGCGGCCTGGACGAGTACCTGGAGCGCCGCCAGCGGATGATCGAGGCCGCCGCCCCGGCGCCGACCCCGGCCGCCGCGGTCAAGTCGACGTCCTCCGGTGACTCGCGCGCGGCGAAGAAGGAGCTCCAGAAGATCGAGCGTCAGCTCAACAAGATGTCGGACCGCGAGACGAACCTGCACGCGCAGATCGCCGAGCACTCCACCGACTACGACAAGGTCGCCAAGCTCGACGCGGAGCTGCGGGAACTGATCGCCGAGCGCGACGAATTGGAGATGCGCTGGCTGGAACTGGCCGAAGAGGCCTGAGTCCCGGGGGCCGCTGCGGCCCCCCGGCGCGACGGCCGGCCTGATCACGGCCGTGTCACGGGCCGGTCCTCCCTTGGGAACAGGCGTGCGACCGGCCCGGTGTGTACCGGCCACGGGTGATAGAAAGGGTCGGTTCTTTTCGATCTCCTGGATCGCCCCACCGTCCGAACCCGAAGGTATGCGCTGATGACCGAGCCGCCCCAGCCGCCGAACCAGCCGCCGTCCCCTTCCGGTTACGGGCACCTGCCCGGACCGCCTCAGCAGGGCTACGGATACCCGCCGCAGGGCCCGAACCCGTACGCGGAGCAGCCGCCCACCGTCCCGCAGCCGCCGGTCCAGCAGGGCGGGTACGCCTTCCCGCCGGCCGGGCCGGGCATGCCCCCCGGCCCGCCGGCGCCCGGGGGTTCCGGCCGCCGCAAGGGCGCGGTCGTCATCGCGGCGGCGGTCGCGGGGGTCCTCGTACTCGGCACCGGCGCCTACTTCACCTTCCTGAGCGATGACGAGGGCTCCAAGAAGCCCGCCGCGCAGGCCTCGACGCCCGCCGACCCCAAGCCGTCGGGCTCCGCGTCCGTGGACAAGGGCGACGGATCCGGCAACGGCATGGGCGAGCAGACCGACCTCAACGCGGGCCGCAAGCCCGGCGAGGACAAGGCGCTGTGGCTCAAGACGGCCAAGCTCCAGGCGTCGGGTACGGGAGGGATCCCCGCCCCGGCGATGTGGGTGGTCGGCGACACCGTCGTCAAGACTGTCGACAAGTCGCTGATCGGCTACGCGGTCACCGACGGCAAGGAGAAGTGGAAGGTCGACTTCAAGGCGGAGATCTGCGGGTACGCCGACCAGACCACCCCCGACGGCAAGACCGTGCTGACCGTCAAGGACGGCGAGGGCTCCAACGCCACCTGCAACCAGATGAAGCTGGTGGACCTCAAGGCGGGCAAGGAGGGCTGGACCAAGGAGCTCGCCAAGGAGAACCTCTTCGACGGCGACAGCCGCGTCAGCATGGCCCTCACCGGCGACGTCTTCGTCGTCAACCGGATGGCCAACGCCACCGTCCACCGCCTCGCCACCGGCGACAAGCTCTTCTCCGGCAACACCCCCGAGGGCTGCCAGCCGACCGACTACGCGGCCGGCAGCGGCAAGCTCCTCGCCGTCGCCCTGTGCATGGACGACGACAAGACCGTGGAGGTCCAGGACGCCGACCCGGTCACCGGCAAGAAGACCTGGTCCTACCGGCTGCCCAAGGGCTGGCGGGTCACCAGCGTGCTGTCCGTGTCCCCGATCGTCCTCGACATCGGCAACCGGGACCTCAACAACGCGGACCAGAGCAAGCGCGCCATCATCTCCCTGACGCCCGACGGCAAGAAGCGCTCCAGCATGTCCGCCGAAGGCTCCTTCGAGACCAACTGCAACGCCGGCAGCACCGAGAACCTCCAGGGCTGCGGCAACTCCGTCGTCGACGGCGACACCCTCTACCTGCGCACGACCACGAGCAAGGGGTACGACAACGAGGTCGTCGCCTTCGACCTCGCCACCGGCAAGGCCAAGTGGCGCCACAAGGCCGGTGACAAGCGCAACTTCTACCCCGTCAAGGCGGCCAACGGCCAGCTCGTCGCCTACCGGGCCGGCGCCCTGCGCGAACCCGGCGAGATCGTCTCCATGGCGGCCGCCGGCGGCGCCCCCAAGACCCTGCTCCGCATGCCCTCCGGTCCCTCCGCGAACATCGAGAGCGCGATGGTCACCTTCCAGGTGCGGGCCTTCGAGGACGGCCGGTACTTCACCTCCGCGACCTCGCTGGTCGGCAACAGCACGGAGGAGCGGCTCCTGATGGTCTTCGGCAAGTGAACGAGTCCACCGAGCGTCCCACCGAGAGGCAGTAGCACGCGATGAGTACCCCGCCGCCCCCCAGCCAGCCGCCGTCCGGCGGTTTCGGCGGCCCGCCGCCGTCCGGACCGCCGCAGCCCCCGGCCCAGCCCGGCCAGCCCCCGGTGCAGCCGCCGTTCCCGCAGCCGGGCGCCGCCGCCCAGCCGCCCACGGTCCCGGCCCCGCAGGCCGGCTACGGCTACCCGCAGCCCCAGGCCCAGCCCGGCTACGGCTACCCGCAGCAGCCCGGCACGGTCGTCCAGCAGCCCGTCCCCGCAGGCGGCGGCAACGACAAGCGCAACCAGCTGGTGATCGTCGGCGCGGCCGTACTGTCCATGGCCCTCATCATCGGCGGCGGCTTCTGGTACGTCTCGGGCGACGACAACGGCGGCCAGCCCACCGCGAACGGCCCCAGCGGCTCGCCCGACGGGGACAAGGGCCCCGCCCACACGCCCGGCAGCGAGAAGGTCCCCTCCAACCCCAAGTCGAAGACGCTGATCAACGTCCCCAGCCCGACCCCGCCCGACCTGGTCGCCGTCGACGGCTCCTGGCTCACCGACACCACCTACGTCAAGTCCGACGTGGCGAAGGTCGTCGGCTACAACCTGGTCGACGGCGGCAAGAAGTGGGAACTCCCGCTCCCCGCCAACGTCTGCGGCGCCACCAAGCACATCAGCGACAACAAGACCGCCATCCTCTTCGAGGAGGGCATGGCGACCAACGAGAAGAAGTACCCCCAGTGCACGCAGGTCGGCGTCATCGACTTGAACACCGGTAAACTCGTCTGGTCCGCCACCGCCAAGTCCGCCACCGGCGGCGACAAGCCGGTCTCCTTCAACGAGGTCACCATCAGCGGCCAGACGGTCGCGGCGGGCGGCCTCTCCGGCGGCGCCGCCTGGAACCTCGCCGACGGCAAGTCCCTGTGGGCCCCGAAGACCGACGGCGAAGGCTGCTACGACATGGGCTACGCCGGCGGCGAGGCCCTCGCCGTCCTGCGCAAGTGCGGCCGCAGCTCCAGCCCGACCCTGTACGCGCAGGCCCTCGACCCCGCCACCGGCGCACCGAAGTACCAGTACAAGCTGTCCGCGGGCATCGAGTGGGCCGGCATCATCTCCACCAAGCCGCTCATCATCGCCGCCGACGTCGGCGACACCGCCAAGAACGCCACCAACGTCAGCGACCTCTTCGTCGTCGACGACGCGGGCCAGCTCAAGGCCCGCATCGGCCTCGCCGGCGGCAGCTACGCCCCCAAGTGCCCCGCCACCGAGGTCGAGCAGTGCTCGAACATGGTCGTCGGCAACGGCAAGGTCTACCTCCCGACGTACGAGCACCAGGGCACGGCCTCCGTCGGCCGCACCAACGAGATCGTCTCCTTCGACCTGGAGACCGGGAAGCCCACCAGCGACCGCGCCGACGCCGGCGAGCGCTACACCATGTACCCGCTGCGCATGGACGGGTCGAACATCATCGCCTACAAGGTTCCCCCCTACGACGGGGGCGGCCAGATCGTCAGCATCGACGGCAAGACGATGAAGGAAACGCTGCTGATGCAGAACCCGTCCGACAAGACGAGCCAGCGTGCCGAGACCGCCTTCTCGGTGGACCGCTCGGAGTACCGCTACCACAACGGCCGCCTGTTCATCGCCCGCACCAGCGTGCGCAAGCCGTACTCGGAGAAGTCCGACCCGGAGAACCTCTTCGTCTCCTTCGTGGCGAGCTGACGCACAGCCCTCCTCTCGCGCGAAAGCCCCCGGACGGTGCCCACCGATCGGGGGCTTTCGCGCGGTAACCGGCACGCCCCCTCGAACAAGCGTGTAGCTTGCCGGGTCAGAAGGATCTGGGGTGGGAGCCTTGATGGGCGTACGGGTCATGGTGGTCGACGAGCACCGGCTGCTGGCCGAGGCGCTCGCCTCGGCCCTGAAACTGCGCGGGCACCGCGTGCTCGCGGCGGCCGCGCCGGCGGCCGGAGCCGCCGAACTGGTCATCGGCCGCGCCCCGGAGGTGTGCCTGTTCGGCACCGCCACCCCGGCCGAGCCAGGGGTCTTCGAGCCGGTGGTGCGGATCAAGCGGGAGCGCCCGCAGATCGCGGTGGTGGTGCTGGGCCCGGTGCCGAGCCCGCGCGGGATAGCCGCCGCCTTCGCGTCCGGGGCCTGCGGGTACGTACGCCAGGACGAGCGCATCGAGGGCGTCGAACGGGCCCTGGCCAAGGCCCGGGCGGGGGAGGTCGCCATCGCCCCGCAACTGCTCCAGGGGGCCTTCGCGGAGCTCCTCAACCCCGCCGCGCAGCCCGACGACGAGGGCAGCCGGCTGCTGCGGCTGCTGACGCCGCGCGAGGTCGAGGTGCTGGTCCGGGTCGCGGAGGGCGAGGACACGCGGCTGATCGCGGCCGGCATGGCCATCGCGCCGAGCACAGCCCGCACCCATGTCCAGCGGGTACTGATGAAGCTCGGCGTGGGGTCACGGCTGGAGGCCGCCGCGCTGGCCGCCCGTACCGGGCTGCTGGACCGGGCCGTGCTGCCCGCGGCCCGGCGGCCGCACGGGTTGGAGGAGCCGTCCGGGGACTGAGCCCGGACAGTGCGCGGACCGGCTCTTCCGGCCCGCGATTTCCCCGGAAGCGCAGAATCCGGTAAGCCAGTCATCAGAGCGCGCGCATCGGCGTGCCGCGAGAGGTAGGAGTGAGAGTGAGCAAGTACCTGGTCACCGGCGGCGCCGGATACGTGGGCAGCGTCGTCGCCGCCCATCTGCTGGAGGCCGGACACGAGGTCACCGTCCTCGACAACCTCTCCACCGGCTTCGCCGAGGGAGTCCCCGCCGGCGCCACCCTGATCGACGGCCGGATCCAGGACGCCGCCGACCACCTGGACGCCTCCTACGACGCGGTCCTGCACTTCGCGGCCTCCTCGCAGGTCGGCGAGTCCGTCGTGAACCCCGGCAAGTACTGGGACAACAACGTCGGCGGCACCCTCGCCCTGCTGACCGCCATGCGGGAGGCCGGGGTGCGCCGGCTCGTCTTCTCCTCCACCGCCGCCACCTACGGCGAGCCGTCCGGCGGAGTGCTGACGGAGACGTCGGTGACCGCGCCGACCAACCCGTACGGGGCCTCGAAGCTGGCCGTCGACCACATGATCGCGGGGGAGTGCGCGGCGCACGGCCTGGCCGCGGTCTCGCTGCGCTACTTCAACGTGGCCGGCGCCTACCGGGAGTTCGGCGAGCGCCACGACCCCGAGACGCACCTGATCCCGCTGGTGCTCCAGGTCGCCCTCGGGGAGCGCGAGGCCATCTCGGTGTTCGGCGACGACTACCCGACGCCCGACGGCACCTGCGTCCGCGACTACATCCACGTCGCCGACCTGGCGGAGGCCCACCTGTCGGCGCTGCGCGTCGCGGCCGAGGGCGAGCACCTCGTGTGCAACCTCGGCAACGGCAGCGGCTTCTCGGTGCGCGAGGTGATCGAGACGGTCCGCAAGGTCACCGGCAGGGAGATCCCCGAAGTCGTCGCCCCGCGCCGCGCCGGGGACCCGGCGGTCCTCGTCGCCTCGGCCCGCGCGGCGCACGAGCGCCTCGGCTGGACCCCGACCCGCTCGGACCTCACGAACATCGTTCAAGACGCCTGGAACTTCGCCCTCGCACAGCGTTCATGACCCCCTGATTCCCGGCCCCCGGCGGCCCCCGGATCCCCGCCGATCCGGGACCCGGCTCCGGCCGCAGCGGCTCTCGCGCGCCCCCCGCACCCGACGGTGCGGGGGGCGCACGCGTAGGGGCCGGGCGCGGCCGGCAGGCGCTGTGCGCGGGCGCCCGGCGTGCGTACGCCGGGTGAAATGCCCCCCGTGCAACTGCCCGGGGCACGAGCCGGTCGGAAATCCGCCTCCCGGAGCCCCGGGACCGTTGAAAACAAGCCACCGCCAGGGCCGTTGCGGGCGGCCCCGCTGCAAAATCGCCCGAAAAACTTCTGCTATTCGGCCAACCGTGAGACGCCGCCCCCTCTACGCTGATGCGTGACACCGGTGGGGGCCGGTGTTGATTCAGGGGTCGAGACACGCCGGGTACGGCGTCCGGTCCGGGGTAGTGCACAGATGTCGCGGCGGCGGCCGCGGGGGCTGTGGGCCACCCGGCCGGACGCCGTACCCGTAGTCGTCCGTTCCCCGACCCTTGGGGGTTTTGTGGTTCGTATCCGGGTCCTGGTGGTCGACGGCCACCGCATCTTCGCCGAATCTCTGGCAGCCGCGCTCGCGGCCGAGCCGGACGTGGACGTGTCCGCGGCCGGCAGCGGTCCCGCCGCGTCGCGCTGCCTCGAGCGCGCGGTGGCGGAAGGCCGCCGCTACGACGTGCTGCTCGTCGACGCCGACCTCGGCGCCGGCGCGGCCGCGTCGGGGGCCGTGCCCGGCCAGCGGGAAGCGGGCTCCGGTCCGGCGCCCCCGGCCGACGGGATCGCCCTCGTCGCCGGCGTGCGGGTGGCGCACCCGGGAGTGCGCACGGTGGTCCTCGCCGAGCGCGACGACCCCCGCCGGGCCGCGCTCGCCCTGCAGGCGGGGGCGTCGGGGTGGGTCGCGAAGGACTGCTCCCTCTCGCGCCTGCTCGCCGTCATCCGCGGGGTGCTGCGCGAGGAGACCCACCTGCCGCCCGCCCTGCTGACCGGGGTGCTGCGGGAGCTGACGGCCGCCCGCAAGCACCGTACGGACAGCGAGCGGCTCGTGGAGTCCCTCACCCCGCGCGAACACGAGGTGCTGCGCTGCATGGTGGCCGGACTGGGCCGCAAGGACGTGGCCGCGCGGCTGTTCCTGTCCCCGCACACCGTGCGCACGCACATGCAGAACGTGCTGGGCAAGCTCGGGGTGCACTCCACCCTGGCCGCGGTGGCACTGGCCCGGCGGGCCGGCGTACGTCCCGCGGAGCTAGCCGGGGATGTTGTCGAACGGAGCGGTCAACTGGCGTAGCAGCCCGGCGAGCTCGCCCCGCTGGCCGGTGGAGAGCTGGGCCAGGATCGCCCGTTCCTGGGCCAGCAGTCCCGCCAGGGACTGGTCGGCGCGGTCGCGCCCCTCGGGCGTGAGCCGGACCAGGACCCCGCGCCGGTCGTTGGGGTCGGGCAGTCGCTCGACGAGGCCCTTCTTGGCGAGGCGGTCGATGCGGTTGGTCATGGTGCCGGAGGTGACCAGGGTCTGCGTCAGCAACTGGCCGGGGGACAGCTGGTACGGCGCGCCCGCGCGCCGCAGCGAGGTGAGGACGTCGAATTCCCACGGCTCCAGGCCGTGCTCGGAGAAGGCGAGCCTGCGGGCCCGGTCGAGGTGGCGCGCGAGCCGGCTGACGCGGCTGAGCACTTCGAGCGGTTCCACGTCGAGGTCAGGGCGCTCTCGCCGCCATGCCGCGACCAGTCGGTCGACCTCGTCCTCCATGCCGATCAGTGTACGGGGTCTGTCGACATGAAGTCTCTTCAAATCGAGAATCTTGAGATCGAGATATACTCTGACCGAGCATGGGGCATGGAGGTGGCCGGAACGGCTTCCGCTTCCGACCGCCCCACCAGTAGGGAGGCTCGAACATGCATTCCGATATCGCGCCGGCCGTGCGCCCTCAGACCCTGGACGGCTCCGCACCCGTCTGGGACCCCCAGCAGTACCTCCGCCACGCCGGCCACCGCACGCGCCCCTTCCTCGACCTGATGAACCGCATACCCGAGCTCCCCACCCGCCCCGCACGCATCGCCGACCTCGGCTGCGGCCCCGGCAACGTCACCGCGCTCCTCGCCGACCGCTGGCCCGAAGCCCGCATCACCGGCTTCGACCTCTCCCCGCAGATGCTCCAGCGCGCCACCGACGAATACGCCGGACCCACCTCCGGCGGCGGCCTCCTCGACTTCCGCCACGGCGACCTCGCCGACTGGATGCCCGAGGAGACGTACGACCTGATCGTGTCCAACGCGGCCCTCCAGTGGGTGCCCAGCCACCCCGGCTCCTTCGCCGCCTGGATCAACGGCCTGCGCCCCGGCGGCACCTTCGCCTTCCAGATCCCCGGCAACTTCACCGCCCCCAGCCACCGCCTCCTCGCGGAACTCTGCGACACCCCGCGCTGGCGCGACCGCCTCGCCGGACACGGCGCGCGCTACATCCACATCCTCGAACCCGCCGAGTACCTCGCCCGGTTCACCGAACTCGGCTGCGCCGTCGACGTCTGGGAGACCACCTACTCCCAGCTCCTCCAGGGCCCCGACCCCGTCCTCGACTGGGTCAAGGGCACCGCCCTGAGGCCCGTCCTCACCGCCCTCGGCGACGACCGCGACGCCGTCGACCGGTTCCTCACCGAATACCGGGAGGCCCTGCGCACGGCGTACCCGCCGGGCCCGCGGGGCACCGTCTTCCCGTTCCGCCGCATCTTCGCCGTCGCCCACAAGGAGGCATGACCGTGCTCACCGCCGTCGACCACGTACAACTCGCCGCGCCACCCGGGTCGGAGGACAAGCTGCGCGCGTACTACCAAGGCGTCCTCGGCATGCGGGAGGTCTCCAAACCCCCCGTCCTCGCCGCGCGCGGAGGCTGCTGGTTCACCGCCGGAGGCGTGCAGCTGCACCTGGGCGTGGAAGAGGACTTCAAGCCGGCCCGCAAGGCCCACCCCGGGCTGCGCGTGACCGGCATCGTGGAGTACGCCGGCAGACTCCGCGAACGCGGCGCCGAGGTCGTCTGGGACGACAACCTGCCGGGCCACCGCCGCTTCTACTCCCACGACCCCGTCGGCAACCGGCTCGAATTCCTGGAGCCGTACACCCCCGAGCCCGACGGGCTGCCCGCGGCCTGACCCCACCGGCCCGTACCCGGCCCCGTAAGACGCGACGGCGCCCCGCCACCGGAACACCGGTGACGGGGCGCCGTCGCGTGTGCCGCGTGTGCCGCACGCGCCTTCAACACCGTGCAAGTCCCGCGCACGCGTCGCCCGCGACGCGTACGCGGTGCAGGGGCCGCGCCGCGGCGGGCGGGGGCCGCGGAGGGACTCGTACGCTGTGCAACTCCCACGCCGACGCCGTCCGGACTCGTACGCCGTGCAACTTCCGGGTGTGCGCACCAGGGGACTCGTACGCCGTGCAACTCGCTTGTCAGCGCACCAGGGGACTCGTACGCCGTGCAAGCCCCGTGCACCCGCCGCAGCGGCTTGTACGCAGTGCAACCCGCGTGCGGGCGCCGTACGAGCCGTACGGGCCTCAGCTCTTGCGGTGTCCCACCAGCCGCGGCTTCGCCTCCAGGTTCTCCAGCCCGTGCCAGGCCAGGTTCACCAGGTGCGCCGCCACCTCCGCCTTCTTCGGACGCCGCGTCTCCAGCCACCACTGACCCGTCAGCGCCACCATCCCGACCAGCGCCTGCGCGTACAGCGGGGCCAGCTTCGGATCGAAGCCCCGCGCCTTGAACTCCAGCCCCAGGATGTCCTCGACCTGCGTGGCGATGTCGCTGATCAGCGACGCGAAGGTGCCCGTCGACTGCGCCACCGGCGAATCCCGTACCAGGATCCGGAAACCGTCCGTGTAGTTCTCGATGTAGTCGAGCAGCGCGAACGCGGCCTGCTCCAGCAGCTCCCGCGGGTGCCCGGCCGTCAGCGCGCCCGTCACCCCCTCCAGCAGCTGGCGCATCTCGCGGTCCACGACCACCGCGTACAGACCCTCCTTGCCGCCGAAGTGCTCGTACACCACCGGCTTGGACACCCCGGCCTTCGCCGCGATCTCCTCCACCGAAGTGCCCTCGAAGCCCTTCTCCGCGAACAGGGCGCGGCCGATGTCCAGCAGTTGCTGGCGCCGTTCGGCGCCCGTCATCCGGACCCGGCGTCCTCGCCTGGGCTTGTCGCTGCTGGAACTGCTGCCGTCGATCGCCACGTCCCCCATCATGCCGCGTTCGGCGTCTTTTCCTTGCGCCGGGCGTCGATCCTCGCCCCCGACGGCCAGCGCACGTCCGAGGCCCATCCCAGCAGCTCGAACCAGCGGATCAGCCGCGCACTCGAATCCACCTGCCCGCGCAGCACCCCGTGCCGCGCCGACGTCGGGTCCGCGTGGTGCAGGTTGTGCCAGGACTCCCCGCACGACAGCACCGCCAGCCACCACACGTTGCCCGACCGGTCCCGCGACTTGAACGGCCGCTTGCCCACCGCGTGACAGATCGAATTGATCGACCACGTCACATGGTGCAGCAGCGCCACACGCACCAGCGAACCCCAGAAGAACGCCGTGAACGCACCCCACCACGACATCGTCACCAGACCGCCCACCAGCGGCGGGATCGCCAGCGACACGACCGTCCAGAAGACGAAGTCACGACTGATCCGCCGGATCGCCGGGTCCTTGATCAGATCGGGAGCGTACTTCTGCTGGTTGGTCTGCTCCTCGTCGAACAGCCAGCCGATGTGCGCCCACCACAGGCCCTTCATCAGCGCCGGCACCGTCTCGCCGAACCGCCACGGCGAATGCGGGTCGCCCTCGTGGTCCGAGTACTTGTGGTGCTTGCGGTGATCGGCGACCCAGCGCACCAGCGGCCCCTCCACCGCCATCGACCCCATGACCGCCAGCGCGATCCGCAGCGGCCGCTTCGCCTTGAAGGAGCCGTGCGTGAAGTAACGGTGGAAACCGATGGTGATCCCGTGGCACGCCAGGAAGTACATGAACACCATCAGACCCAGGTCCAGCCACGTCACCCCCCAGCCCCAGGCCAGCGGCACCGCCGCCAGCAGAGCCAGAAACGGTACGGTGATGAACAGCAGCAGCGCGATCTGCTCGACGGAGCGCTTCTGCTCCCCGCCGCGCGTCGCGGAGGGCGCGGACGGCGCCGAGGAGTCCTCGATCAGTTCGGGACTGATGGTCATAGTGGGGTTCCCCTGGGGGGTGAGAAGTCCGGCAGGGCCCGGCCACAGACCCTACGGATCCGTAACCTACGGCATCGTAAGTATGGCAAAGACCGCCCGCCCGGCAACAGGACGACGCCACCTGCGCGAACCGAGTCCAAAGAGCGGGCGCTCTGCCAGGGCACAGGGGCGGGACACCTATCCTGGTGTCGTCGGACAGCGCGGTCCGCACGGGCAGCCCGGGCTGCGCGCACGACCGGCACGGCCGCGCACGCCCCGGGAGCCCACAGCCCAGTAGCGCTCGAACACTGCAAGGAGCCGCACCTGTGAGCAGTGCTGACCAGGCCGCCCAGGCCCCCGTCACCCAGCCCGCCCCCCACCCCTCCGCCACGACGCGGACGGCGGAGACGGCGAACGCGGAGCTGCGCGCGGACATCCGCCGCCTCGGCGACCTCCTCGGCGAGACCCTCGTCCGCCAGGAAGGCCAGGAACTCCTCGACCTCGTCGAACGGGTCCGCGCACTCACGCGCACCGACGGCGAAGCCGCCGCCGCCCTCCTCGGCGACACCGACCTGGAGACCGCCGCCAAGCTGGTGCGCGCCTTCTCCACCTACTTCCACCTCGCCAACGTCACCGAACAGGTGCACCGCGGCAAGGAGCTGCGCGCCCACCGCGCCGCCGAAGGCGGCCTCCTCGCCCGCACCGCCGACATGCTCAAGGACGCCGACCCCGAGCACCTGCGCGACACGGTCAAGAACCTCAACGTCCGCCCCGTCTTCACCGCACACCCCACCGAGGCAGCCCGCCGCAGCGTCCTCAACAAGCTGCGCCGCATCGCCGCCCTCCTCGAAGAGCCCGTCTCCGGCGCCGGCGAACGCCGCCGCCACGACCTGCGGCTCGCCGAGAACATCGACCTCGTCTGGCAGACCGACGAACTGCGCGTCGTCCGCCCCGAGCCCGCCGACGAGGCCCGCAACGCCATCTACTACCTCGACGAACTCCACGCCGGCGCCGTCGGCGACGTACTCGAGGACCTCGCCGCCGAACTCCAGCGCGTCGGCGTCGAACTGCCCGCCGGCACCCGCCCCCTCACCTTCGGCACCTGGATCGGCGGCGACCGCGACGGCAACCCGAACGTCACCCCCGACGTCACCCGCGACGTGCTGATCCTCCAGCACGAACACGGCATCACCGACGCCCTCGAACTCGTCGACTTCCTGCGCAGCCTGCTCTCCAACTCCATCCGCATCGCCGGCGCCACCGAGGAACTCCTCGCCTCCCTCCAGGCCGACCTGGAACGCCTCCCCGAGATCAGCCCCCGCTACAAGCGGCTGAACGCCGAGGAGCCCTACCGCCTCAAGGCCACCTGCATCCGGCAGAAGCTCCTCAACACCCGCGAGCGCCTCGCCAAGGGCATCCCCCACGAGGAAGGCCGCGACTACCTCGGCACCGCCGAGCTCCTCGCCGACCTCACCCTCATCCAGACCTCCCTGCGCGAACACCGCGGCGGCCTCTTCGCCGACGGCCGCATGGACCGCACCATCCGGACCCTGGCCGCCTTCGGCCTCCAGCTCGCCACCATGGACGTACGCGAGCACGCCGACGCCCACCACCACGCACTCGGCCAGCTCTTCGACCGCCTCGGCGAGGAATCCTGGCGCTACGCCGACATGCCGCGCGACTACCGGCAGAAGCTCCTCGCCAAGGAACTCCGCTCCCGCCGCCCGCTCGCCCCCACCCCGGCCCCGCTCGACGCCGCGGGCCAGAAGACCCTCGGCGTGTTCACCGCCATCAAGGACGCCTTCGAGAAGTTCGGCCCCGAGGTCATCGAGTCCTACATCATCTCGATGTGCCAGGGCGCCGACGACGTCTTCGCCGCCGCCGTCCTCGCCCGCGAGGCCGGCCTCCTCGACCTCCACGCCGGCTGGGCCAAGATCGGCATCGTCCCGCTCCTGGAGACCACCGACGAGCTCCGCGCCGCCGACGTCATCCTCGACGAGATGCTCGCCGACCCCTCCTACCGGCGCCTCGTCTCCCTGCGCGGCGACGTCCAGGAGGTCATGCTCGGCTACTCCGACTCCAGCAAGTTCGGCGGCATCACCACCAGCCAGTGGGAGATCCACCGCGCCCAGCGCCGGCTCCGCGACGTCGCCCACCGCCACGGCGTGCGCCTGCGCCTCTTCCACGGCCGCGGCGGCACCGTCGGCCGCGGCGGCGGCCCCTCGCACGACGCGATCCTCGCCCAGCCCTGGGGCACCCTCGAAGGCGAGATCAAGGTCACCGAGCAGGGCGAGGTCATCTCCGACAAGTACCTCGTCCCGTCCCTGGCCCGCGAGAACCTGGAGCTGACCGTCGCGGCCACCCTCCAGGCCTCCGCCCTGCACACCGCCCCGCGCCAGTCCGACGACGCGCTCACCCGCTGGGACGCGGCCATGGACATCGTCTCGGACGCCGCCCACGGCGCCTACCGCGCACTCGTCGAGGACCCCGACCTGCCCGCGTACTTCTTCGCGGCCACCCCCGTCGACCAGCTCGCCGACCTGCACCTCGGCTCCCGGCCCTCCCGCCGCCCCGACTCCGGCGCCGGCCTCGACGGCCTGCGCGCCATCCCGTGGGTGTTCGGCTGGACCCAGTCCCGGCAGATCGTCCCCGGCTGGTACGGCGTCGGCTCCGGCCTCAAGGCCCTACGCGAAGCCGGCCAGGACACCGTCCTCGCCGAAATGGGCGAACGCTGGCACTTCTTCCGCAACTTCCTGTCCAACGTCGAGATGACGCTGGCCAAGACGGACCTGCGGATCGCCCGCCACTACGTCGACACCCTCGTACCCGACGAGCTCAAGCACGTCTTCGACCGCATCGAGGCCGAACACGAGCTCACCGTCCGCGAGGTCCTGCGCATCACCGGCGGGGAGCAGCTCCTCGACTCCCAGCCCGTCCTCCAGCAGACCTTCGCCGTACGCGACGCCTACCTGGACCCCATCTCCTACCTCCAGGTCTCCTTGCTGGCACGCCAGCGCCAGGCCGCCGCCCGCGGCGAGGACCCCGACCCGCTGCTGGCCCGCGCCCTGCTGCTCACCGTCAACGGCGTCGCCGCCGGCCTGCGCAACACCGGCTGACCGGCCCCGTACCCGGCCCCGCACACGAAGGAAGCCCCCGCCGTCAGGCGGGGGCTTCCCTCTTGCACGCCGTACAAGCGGCGGGTTGAACACCGTACAAGCGGCGCTCAGGCGCTGCCAGGACAGGCCACAGCAGTCAGGGCAGTCAGGAGTTGTACGCCGACTGCGCGCGCTCCAGACCCTCCTGGACCAGGCACTCCACCGCGTCCGCCGACCGGTCCACGAACCAGTCCAGCTCCTTGCGCTCCGTCGACGAGAAGTCCTTCAGCACGAAGTCCGCCACCTGCATCCGCCCCGGCGGACGACCGATGCCGCACCGCACCCGGTGGTAGTCCGCACCCATCGACTTCGTCATGGACTTCAGCCCGTTGTGGCCGTTGTCACCACCGCCCAGCTTCAGCCGCAGCGTCGCGTAGTCGATGTCCAGCTCGTCGTGCACGGCGACGATCCGCTCCACCGGAACTTTGTAAAAGTCCCGCAGCGCCGTCACCGGACCACCCGACAGGTTCATGAACGACATCGGCTTCGCGATCACCACGCGCCGGTTCAGCGGCCCCGGCGGACCCATCCGCCCCTCGACCACCTGCGCCCGCGCCTTGTGCGCCTTGAACTTCCCGCCGATCCGCTCCGCCAGCAGGTCGGCCACCATGAAACCGATGTTGTGGCGGTTCCCGGCGTACTCCGCCCCCGGGTTACCGAGACCGACGATCAGCCACGGCGCCGCGTCGTCCGACATCAAAAGCTCCTTAAACCCGTGAACAAGCCCGTGAACGAGAACGACCGCCGTCCCGCTCCAGTGGAGCCGGACGGCGGTCGGTCAGCAACTGCTGAGGGGGTGAGGCGAGGCTCAGGCCTCTTCGCCCTCGGCGGCCTCGGCGGCCGGCTCCTCGGCCTGCGGGGCGACGACCTGCAGGACGGCGGTCTCACCGTCGACGGCCAGCGTGGTGCCGGCCGGCAGGACCAGGTCCTTGGCGTGGATCGAGGCACCGGCCTCGAGGCCCTCGATGGAGACCTTGACCTCGGTCGGGATGTGCGTGGCCTCGGCCTCGACGGAGACCGTCGCGAGCAGGGTCTCCAGCAGGTTGCCACCGGCGGCCAGGTCGCCCTCGGTCACGACCGGAACCTCGACCGTGACCTTCTCGCCCTTCTGGACGATCAGGAAGTCGACGTGCAGGATGTCGCGGCGCAGCGGGTGACGCTGGACGGCCTTCGGGATGACCAGCTCGGTGCCGTCACCCGCGATGTCCAGGGAGAGCAGCGCGTTCGGGGTCTTCAGCGCCATCATCAGCGCGTGGGACTCGACACCCACGTGCTTCGGGGCGGTGCCGTGACCGTAGATGACACCCGGGGTCAGGGCGTCACGACGGGACTGGCGGGCAGAGCCCTTGCCGAAAGAGTCGCGGAGCTTCGCGGAAAGCTTGATCTCGGACATGTTCACTCCTCGTGGGGTGACGAAACGGACAGAGGTCACCCGGCCTGAACGGCCTGCTACGAAGAGCGCGTCGATAACGGAGCACCCGCACCCGAAACAGGTACGGCCTCCCTCGCCGAGCAACTCAACGAGTGTACCCGGCGGGGAGGCCGCGCCCAAAAGGATCTCACCCAGGCCCGCAAGGGCCGTACGGGTCAGACGACCAGACGACTACTGCTGCTCCTCGAAGAGGCTCGTCACCGAACCGTCCTCGAAGACCTCACGCACCGCGCGCGCGATCATCGGCGCGATCGACAGGACCGTGATCTTGTCGAGCTCCAGGTCGGACGGGTCCGGCAGGGTGTTCGTGAAGATGAACTCGCTGACCTTCGAGTTCTTCAGACGGTCGGCGGCCGGTCCCGACAGGATGCCGTGCGTGGCCGTCACGATGACGTCCTCCGCGCCGTGCGCGAACAGCGCCTCGGCGGCGGCGCAGATCGTGCCACCCGTGTCGATCATGTCGTCGACCAGGACGCAGACGCGGCCCTTGACCTCACCCACGACCTCGTGGACCGTCACCTGGTTGGCGACGTCCTTGTCACGGCGCTTGTGCACGATCGCCAGCGGCGCGTCCAGACGGTCGCACCAGCGGTCGGCCACGCGGACACGGCCGGCGTCCGGGGAGACGACCGTCAGCTTGGTGCGGTCCACCTTCGCGCCCACGTAGTCCGCGAGGACGTTCAGCGCCGACAGGTGGTCCACCGGGCCGTCGAAGAAGCCCTGGATCTGGTCCGTGTGCAGGTCGACCGTCAGGATGCGGTCCGCACCCGCGGTCTTCAGCAGGTCCGCGACCAGGCGCGCCGAGATCGGCTCCCGGCCCTTGTGCTTCTTGTCCTGACGGGCGTACCCGTAGGACGGGATGATCACGGTGATGGAGCGGGCCGACGCGCGCTTCAACGCGTCGATCATGATCAGCTGCTCCATGATCCACTTGTTGATCGGAGCCGTGTGGCTCTGGATCAGGAAGCAGTCCGCGCCACGAGCCGACTCCTGGAAGCGGACGTAGATCTCACCGTTCGCGAAGTCGAAAGCCTTGGTCGGCACGAGACCGACACCGAGCTGGTGCGCGACCTCCTCGGCCAGCTCGGGGTGGGCGCGGCCGGAGAAGAGCATCAGCTTCTTCTCGCCGGTCGTCTTGATCCCGGTCACAGCACTGTCTCCTCAGACGTGTGAAAGCTGCTCGCCCCCATGTGCGTCCGTCCCGCACACGGTGAGCCAGCCGAATTGCGTGCACCTATCACGGTACGCCGTCTCCGGCGTACCTGTTTCCGGTCAGTTCACCTCAATGGCTGCCGGAGTCCTTCTCCGCCGACGACTGCGCGGCCGTCGCCGCCGCACTGCCGGGACGCTTACGGGCCACCCAGCCCTCGATATTCCGCTGCTGGCCACGGGCCACGGCCAGCGCGCCGGGCGGCACATCCTTCGTGATCACCGAGCCGGCCGCCGTGTAGGCACCGTCCCCGATGGTGACGGGAGCCACAAACATGTTGTCCGAACCCGTCTTGCAGTGTGAGCCAACCGTGGTGTGGTGCTTGTGCTCACCGTCGTAGTTCACGAACACGCTCGCCGCGCCGATGTTCGTGTACTCGCCGATCGTCGCGTCACCCACGTACGAAAGGTGCGGCACCTTCGTGCCCTCACCGATCGTCGCGTTCTTCATCTCGACGTACGTACCGGCCTTCGCCTTCACACCCAGGTCCGTACCCGGACGCAGGTACGCGAACGGACCGACCGTCGCCTGGTCGCCGATCACCGCACCGTCCGCCACCGTGTTGTCCACCCGCGCACCCGCGCCCACACGCGTGTCCTTCAGCCGCGTGTTCGGACCGACCTCGGCCCCCTCGCCCACGTGCGTGGCACCCAGCAGCTGCGTACCCGGGTGGATCAGGGCGTCCTGCCCGAAGCTCACCGTCACGTCCACGAACACGCTCGCCGGGTCCACCACCGTCACACCCGCCAGCATCGCCCGCTCCAGCAGGCGCGCGTTCAGCAGCGCCCGCGCCTCCGCCAGCTGCACCCGGTTGTTGATCCCGAGGATCTGCCGGTGGTCACTGCCGACCGCCGCGCCGACGCGGTGCCCCGCCTCGCGCAGGATGCCGAGCACGTCGGTGAGGTACTCCTCGCCCTGGCTGTTGTCCGTACGCACCTTGCCGAGCGCGTCCGCGAGGAGCGCCCCGTCGAAGGCGAACACCCCGGAGTTGATCTCCCGGATCGCGCGCTGCGCCTCGGTGGCGTCCTTGTGCTCGACGATCGCGGTCACGGCGCCGGTGGCCGGATCGCGGACGATGCGGCCGTAGCCGGTGGAGTCGGGGACCTCGGCGGTGAGCACGGTGACGGCGTTGCCGTCGGCCTCGTGCGTGGCCGCGAGGGCGCGCAGGGTCTCGCCGGTGAGCAGGGGGGTGTCGCCGCAGACGACGATGACGGTCCCGTCGACCGTTCCGCCGAGCTCTTCGAGGGCCATGCGGACGGCGTGGCCGGTGCCGTTCTGCTCGTACTGGACGGCGGTGCGGACGCCGGCGTCGGCGTCGGCCAGGTGCGCGGTGACCTGCTCGCGAGCGTGGCCGACGACGACCACGAGGTGGGTCGGGTCCAGCTCGCGGGAGGCCGCGACCACGTGACCGACGAGCGAGCGCCCGGCGATCTCGTGCAGAACCTTGGGTGTGGCCGACTTCATGCGGGTGCCCTCACCCGCTGCGAGTACGACGACGGCTGCCGGGCGGGTTGCGCTCACGGGTGGGCCCTTCGGCTTCGGGGGTGGACCCGTGAAGGATAGCGGGGGGTCACGGCCCGGAAACGAGGCCGGGTCCCGACCGACGTGGTCAGGACCCGAACTGGCGAAGCTCCCGGGGCAGGAGTCGAACCTGCGTCGTACCCACATTCAAAGTGTGGTCGCCCCTGCCGACAGAGCAACCCGGGATCGCGCGCCGCCAGCCTACGCGTTTCTCCTGTCCGCCTCCACCGTCATGCGTGACCACCACCCCTCGATCCGTCGGTAGAGCTCGGCGCTGTCCCGTACGCCGATCACCAGGCAACCCCGGTAGCCGTCACCCACGTTCTTTCGGACGGTCTTCGGGTTGTGCTTCTTCAGCGTCGTCCTCTGCAGGCGCGAATGATCCACTCTTGCCTGGTCAGCCCAGTAGTGCTCGGCTGCCACGACGTCTGCCGACTCGTGGATCATCACGCGGTACTGGAGGCGCTCCGGCTCGACGCCGAGCAGGTGCAGCCAGGCGAGGTAGAGCTGAATCATCCCGGCGTCGCTGTTGACGAAGATCACTCGCTCGCGCCGGGCGTACGACTTGCTCTTCTGCCCCTCGGCCCAATACAGGCCGACACCTACGAGGAAGAGCTCCCGGTCCGACATCTGTCCGACCTCGTCGGCCGCCGTCTCCTTGGTCTTCTGCCGTCTCTCTTCGCGCCGTTCGAGTGTCCTTTCCCACCCGCGTCGGGAGATGGCCGATGCCTCCTCGGGCGTGCGGCTCCGGTCCGGTTTGGGGAGGTCGCGGACCCAGAGGGAGATGGAGCTCTTCGAGCAGCCGAGTTCCAGCTGGATCTCGTCGTACGTCATGCCCCGGAGGCGGAGCTCGCGGGCCTTCGCCCGGAGGTCGTCCTTGGCGCGCGGGCGCTTCGTCCATTCGGGTGGGGGCTCGCCTTTGACCAGGGCGTTGAGGATGTTGTTGTTGTGGACGCCGAGGCGGTCGCGGATCTGGCGGAGGCTGAGGCCCTCGCGCCGGAGGGCGGTGGCCTGCTCCCGGAGGGATTCGAAGGTCGCGGTTCCGGTGCGGAGTCCGCCGGTGCCGTCGCCGGGGCGACGTCGGGTTTCTGTCATGACGCCAGAGTCGTCCGGAATGTGGGATTCAGGTCTCGGATCGCGAGTGATTCAGTCGTACGTGCGATTACCTCCGGTTTGCTGGAATTTCGTTCGGTGGCGTGCTGGGCCCGCTGCGTACGCTGGACGGCATGACCAGTACGGGGGATGGGCGCGAGGGGACGGGCCGGGACGGGCCCTGGTGGTGGGAGCGGCGGCGGGCGGCGGTGCTCGACGTGGGGCTGGGGGTGGCGTCGGCCGTCGAGTGTGCCTTCGAGGGGGTGCCGACGGCCCGCGAGGCCGGGGTGCCGGTGTGGGCCGGGGTGCTGTTCGGGGTCCTGGCGGGGTCCGTGCTGGTGCTGCGCCGGCGGTGGCCGGTGGCGGTGGTGCTGGTCGGGATCGCCGTCACGCCGGCCACGATGGGCTTCCTGCTGGGTGTGGTGGGGCTGTACACGCTGGCGGCGTGCGAGGTGCCGCGGCGGATCCTGGCGACGCTGGCCGTGATGTCGCTGGCCGGGACGTTCGTGGTGACGTACGTGCAGACCCGCGGGGACGTGGAGGCCGACGGCACGCTCGTGATCGTGCTGTCCGTGTTCATGGCGGTGGCGCTGACCGTGCCGCCGGTCCTGCTCGGGCTGTACGTGGGGGCGCGGCGGCGGCTGATGGAGAGCCTGCAGGAGCGGGCGGACTCGCTGGAGCGGGAGCTGTCGCTGCTGGCGGACCGGGCGGAGGAGCGGGCGGAGTGGGCCCGTCAGGAGGAGCGGACGCGGATCGCGCGGGAGATGCACGACGTGGTGGCGCACCGGGTGTCGCTGATGGTGGTGCACGCGGCGGCGTTGCAGGCGGTGGCGGCGAAGGATCCGGTCAAGGCGGTGCGGAACGCGGCGCTGGTGGGTGACATGGGGCGCCAGGCGTTGACGGAGTTGCGGGAGATGCTGGGGGTGCTGCGGGCTCCGGGGAAGCAGCCGGTCGCCGAGGCGCGGCCGGTGGCGCTGGTGGCGGGGCCGGAGGAGGGGCCTTCGCTGGGGGAGCTGGAGGCGCTGGTGGGGCAGTCGCGGGCGGCGGGGATGGTCGTGGAGATGCTGGTGCAGGGTGAGGGCGGCGGGTATCCGGCCGAGGTGGAGCAGACGGCGTACCGGGTGGTGCAGGAGGCGCTGACCAACTGCCACAAGCACGCTCCGGGCGCGCGGGTCGTCGTACGGCTGGCGCACCGGGAGGGGGAGGTGGCCATGCAGGTGGAGAACGGGCCGTGCGAGGGGGAGGCGCGGGGGGCGGATCTGCCCAGTGGGGGGAACGGGCTGGTGGGGATGCGGGAGCGGGTGCTGGGGCTGGGCGGGGTGTTCGTGTCCGGTCCGACGGACGCGGGTGGGTTCAGGGTGTCGGCGGTGCTGCCGGCCGTGCGGTAGCCGTGCCGGCGGCGGGGTGCCGGCCCGGGGTGGGGAGGGCCGGCGGGCGGGGTGGCCGGGGGTCAGCCCGTGGTGAGGCGGGCGGGCTGGAGGCCGGTGAGGAGGAGGGTGAGGGCTTCGTCGAGTCCGGCGCCGAGGTACCAGTCGCCGGTGTGGTCGACGAGGTAGACGCGGCCTTCGCGGTCGATGGCGAGGTGGGAGCCGCCGTCGGTGCCGGCGCCGAGCGGGCAGAGCTGGGTGGACAGGGCCCGTCCGAGGTCGGCGAAGGTGCGGGCGAGGTGGAGGCCGGTGAGCGGGTCGACGCGGACGGCGGTGGGGGCTATCTGGCGGCCGGGGCCCGGGGCGGTGAGGGTGAGGCCGCCGAATTCGGCCCAGGCCTCGACGGCGGCGGGGAAGACGGTGTGCCGGTGGCCTGCGGGGGTGGTGTGGTCGCGGAGGGCGTCGGCCCAGTATTCGGCCTGCTTGATGTCCCAGCGGCCGGGTTCCCATCCGGCGGTGCGCAGGGCGGAGTCCACGGGGCCGGGGAAGCGGGTGGCCGAGGAGCGGTCGTAGGAGGCGGAGGACGCGGTCATGGCGGCTACTCGGGGTGGGTGAGGTCGACGGGGCGTACGCCGAAGTGGTTGAGGAGGGCGTCGCAGGAGCGGCAGGGCGGTGCGTAGGTGCCGTGGAGGGGGTCGCCGTCCTCGCGGATGCGGCGGGCGGTTATGCGGGCGTGCTTGAGGGAGCGGCGGGCTTCGCTCGCGGAGAGGGGTTTGCGGGAGGCGCGCTTGCTGCGGGCGCCTTCGACGGCGGTGAGGTGGCGGGAGAGCAGGATGGCTTCGGGGCATCGGCCGGTGAAGCGTTCCCGCTGGCCGCTGGTGAGGGTGTCGAGGAAGTCCTGGACGAGGGGGTGCAGGGCGGGCGGCTGGTCGCCCTTGCCGGCGGTGCCGGTGAGGGTTTCGCCGCGGACGGAGAGGGCGGCGGCGACGGTGGGGAGGATGCCGTCGCGGCGGAACCGGAGCACGGGTGTGGTGTGGGCGGTTCCGGTGCTGCTCCAGCGCAGGCGGGGATCGCCGGCGGGGCCGGCCGCGGCGGGTTGCTGCCGGCTCGTGCCGGGTGCCGCGTTTTGTGTGGCCGCTGTGTGTGTGGTCGCGGTCTGCATGGTTGCTCTTCCCTCCCGTGGCGGCGGTGGTGGTCGCTGTCGCGCACGCCCCCGTGCTGCGGGACAGCCTGTCAAATGTCACCTGTCGTGTGGAAGCGGGGTCGAATATTCGTATCAATTCGGATGTTCCCGCCCCGTCGGCGCGTGCGGGGGTCGGGGGCGGCCGGGGGTCTTGCCGGAGCACATAGGCTGTGGTGAACCAGCCAGATCCAGCAGGGGGCTACCGCCATGACGACAGGTCGGCTCGGGCACCAGGCCGCGCCACCCAACGCCGCGTACTCGGGGCAGGTCGTGCACTTCCCGGACCCCGTCCGGGCCGCGCGGCATCCCCACGGGGTGCGGATGGACGGCAACGGCCATCCCGACTTCTCGCGCTACGCGCGCGCGGCCGTGGAGATCGCCGAGCCGCCGGAGGGCTTCGGCGTGGACGAGCTGCGGCTGACGGACTTCGTGTCCGCGAACGCGGCGATGCGCGCGGCGGGCCACCCGCTGTGGGACACCGTGGGCCCGGTGGCGACCCCGCACGGCTGGACGTGGCACCACGTGGCCGGATCGCGGCGGATGGAGCTCGTCCCGGTCGAGGTGAAGGCGCTGCTGCGGCACCACGCGGGTCTGGCGACCGCTCCGGTGGACCACGACAAGCGCGGTGCGCGGCCGCTGCAGGAGGCGCGTCCGGCGCACCTGGGGCTGCCGAAGGGTCCGGTGGCGGTGTCGGAGCTCCAGGTGCAGGGGGTCGAGGAGGACCTCGGCTACCGGCTTCCGGAGGCGTACCGCTCGTTCCTGAAGGCGGCCGGCGGCTGTGCCCCGGTGGGTGCGGGGCTGCTGGTGGAGCTGGGGCTGCTGGTGGACCAGCCGTTCTTCACGGTGCGTGAGGAGGCGGCGGTCAACGACCTCGTGTACGTCAACAAGTGCCTTCGGGACCACTTGACGAAGGACTACCTGTGCGTGGGCTTCGTGCAGGGCGGGCTGCTCGCGGTGAAGGTGAAGGGCGAGGGCGTGGGCTCCGTCTGGTTCTCCCCGTACGACGACGCGCGTGACCGGGACGGCTGGTCGGTGCAGGAGCGGGTGGAGCGTCTGTTGCTGCCGTGCGGTGCCGATTTCGATGCCTTCCTGGAGCGTTTGGCGGGTAATCCGCCGGAGCTGGAGACGGTGGCCGGTCTGATGGTGGACGGCGGATTCGCGCGTTCGGTTGCAGTGTCCGGCGCCGGCATGGGTGAGGGGTGAGGGCGTCGTGGTGACGTTCGCGCAGGCGCAGGAGCGCGCCGAGGAGTGGATCAACGGGGACGTGCCCGCGTACCAGCATCGTGAGGTGCGCGTACGGGAGTTCGGGCTCGGGTTCGTGGTGTGGGCCGAGGACCGGGCGGCCGGTCCGGTGTCCGGCGGTGGGCGGCAGCGGCTGGTCATCGCGCGGGACAGCGGTGAGGTGACGCTGTGGCCGGGGCTGCCGGTGGGCGAGGTGATCCGGCGGTACGAGGAGGAGTACGGGGCGGCTGCCGCGCCGGTGGCTTCGGAGGCTTCGGTTCCGCCGCCGCGGATCGATTCGGAGCAGACGTCGTTCATGCTGACGCCGCCGCAGTGGCTGCAGGAGGCGGCGGACCGGGCGGGGATTCCGCCGGCGGGGTCTTCCGGGTCTTCGGGGTCTTCCGGGTCTTCGGGGTCCTCCGGGTCTTCGGGGTCTTCGGGTGGGGCGTCGGGTGGTGCGGGTTCCGCTGGTGCCGGTGCTTCCGGTGCGGGTGCTTCCGGTTCCGGTTCCGGCTCCGGTGCCGGAGGTGCGGGTGTGGAGGATGCCGTTCCGTTGAGGCGCGGGGGCGAGGTGCCCTACGAGCCGACCGCGAACGACGGGGTGCCCGTCGGGTCCACGCCGTGGGCCGGTACCGATGTGAACTCCGGCGCCGACGACGGGTCGGTGCCGCTGCCCGCCACGGTGTTCGCGCCGCCGCTGTCCGGCTCCGACCTGGAGGACGCGCCCTCCGGCTCCGGGGTGGGCTCGGAGGCCAAGACCACGCTGATGGCGGGTGGCAGCCAGCTGCCGAAGACGACCGTGGCCCCGGCGCTGGTGGTTCCGCCGGACGCCGCGGCCATCGCCGACGCGCCGACGAGCCGGGCCCGGGTCTCCCCGGCCGGCGGGGTCGCGCAGCCGGGTCAGCCGCCGCAGGCTCCTCCGCCTCCGCACGTACCGCCGGCGCCGCCGGCGGGTGCTCCGGGTACGCCGGGTGCTCCGGGTGCTCCCGGTGCTCCTGGGGCGCCGGGTGGCGGGGCGCAGTACGCCGCCACGATGCTCGCGGCGCCGGGCGGGCCGCCGACGCCTCCGGGTCCGCCGGGTACGCCGCCCGCGCCTCCTGGTCCGCCGGGGGCTCCCGGTGCGTCCGGTTCGCTGGGCGGGGGCCTGGACCACGCCGCGACGATGCTGGCCGGTCCGGCCGTCGTGCAGCCGCCCGCGCCTCCCGGTCCGCCGGGTACGCCGGGTACGCCCACGCCCCCGCCCGGTGCTCCTGCGGCGCCCGGTGCCCCGGGTGCGCCCGGAGCCGGTGCGCACCATGCCGCGACCATGCTCGCGGGGCCGGGTGCGGTGCCGCCGCCCGGGCCGCCCGGGCCGCCCGCCCCTCCCGGTGCGCCCGGTGCGCCCGGTGCCGCGTCCGGTTCGCTGGGCGGGGGCCTGGACCACGCCGCGACGATGCTGGCCGGTCCTGCCGTCGTACAGCCGCCCAGGCCTCCCGGCGCGCCTGGGGCCCCGGGTGCTCCCGGTGCTCCCGGGGCGCCTGGTGTTCCCGGGGGCGGGGCGCACCACGCCGCGACCATGCTGGCCGGTCCCGGTGTGCCGCAGCCGCCCGGCCCGCCCGGCACGCCTCCCGGCCCGCCGCCCGGTCCGGCGGGGCAGCCGCAGGCTCCGTCCGGCGTGCCCACGGTCGGTCCCGGCTACCAGGCGGTGCTGCGCTACCGCGCGCCCGACGGCTCCGAGCAGCAGCTCATCCGCCGCTCGGCGCCCGGTACCCCGCACCCCGAGTGGCAGATCCTGTACGAGCTGCGGTCGATGAACGTGCCGCCGCAGCAGGTGCTGGAGCTGCACACCGAGCTGGCCTCCTGCGAGCTGCCGGGCGGTTACTGCGCCCGGATGATCCGGGAGACCTGGCCGCAGGTGCGGATCACCAGCGTGGCCCCGTACGGGACCGACCACGCGGGCCGTCAGCAGGGCATGCGTCACCTGCTCACCCATCAGGGTGAGCTGCACCAGGTGGCGGACGGGCCCGCGCGTCCCGCGCCGGTCCGGGCGCCGCTGCCGCAGGTCCCGCTCCAGCCGGCGATCCCGATGGACGCGATCGCGCAGGAGCTGGCGGGGGCCTTCGGGCCGCAGGGCGTGTTCCGTTACGACCAGCGGGCGGTGTCCCGTCAGGGCGTGCCGGAGATCGTGGCGCAGACCCTGATGTGGGCGGGTCTGCCGGTCGACTTCGGCCCGTTCTTCTGGGCGCAGGCGGTGCCGGGTCAGCCGGTGCCGACGCTGGCCGAGCTGGCGGCGCAGCGCGGGGTGCAGCCGGCGTCCGACGCGGGCTCGTACCTGGTGGTGGGCAGCGACTTCGGCAAGGCGCTGTGCGTTCAGTACGGGACCGCGCACATAGTGGCGGTGCCGGTGGAGGCCGGCCCCGGTGGGGCGCCCGTGCCGCCGCAGTTCGTGAATTCGAGCCTGCCGCAGTTCGCGCGGTCGCTGGCGATGCTGGGTCACATGTGGCGGCTGCGCCAGCATCTGACGCCGGAGCAGGCCGGGCGCTGGACCGTCGATTTCCAGGCGAATCTGGCGGGGCTCGACAGTGCGGCGCTGGCCTCGCCGGAGAGCTGGTGGTCGGTGCTGCTGGAGCAGATGTGGGACGGACTGCTCTGACCGGATGAACGCAGGCGTGGCCGGGCCGGGTCTCCTCGTGTGGGGGACCCGGCCCGGCCATTCCGGCTTCTGCGAGCAAATGACGCATCCTTGACAGCAATCCCCGCGAGAGAGGCGCTCCCAGGATGACTTCACCCTTTGCGACCGTGCGCGGCCGCGGCTACCGGATGGACGAGGTCGACCGGTATCTCGCGCGGTTGTCAGGCAGTCGGGACGAGGCGTGGGAGCGGGTGGCGCGGCTGACGGTGCTGGCCCGTCAGATGGAGGCGGAGGCCGAGCGGTTGCGGGCGGCCGTCGCCGCGCTGGCACCGCAGACGTACGACGAGCTGAGCGAGCGCGCGCGGCGGATCCTGCTGCTGGCGCAGGAGGAGGCCGAGGTCCTGCGGGAGGACGCGCGGGCGGACGCGGCGGAGGCGGCGGGCGCGGCCGAGGCGCACGCCGACCGGGTGGCGGAACTGGCGCGGCACGACGCGGAGGCGGTGCGGGAGCAGACCGAGGTGCGGGCGCGGCAGGGACTGCTGCGGGCGCAGCGGGAGGCGGACGCGCTGCGGTCGGAGGCGCGGGAGGACGCGGCGGGGTGGCGGGCCGAGGCGCAGGCGTCGCTGACGGAGACGGCGCGCCGGGCGCAGGCGCTGCTCGCGGAGCGCGAGCAGGAGCAGGTGGAGCGGTGGGACGCGGCCGGGCGTGAGCTGGCGGCGCGGGCGGAGGAACAGGACGCGCGGTACGCGGAGCTGGAGCGGTACGCGGAGGCGCGGCTGGCGGAGGCGCGGCGGGGGTACGCGGAGGCGGAGGAGTCGGCGCGGCACGGCCAGGAGGACGCGGAGGCGCGGGCGGAGGAGCTGGTGGCGCAGGCGCGGGTCCGGGAGGAGCGGACGGCGCGGGAGACGGACCGGATCCTGCGGGAGCACGCGGAGGCGGAGGAGGAGATGCGGGCGCACATGAGCCACGTCCGCTCCAGCCTGGCGGCGCTGACGGGGCGGGCGCCGGCGGAGGGGTAGGCGGTCGCGGTTGCCCTGGCCGGGCGGTTGTTCTGGCGGGGTGGTTGGCCTGGCGGGGCGGTTGCGTTGGCCGGGCGGTTGCCCTGGTGGGGGTGCTGCGGGATGGGGTGCCGGGTTGGCCGGGCGGCGCTGCGGTGGGGTGATCGCCCTGCGGGGCGTCCGCCCGGCTGGGCGGTGCCGCGGTCGGGTGTTTGCCCTGCTGGGCGGTGCTGCGGTCGGGTGTTTGCCCCGCCGGGCGGGGCTGCGGGGGCCGGTGGCGGGGTGGGGTGTCGTCCGGGACGGGCTTCGATGTTCGGCGCCTGTTCCGGGTCCGGTCGCGGAGCGGTGACGGGCGCCGAGTTCATCTCGTTTGGGTCCCGGCCGACACCCCACCCCGCCCCGCCCCCGCCCCCGGCCGGTGCCTCCGGTCTCGCCGACCGCTTCGGCGGAGGTTCCAGGAGTGGCCGGGCGGAGGGCGGGGAGGGGGGAGCGGACCCGTGCGGCGGCCCGCTCGGCCGCAGGCGGCCCCGGTTCGCCAAGGGGCTTGTCAGTAGCCCGCGTTAGCCTCCCGGGATGAGTTCCTCGCTGAGTGTCTACCTGCTCGATCTGAACGCCACCCACGCCCTCGTCGGCTCCCGCGACGACGCCCTCCTCGACGTCATCCGGTACGAGCGCGCCGACGACCTCGCGCACGCCGACGACTGGTTCGACTCCGAGATCGCGAACGGCGCGCCCACCGCGTACGAGGCGCTGCGCGCGGTGGTGCACGGCGGGCCGTTCAGCGAGGACCGGGAGCACGCCTTCCAGTACGCCTACGCCTACAAGCGGCTCTGTGACCTGACCGGGTCGTTCCTGGACAACTCCTCCTTCAGTCCGTACCGGGGGGAGTGGCTGTCCATGGTCGACGCCGGGCTCCGGGCGCTGAACGTGACCGCCGTCTCCGTCGAGGACTTCGACTTCGCGGACCTGCCCGGCGGGCTGCCGCACACGTACACGCCGGGCTGCGGGGAGTGGACGTACGGCCAGTGCGTCAAGGCGCTGGAACAGTACGAGGAGACGAAGCTGCAGGGACGTGCTCCGTTGCTCGAACGGGACGTGGCGGAGGCCGTGGCGGACGTGCTGGGCTGGCTGCGTCAGGTCGAGGTGCGGCCGGGGTTCGGGATCATAGGTTTCCGTTCCTAGCGGTATTGCACGGTGTTCAAGTCGCTGCGGTGTGCCCTGCTGGCGGGGCCGCGCGCCGGTGCGCGAGGTGTCTGGGCGCCGAGAGCCGGAGGGGGGCCGATCTCCTCGCGGGAGCGGGCGGGATGACCGTCCGAGGGGGGCAGGGCGGGTGAACCTCGGGGCGCGCTCCCGATGGTGAAAGGTTTCTGCTCCGCGTCGCGCTTCTACGCTCCCTCCCGGATGCCACCGGACCGGCATCCGCCCGCGGAAGAGAAGAACGGAACCCCCCTCATGCGTCTTCGTACCACCGCCGTAGCCCTCGCCGGAGCCCTCGCCCTCGTCCTGCCGACCGCCGCCACCGCTCTCGCGGACGACGGCGATGCCCTCAGCTACAGCTTCCTCCAGGACGGCGAAAGCAAGACCGGGCAGGTGAGCGACCTGACCGAGGGCACGTGCCACGCCCTGGCCGTGACCGACAAGGCCTCGATCGAGGAGGTCGTCAACGAGACCGACAAGGTGGCCCTGTTCTTCGACAACAGGAACTGCGAGGGCGAGCCGGTCGCGGCCGCGGGCCCGGGTGAGAAGGCGGGTGACCTCCCGGCCGTCGCCGTCGTCTTCGAGGCCGCCGAGAAGGGTCAGCAGGGACGGCCGGAAGAGAAGCGCGAGGAGGCCGCCCAGGCTCCGGTCCAGGCGCCGGCCGAGAGCGACGACAGCGAGGAGACCGAGGAGAGCGAGGAGGAGGCCGACTTCATCGACTCCGCCATCCGCGCGCTGGGCTGATCCTTCCCCTGACGAACGCGGGGTCCGGCGCCCGAGGGTGCCGGGCCCCCGTCATGCCCGGGACCCGTCACGCCCCGTCACGCCACGCCGCGCCCCGTCACGGCGCGTCGGCGGCCGGCTGCGGGTGGGGTGCCGCCGGGGTGCCGACGTAGCGGTACGGGTCGCTCCGTAGCCCGCGCGAGTCGACCACCACGGCGAACGGGGGTTTCGCCGTGGCCGGGAGCGGGGCGGTCAGGGTGCCCGTGGCCGGGTCCTGGGTCACCTCCAGCGGGGTGCCGTCCACCGTCAGGCGGGGCTCGGTGAAGCCGCCGCCCTCGACGGTGAGCCGCCCGTCGGGGGAGACGGTGACACCGGTGATCACCGGGTTGGCGCGGGCGGCCATCTTGTTCACCAGGTACGCCCCCGCCGGAGCCCCGGTCAGTGCCCAGATCTCGGCGGGGAGCCGCGGGAGCCCGCCGCCCACGTCGGAGAGGAAGAACAGGACGACGTAGAGCATGGTGACCGCGCTCAGGGCGACGTACTGGAGGTCCACGAGGTCGGTCCGGCCGCTGTCGTTCGCGATCAGCTCCCGCAGCGGGCGGCGCCCGCCGGGAGTCGGCTTCGGGGCGGGCTTGGCCAGGCTGCCGTGCTCCAGCCGGAACCCGACGACGGCCTTCGCCGCGATCAGCGCCACGTACGGGCCCCCGAGCAGCGGCAGGTAGACGGAGGTCAGCGGCGCCAGCGGGCCCTGGGAGCCGGTGCCGCGGAAGTACCCGATGCCGCCGCCGGCCGTCAGCCCGTACGCGAGGATCGCGAGCAGCAGCCAGACCAGGAGCACCGTCCAGGCCAGGGCGAGGGTGGTGGAGGTGGAGAGCCGGCCGTCGCGGCCGGTGACGAAGCCGGGCCGGCGGCGCAGGCGCAGGACCACGGGTCCGGCGAAGGCGGCCAGTAACGCCAGCGCGAAGAATGCGGATGTCATGCGGTCCCCCCGGAAACGGTCCTGGGCAAGAGGGTCACCCACTGGGCCCGGGCATGACAACCCGTGCCCCCGGCTCCGCCGCCCCGCCCGGCGCTACTCGTGCTCCGGCAGGACCGGGAACCTGCGCGGAGCCACCAGCAGCAGCACCAGCAGCGCCGCCACCCCCGCGGCCGTCGCGCCGAGGAAGATGTGCTCCACCGCGGCCGCCACCGCCCCCCGCAGCTGCTCCGAGGCGGCCGGCGAGAGGCCGGCCGGCTCCGCCAGGGCCCGCGACACGTCGTCGAGCCGCTCCGGCAGCCCCGGCAGCGGCGTCTGCGCCAGCCGGGCGGCGACGGTCGCGTTGGCCACCGCCCCCAGCAGCGCGGCCCCCACGCTCTGCCCGACGGTGCGGCAGAACAGCACCGAGGCCGTCGTGGTCCCCCGCTCGGCCCAGCCCACCGTCGACTGCACCCCGACCACCAGCGGCAGCTGGAAGAGACCGAGGGCGGCGCCCAGCAGCAGCATGACCAGCGCGGGCTGCCACGGCCGCGCCGGGTACGGCAGCAGGGTGAAGGCGAGCAGGATGACCGAGGCCAGCCCCATCCCCAGGGCGGCGGTGTCGCGGAAGCCGATGCGCCGGTACACGTGCTGGCAGAAGGCGGCCGACAGCGGCCAGGTCAGGGTCATCAGGGCGGTCAGCAGCCCGGCGCCGACCGGCCCGAGTCCGAGTACGGACTGGGCGTACGTCGGCATGAACACCATCGGGGCGACCATCAGCAGCCCCAGCGCCCCCATCGCCAGGTTCACGGCGGCGATGGTGCGCCGGCGCCACACCCAGCCGGGGAGGATCGGTTCCTCGGCGCGGCGTTCCACCCGGACCACCACCGCGGCCAGCACCGCGCTCGCGCCCAGCAGGGAAAGCGAGGGCGCCGACAGCCAGGGCCAGGCCACCCCGCCCTGGACGAGCGCGAACAGCAGCAGCCCGCCGCAGGCGAAGACGGCGAGCGCCCCGGCCCAGTCGACCGGGCCCCGGCGCCCGGGGGAGCGTACGGGTTCCGTGAGGTGGCGGGCGGTCAGCCAGAGGGCGAGCCCGGCGAGCGGCACGTTGATCAGAAAGGTCCAGCGCCAGCCCGCGTACCCGGCCAGCACTCCGCCGAGCACCGGGCCGAGCAGGGCGGAGCTCGCCCAGACGGTGGTCATCCTGGCCTGGATGCGGGGGCGGTCGCGCAGCGGGTAGAGGTCGGCGGCCAGGGTCTGGACGGTGCTCTGCAGGGCGCCGCCGCCCAGTCCCTGGACGATCCGGAAGGCGATGAGCGCGGCCATGTTCCACGCGGACGCGCACAGCAGGGAGCCGGCGAGGAACAGGGCGGTGCCGAAGAGCAGGACGGGCTTGCGGCCGAAGGTGTCGCTGAGCTTGCCGTAGAGGGGGAGGGTGACGGTGACGGCGAGGAGGTAGCCGGAGAACAGCCAGGAGAAGACGGAGAACCCGCCGAGGTCGCCGACGATCTGCGGGACGGCGGTGGAGATGATGGTGCTGTCGAGCGCGACCAGGGCCATGCTCAGCATCAGCGAGACCACCACGCGGGTGGGCGGACGCCCGGGTGTGCCTCCGTCGGCGGCGGGGTCGGGCGGCGGGGTCTTCCCGGAGGTCCTCCCGGAGGGTGTTCCCGAGGAGGATCCGGAGGTCCTGCCCGACCTCCTCCCCGAGGAGGATCCCGGGGACGCCCCGGGTTCGGACCTGGGGGGCGACCCGGGGGACGACCCGGGGTCGGATCCGGGGGAGGACCCTGCGGCGGCACGTCCTGCGGAAACCTTTCTTCCGGTGGCTCCATCGGTTCCGGTGAGGTCCGCCGCTCCTTCAGCGGGTGCTTCCGACCCGTTTTCGCCTGATTCCACCGTGTTCCCCTCGTCTGCGGGGAACACCATCTCACCGGGCCGCCGCGGACGGTATCCCCGTCTCACGGGCGCCGCGTCCGCCGGCGCCGGCCGTCGGTGCCCCCTACCCCCGGTCCGCCGAAGGGTGGACAACCCCTAGGGGCGGCTCAGCATTTGGGCCCAGGGGACGTTCGTCCCGGCGGAGGAGGACGGACGGCCCGCGGCGTCCTTAACTGGTTCATACGAGCGGGGCCGCCGGGGGCGGGGTGGGGTTAACCCCCCGGCGGATACGGCGATGAGCACCAGCGCGCCCGGCGCCCCCCGCACCGCAGACTTCGACGGCGACGGTGCACGTACCGGAGCGACCAGCGCGACCGGAGCGACCGGCGCAGACACACATGAACACCAACAGGGGAGACAGCACCGTGACAACGGCGATGACCGAGACCAGGCGCGGGAGCGGCGGAGGACACAACTCCGTCGCGGCCCGGGCGCGCCAGGTCGTCAAGGCCTACGGCTCCGGCGAGACCCGTGTCGTCGCCCTCGACCACGTGGACGTGGACGTCCACCGCGGGCAGTTCACCGCGATCATGGGCCCCTCCGGCTCCGGCAAGTCCACGCTGATGCACTGCCTGGCCGGTCTGGACACGGTGACCAGCGGGCAGATCCACCTGGAGGACACCGAGATCACCGGGCTGAAGGACAAGAAGCTCACGCAGCTGCGCCGGGACAAGATCGGCTTCATCTTCCAGGCGTTCAACCTGCTGCCCACGCTCAACGCCCTGGAGAACATCACCCTCCCCATGGACATCGCGGGCCGCAAGCCCGACCCGCAGTGGCTGGACAGGGTCGTGCAGACGGTGGGCCTCGCGGGCCGGCTCAAGCACCGTCCGACCGAGCTGTCCGGCGGCCAGCAGCAGCGCGTGGCGGTCGCCCGCGCCCTCGCCGCCCGCCCCGCGATCATCTTCGGCGACGAGCCGACCGGAAACCTGGACTCGCGCGCCGGAGCCGAGGTGCTCGGCTTCCTGCGCCAGTCCGTGGACCAGCTGGGCCAGACCATCGTGATGGTCACGCACGACCCGGTCGCCGCCTCCTACGCGGACCGCGTCATCTTCCTCGCCGACGGCCGCATCGTCGACGAGATGTACGGGCCCACGGCCGACCAGGTCCTGGACCGGATGAAGGACTTCGACGCGCGCGGGCGGACCTCGTGACCGTCATGAAGACCGCGCGGCGCAACTTCTTCGCGCACAAGGGCAGGATGGCGCTCTCCGCCGTCGCCGTGCTGCTCTCGGTCGCCTTCGTCTGCGGAACCCTGGTGTTCACGGACACCATGAACACCACTTTCGACAAACTGTTCGCGGTCACCAGCTCCGACGTCACCGTCACCCCCAGGGAAGCCGAGGAGGGCGAGGAGATCTCCAGCCGCGGCAAGCCCCAGGTGCTGCCCGGCTCGGCGGTGGAGAAGGTGCGCGGCGCCCAGGGCGTGAAGTCCGCCGAGGGCGGCGTCGTCTCGATGGCGGTGACGGTCGTCAACTCCAAGAACGAGAACATGGGGTCGACCACCGGAGCCCCGACCATCGCGGGCAACTGGAACGACAACGAGCTCAAGTCGATGAAGATCACCTCCGGTCACGCCCCGCGCGGCCCCACCGAGGTGCTTGTCGACGCCGACACCGCCGACAAGCACCGCCTCAAGCTCGGGGACGAGCTGCGCACCATCGCCGTCACCGGTGACATCCGGGCGAAGATCAGCGGTATCGCCTCCTTCACCGTGACCAACCCGGGCGCGGCCGTCGTCTACTTCGACACCGCCACCTCTCAGGAGAAGCTGCTCGGCGCCGCCGGCACCTTCACCCACATCAGCGTCACCGCCCAGGACGGCGTGAGCCACGAGCAGCTGAAGAAGAACGTGGCGGCCGCGGTCGGCGCGGACACGTACAAGCTGCAGACGGCCAAGGAGGCCACGGCCGCCAACAAGAAGGACATGGGCTTCCTCGACGTCATGAAGTACGTGATGCTCGGGTTCGCCGGCATCGCCTTCCTCGTCGGCATCTTCCTCATCTTCAACACGTTCTCGATGCTGGTCGCCCAGCGCACCCGAGAGATCGGCCTGATGCGCGCCATCGGCTCGGACCGCGGCCAGATCAACCGTTCCGTGCTGCTCGAAGCCCTGCTGCTCGGTGTCGTCGGCTCCGTCGCCGGTGTCGCGGCGGGCGTGGGCCTGGCCGTCGGCCTGATGAAGCTCATGGGCCAGATGGGCATGCAGCTGTCCACCGCCGATCTCACGGTCAAGTGGACGACGCCGGTCGTCGGCCTGGTCCTGGGCACCGTCGTCACCGTCATCGCCGCCTACGTCCCGGCCCGCCGGGCCGGCAAGGTCTCCCCGATGGCCGCCCTGCGCGACGCCGGCACCCCCGGCGACAAGAAGGCCGGTACGGTCCGTGCGGTGCTCGGCCTCGTCCTGACGGGCACCGGCGGCGCGGCCCTCTTCCTCGCCGCGGCCGCCGAGAAGGCCTCGCAGGGCTCGCTGTGGCTGGCCGTCGGGGTGCTGTTCAGCCTCATCGGCTTCGTCGTGATCGGCCCGCTGCTGGCCGGTGTCGTGGTCCGGGCGCTCGCCGCCCCGGTGCTGCGGCCCTTCGGTTCCGTCGGCCGGCTCGCGGAGCGCAACGCGCTGCGCAACCCGCGCCGCACCGGCGCCACGGCCGCCGCGCTGATGATCGGACTGGCGCTCGTCGCCTGCCTGTCGGTGGTCGGCTCTTCCATGGTGGCCTCCGCCACCGACGAACTCGACCGCACGGTCGGCGCCGACTACATCGTCGCCTCGCAGGGCGGGCAGCCGATGATGCCGCAGGCCGAGCAGGCCATGCGGGGCACCAAGGGCCTGGACCACGTCACCGCGTACCGCGAGGTCGAGGCGAAGATCACCGCCCCGGACGGCACCTCCGCCCAGGACCGGCTGAGCGCCACCGACCCGACGTACGCGCAGGACGTGCGCCGCAAGATGAGCGCGGGCCGGCACGAGGACGCGTACGCGGCAGGCTCGATGGCGGTCGGTTCCGAGTACGCCGCGAAGCACGGTGTGAAGGTCGGCGACGAGCTGACGGTCGCGTTCAACGGCGGCAAGAGCGTCAAGCTGAAGGTCGCCGCGATCACCCTGGACGAGGGCAACCTCGACAAGGGCGTGAAGTACATCAGCACCGCGACCGCCGAGGCCAACATCCCGGCCGACCAGCTGGCGCGTCCGTTCATGCTGCTGGCCAAGGCCGAGAAGGGGCAGGCCGACAGCGCCTACACGGCGCTCAAGTCGGCGATGGCCGAGTATCCGCAGTACAAGGTGCTGAACCAGACCGACTACAAGCAGGACCTCAAGGACCAGGTCGGGCAGCTGCTCAACATGGTCTACGGGCTCCTCGCCCTCGCGATCATCGTCGCGGTGCTGGGTGTGGTGAACACCCTGGCCCTTTCGGTGGTCGAGCGGACCCGCGAGATCGGCCTGATGCGCGCCATCGGGCTCTCGCGCCGCCAGCTGCGCCGCATGATCCGTCTGGAGTCGGTGGTCATCGCCCTCTTCGGGGCCCTGCTGGGCCTCGGCCTGGGCATGGGCTGGGGTGCCACCGCTCAGCAGCTCCTCGCCCTCCAGGGGCTGGAGGTGCTGGAGATCCCGTGGCCGACCATCATCGGCGTCTTCGCCGGCTCGGCCCTGGTGGGCCTGTTCGCCGCACTGGTCCCGGCCTTCCGGGCGGGGCGGATGAACGTACTGAACGCGATCGCCGCCGAATAGCGGGGGCGGTCGTACGGGGGAACCACGGGGGAGCAGTACGGGGGGAGGCGCCGGCCCCGGACCGTCCGCAGGGACGGTCCGGGGCCGGCGTCGTGCGTCGTGTGTCGTGTGTCGCCGGGTCCGGTCACGGGGCCGTCGCCGGGCCGGTCACGGGGCCGTCCCGGGGCCGTCCCGGGGTCCGGCGCTGGTTCGGTGGCCGACCCCCTCGCATGGATCCGCCGGGCTGCCGCGGCTCAGAGCGTCCGCTGGAGCAGGACGTACCCGCCCGCCTCGCCCACCAGCGCGAACCGCGACCCCGGATGGAGCTGTCCGGCGTAGGCGAGGGGGTCGCCGGCCCAGCCGGAGGAGTTGTCGAACACGAGGAACGCGGGGAGCACGCCCTTGGTGTTGCCGATCCAGAACACTGTGCAACGCGAGGTGAGCCGGGTCAGCGGCCCGTTGTCCGCCTCCACCCGCACCCCGTCCGGGATGTGCTCCAGCAGCCGCTCGACGGCGGCCGCACGCTCGGGCTTCGCGTACGCGGCCCGCTCCCCGAGCCGGGCGAGCGGCATGCTGGTGGCGCTCAGCGCGAGGGCGGCCGCGAGCACCGCCCCGGGGAGTTGAACAGCGTACGAGCGCACCCGCGGCCGGGGGCTGCGGCGTGCGGTGTCGACGGCGTCGGCCAGGGCCAGGGCGACGACCGGCATCAGGACGGCGCTGTAGTGGAAGTCGGTGGACCAGTAGTGCGGGTCACCCGACAGGAGCCGCCAGCCCAGGGTCGGCACGGCCACCAGCAGCAGCGGGGAGCGCAGCGCGAGGAGCCCGGTGGTGGGGACGAGGACCCAGCCGAGGGTGGTCAGTTTCGTGCCGAGGCCGCGCAGCGGGCCGCCGCCGTCCCCGCCGAGCTTCTCCCAGTAGGCGTAGCCGTCGGCGGCGAAGGCGGGGATCACCACCGTGAACACCAGTGCCGCGGCGGCCGCTCCCGCGACGGCCACGGCGACCGCGAGCCGCGCGGCCGGCCGGTCGGTGCGCCGGGCCCGCCAGGCGACCACGAGCGCGAGGGCGGCCAGGGTGACGCCGAGGTCCTCCTTGACCAGCAGCAGCGGCAGCCCCCAGCCCAGGGCGGCCCGCCACCGGTCCGCGAGCAGCGCCTCCAGGGCGAAGGCCAGCAGCGGTACGGCGAAGCAGATCTCGTGGAAGTCGAACTCGACGGCCCGCTGGATCCCCCAGGACAGTCCGTACGCCGCCCCGATCGCGAGCCCTCGGGCCTGCCCGAGGAGCCGTACGGAGGCCCGGGTGACGGGCAGGGCGGACAGCGCGAACAGTGCCGCCTGCACCACCAGCAGGGTGACGGGGCCGGGGAACAGCCGGTAGAGCGGGGCGATCAGGGCGATGACCGGGCTGAAGTGGTCGCCGAGGATGTTGAAGCCCGGTCCCTTGATGTCCACCACGGGCGGCTGGAGCCAGGCGTAGGACCGGACCGCCTGCTCGAATATCCCGAGGTCCCATGAGGCCTCCTCCATCCGCCGGAAGCGGGTCACCGAGAGCACGGTGTACGCGAGGAAGAGCGCGGCGGTGAGCGCGTACGGCGCTCCGCGCGCGGCCCGGGCGGCCAGTCCGGCCGGGATGCCGGTGCTGGAGGTGCTTCCGGGTATCAGCATCCGGACAGATTCTCACCCCCAACCGGAACGCTTTCCTCCGCCCCCTGGTGCCCGGCCCCGCGGCGCTCCCCGCCGGGGCCGGCGGGGACTCCCCCGCCCCTCCGGCCCCCCGGACGACCCGGAGCCCCGGCGCCCCCACGCCTCCCCCTCACCCGTGTGGGGCCGGAATGCCCCGCGCGGCCGGGGGGACGGCGTCATAGGGTGGGAACCCCCGGCCCGTTCACGTGTCGGGTCCTTCGCGTTGCCCCCGACGCGCCTGACGCTCCTCACCGGATGGAAAGCCTGTCTCATGAGCCTGCACGGACTGCTCGACGCCGTCACCCGGGACCCCGCCCTCGCGGAGGCCGTCAGCGCGGCCGGGGACGGCAACCGCATGCACGTGGACCTCGTCGGCCCGCCCGCCGCCCGGCCCTTCGCGATCGCCGCACTGGCCGCCCGTACCGAGCGGACCGTGCTCGCGGTCACCGCCACCGGGCGGGAGGCGGAGGACCTCGCCGCCGCGCTGCGCTCCCTGCTGCCCCCCGACGAGGTGGTGGACTACCCGGCCTGGGAGACGCTGCCGCACGAACGGCTCAGCCCGCGCAGCGACACCGTCGGCCGCCGGATCGCGGTGCTGCGCCGGCTCGCGCACCCGAGCAAGGACGACCCGGCTGCCGGGCCCGTCTCGGTGGTCGTGGCACCGATCCGCTCGGTGCTCCAGCCGCAGGTCAAGGGGCTCGGGGACCTGGTGCCGGTGAGCCTGCGGCAGGGGGACAGCACCGACCTGGGCGTGGTCACCGAGGCCCTGGCCGCGGCCGCGTACGCCCGGGTGGAGCTGGTCGAGAAGCGCGGGGAGTTCGCCGTGCGCGGCGGCATCCTCGACGTGTTCCCGCCCACAGAGGAGCACCCGCTGCGCGTGGAGTTCTGGGGTGACGAGGTCGAGGAGATCCGTTACTTCAAGGTCGCCGACCAGCGCTCCCTGGAGGTCGCCGAGCACGGGCTGTGGGCGCCGCCCTGCCGGGAACTGCTGCTCACCGACGAGGTGCGCGAGCGCGCCGCCGCCCTGGCCGAAGAGCACCCCGAGCTCGGCGAACTGCTGAACAAGATCGCCGAGGGGATCGCGGTCGAGGGCATGGAGTCCCTCGCCCCGGTCCTCGTCGACGACATGGAACTCCTGATCGACGTCCTGCCGGCCGGGGCGATGGCCGTGGTCTGCGACCCGGAGCGGGTGCGCACCCGTGCCGCCGATCTGGTGGCGACCTCGCAGGAGTTCCTGATGGCCTCGTGGGCGGCCACCGCCGGCGGCGGCGAGGCCCCCATCGACGTCGGCGCGGCCTCGCTGCGCGGGATCGCGGACGTGCGCGAGCACGCGCGCGAGCTCGGCATGATGTGGTGGTCCGTCTCCCCCTTCGCGGCCGGCGAGGCGCTGACGCACGCCTCCGACGTGACGGGGGCGGGCGGTGACGTGCTCAAGCTCGGCATGCACGCCCCCGACGCCTACCGGGGCGACACGGCCCGCGCGCTCGCCGACACCAAGGGCTGGATCGCCGACGGCTGGCACACCGTCTACCTCACCGAGGGCCACGGCCCGGCCGCCCGTACCGTCGAGGTGCTGGGCGGCGAGGGCATCGCGGCCCGGCTGGAGCCGCAGCTGCGGACGCTGGAGCCCTCGATCGTGCACGTCGCCTGCGGTTCCCTCGACAACGGCTTCATCGACCCGGCGCTGAAGCTGGCCGTCCTCACCGAGACCGACCTGACCGGGCAGCGCACCGCCACCAAGGACCTCGGCCGGATGCCGACCCGGCGCCGCAAGTCCATCGACCCCCTCACCCTGGAGGTCGGCGACTACATCGTGCACGAACAGCACGGCGTCGGCCGCTACATCGAGATGGTGCAGCGCACGGTGCAGGGCGCCACCCGCGAGTACCTGCTCGTGGAGTACGCGCCGGCCAAGCGCGGCCAGCCCGGCGACCGCCTGTACATCCCCACGGACCAGCTGGAACAGGTCACCAAGTACGTGGGCGGCGAGGCCCCGACGCTGCACCGGCTCGGCGGCGCCGACTGGACGAAGACCAAGGCGCGGGCGAAGAAGGCGGTCAAGGAGATCGCCGCCGACCTGATCAAGCTCTACAGCGCGCGCATGGCGGCCCCGGGCCACACCTTCGGCCCGGACACCCCCTGGCAGCGCGAGCTGGAGGACGCCTTCCCGTACGCGGAGACGCCCGACCAGCTGACCACCATCGCCGAGGTCAAGGAGGACATGGAGAAGTCCGTCCCCATGGACCGCCTGATCTGCGGCGACGTGGGCTACGGCAAGACGGAGATCGCGGTGCGGGCGGCGTTCAAGGCGGTCCAGGACGGCAAGCAGGTCGCCGTCCTCGTGCCGACCACGCTGCTCGTGCAGCAGCACTTCGGCACCTTCTCCGAGCGCTACAGCCAGTTCCCGGTCAACGTGAAGGCGCTCTCGCGCTTCCAGTCCGACACCGAGTCCAAGGCCACCCTGGAAGGCCTCAAGGAGGGCTCGGTGGACGTGGTCATCGGCACGCACCGCCTGTTCTCCTCTGAAACAAAGTTCAAGGACCTGGGCCTGGTCATCGTCGACGAGGAGCAGCGGTTCGGTGTCGAGCACAAGGAGCAGCTGAAGAAGCTGCGCGCCAACGTGGACGTGCTGACCATGTCCGCGACCCCGATCCCGCGCACGCTGGAGATGGCGGTGACCGGCATCCGCGAGATGTCGACGATCACCACACCGCCGGAGGAGCGGCACCCGGTGCTCACCTTCGTCGGCCCGTACGAGGAGAAGCAGATCGGCGCCGCCATCCGGCGCGAGCTGCTGCGCGAGGGCCAGTGCTTCTACATCCACAACCGGGTCGAGTCGATCGACCGGGCGGCCGCGAAGCTGCGGGAGATCGTGCCGGAGGCGCGGATCGCGACGGCCCACGGCCAGATGTCGGAACAGGCGCTGGAACAGGTCGTGGTGGACTTCTGGGAGAAGAAGTTCGACGTGCTGGTCTCCACGACGATCGTCGAGTCGGGCATCGACATCTCCAACGCCAACACCCTCATCGTGGAGCGCGGCGACAATTTCGGCCTCTCGCAGCTGCACCAGCTGCGCGGCCGTGTGGGGCGCGGGCGCGAGCGCGGGTACGCGTACTTCCTGTACCCGCCGGAGAAGCCGCTGACGGAGACGGCGCACGAGCGGCTGGCCACCATCGCCCAGCACACCGAGATGGGCGCCGGCATGTACGTGGCGATGAAGGACCTGGAGATCCGCGGCGCGGGCAACCTGCTGGGCGGCGAGCAGTCCGGGCACATCGCGGGCGTCGGCTTCGACCTGTACATCCGGATGGTCGGCGAGGCGGTGGCCGACTACCGGGCCGCCGTCGAGAACGGCGGGGTGGAGGAGGAGCCGCCGCTGGAGGTCAAGATCGAGCTGCCGGTCGACGCGCACGTGCCCCACGACTACGCGCCCGGCGAGCGGCTGCGCCTCCAGGCGTACCGGTCCATCGCGGCGGCGAACTCCGAGGCCGACATCAAGGCCGTGCGGGAGGAACTCACCGACCGCTACGGCAAGCTGCCGGAGCCGGTGGAGAACCTGCTGCTGGTGGCGGGCCTGCGGATGCTGGCGCGGGCCTGCGGCGTGGGTGACATCACCCTCCAGGGGCCGAACATCCGCTTCGGACCGGTGGAGTTGCGGGAGTCGCAGGAGCTGCGGCTCAAGCGCCTGTACCCGGGGACGGTGCTCAAGCCGGCGACCTCGCAGGTGCTGGTGCCGCGCCCGAAGACGGCCAAGGTCGGAGGGAAGCCGCTGGTCGGGCGTGAACTGCTGGCCTGGACGGGGGAGTTCCTCACCACGATCCTCGGCTCGTAGCGGGCACGGCGACGGCGGCTTGAACACTGTTCAGGCGAGGCGCGCCTGGACGTTGTTCAGGCAAGGCTCGTTCGAGGGCTGTTCGGGCGGGGCCGCCCGAACGCCGTCCCGGCGGTGCCGCCCGAACGCCGTCCCCGGACGGCGGCTTGAACGCCGTGCAGGCGGCGGCTGCTTGAACATCGTTCGGGTGGCGGCTGCTTGAGTGCGGTGACCGCCGCGCTGAACGCCGTGACCGCCCGCGCGTGCCGGGCGCGGGCGGTCACGTGTTCTGCCGGCTCCCGTGGGACGGGGGAGCGGGCGGCAAGGGCTGTGGGCTACTTGTCCGGGTCGTCGTCGATGCCCAGCCGGCTCTCCATCTGCTGCTGGGTCTTGTCGACCTGGTCGGAGTACTTCCCGCCGGTCCTCTCGTTGACCTCTTGCTCGAGCTGGTCGGAAATGTCCTTGCCCTTGTTCTTGGCCTGGTCCTTGAACCTGTCGAAAATCCCCATACGAGGGCTCCTTCCGTGTCCCGTTTGCGACGGTACGCCGGTTTCTGGCCCTGTGCATATCATCGGCTGATGATCACGCAGAAGACCCTCCGCGCCGCCGCGACGGCGGACTTCCCCGCTCTGCTCCTGCGCCCCTGGCGCGGTGGTGACGTCCCCGCGCTGGTCGAGGCGTACGCCGATCCCGTGCTGCGGCGCTGGACCGCCGACGCCCTCGACGGCGAGGCCGACGGGCTGCGGTGGGTGGAGGAGCAGCGCCGGGGCTGGGACGCGGGGCTGCGCTTCGCCTTCGCGGTGCTGGAGGGCGACGGTCCGGGCCGGCTGGTGGGCAACGCCGTCCTGAAGAGGCCCGCGTCCGGCGGGCCGGCGGCCGAGGTCGGCTACTGGACCGCCGCCCACGCCCGCGGCCGGGGTGTCGCGCCGCGTGCTCTGGAGGCCCTGACGGCCTGGGCGTTCGCGACCTTCGCCGGCTCCGGGCTGGAACGCCTGCACCTCCTGCACCAGGAGGACAACGGGGCTTCCTGCCGCGTGGCGGAGAAGAGCGGCTTCCCCTTCCACGCCACCCTTCCGGCGGCCCCGCCCGCGTACCCGTTGAGCGGGCACCTGCACGTCAGGCCCGCCCGGACCTGAACGGCGTTCAGGTCAGACCGATTCGCCGGCCGGGCCGCCGGTCTTGGAGAGGTCCAGGACGTCGGTGTCCTTCGGGGAGGCGGTGTCCACCGGGACGTTGAAGTCCGAGAACAGGATCGCGCCGGTGGTGTCGCCGCTGATGGCCGACTTGAGGATGTAGGGGGTGCCCTGCGTCGAGACCCAGTCGGTCTGGGTGCCCTGCCGGGCGGGGGAGGTGACCGACAGGGCCGGCTTTCCGTCGACGGTGCCGGTGTCGCCCTTGCGGGCGAGCGGGCCGCCCTTGCCGAGGTCGTCCGTCAGCCTGCCGAGGTTGCAGCTGCCGGTCATCGGGGCCGCACGGGGGTCGGTGGCGGGGATCTTCACCCAGCGGTCGGCGAGCATGGTGACCATCTGGTCCGTCTGCTTCTGCGGGGTGAGCTTCTGCTTGGCGGCGCCACGCCAGTAGGCGGCGTCGCCGCGGAAGTGGACGAGTTCGGCGGACTTGATGATGTCCATCTTCCCCATGCCGTCGAGGCGGACGGCGCCGTTGCAGTTGCCCTTCTTGTCGAGGGAGAGGTCGATCCGCATCGGCTTGCCCTCGTACTCGACCGTGGCCTTGACGTGCATCGACTCCGCCTTGCGGGTGGCCTCGCCGGCGCGGGTGAGTATGTCGGCCCCCGACAGGGCGGCGAGCGGGCCCTCGCCCCCCGCCCCCGCCGGGCCCGAGGGCGAGGCCGGGGACGACGGGCCGGAGGGGTCGGACGCCGCGCCGGGCGACTGTGCGGCGCGGGCCCGGCTGCCGATGTCGGACGCCCGGCCGTCGCCGGCCGCGCACGCCGTCAGCCCGCCGCCGATCAGGGCCGCGGCGGCGAGTGCCGACGCGGTGTTCTTCGTATGGCTGCGCATCCCGGTTCCCCCGTTGAACTATGTGCAGGTGTCAGGATCCGAGCGTAGGGGGTGTCTGTGACACCCCGCCGGACGGGGCGGGGGCGGGTGCCCGTACGCCGCGGTACTCGACCGTGCGCGCGTCCGGTCCCCGCTGCCAGTGCTTGACCAGGTACGGCGCGCCGTCCAGCAGGACGTGGTCGGTGACCTCGCCGCCGCCGGGCGCCGTCGACGTGAACACCGCGACCGGCTTGCCGTCCTGGGCGGTGTCCGGCTCGCGGCGGACGTCGGTGAGTTCGGACGGGAAGGCGCGGGCGGGGTACCCGTCCTTGCACAGGGCGAGGAGGTGGGCGACCGAGGGGTCGCTCGGCCGGACGTCGATCCAGCCCTCGGTGGTGTCGGGGGACTTGACGGGGGCGTCCCTGAACTGGTCCTTGAGGAAGCCCTCGTCCCCCCTGAAGGAGAGCCTGCCGCCGTCCATGAGGATCTCGCCCGCCCCGGCGCGGGCGACGGTGACCTTGCCCCAGCAGCCGCTGTCGCCCTCGAAGGTCAGGCCGGCTTCGAGCTCGCGGTCCCCGATCGTCCGCTGGACCAGCGCGAACCTGGAGTCCGTCCCCTCCGTCTCCTCGTACGCGGCGCGCAGGGCGGCGGCCGGGTCCTTGCCGGCGAGCGGGTCGGGTGCCGTCGCCGAGGCCGATGGTTTCGCCGCCGCGCCGGCTCCGGGGCCGCAGCCGGTGACGGTCAGCAGGGCCGCGCAGGCGGCGAGAGCGGCCGTGCCCGCGGGCATGGTGGTGCGCATGATGGTCCCCCCTGGGATCGGTCAGGAGGCGGAGGCTATCCGGGGGGTCTCCGGCCGTGCTGGAGTCAGGACTTCTTCCAGGTCGCGCAGCCGGTGGTCTTGAAGTAGCCGTCCTTCGCGCCGATCGTCACGACGGCCGGGCCGGTGGGGTTGTCGTTGGCGGCGATCGAGTCGATGCCGTGGGCGGCGTCCTTGGCGCGCTCCCAGTAGCAGCCGGCCGAACCGTCGGCGGGGCCCTCGGACTTGTAGGTGCCGGGGGCGAGGTCGAGGCCCACCTTGAACATGCCGCCGTCGCCCGCGGCCTCCGTCTTCGGGGCGTCGGAGACGGCCTTCGGGTCGACGGTCTCCCAGTCGTTGCAGCCGGTGGACTTGAACAGCTTGTCGCCGGCCCCGATGGTCACGTAGCTGGTGCCGACGACGTTGTCGTTGGCGATGATCGAGTCGGTGTCGCCCGAGGCGTCCTTGGCGCGCTCCCAGTAGCAGCCGAGGCCCTTGTTGCCGGTGGTGCGGTAGGTGCCGGGCTGGAGGTCCGAGCCGACCTGGAAGGTGCCGCTGCCGCGGATGGCCGCCTTCTTGCCGTCCTTCTTCGGTTCGGCCGGCTTCTGGCCGCTGCCGCTGCCGCTGCCGCTGCCGCTGCCACCCGCCGGAGCGCCGGCGCCCGCACTCGCGGACGAGGCCGGCTTGGCCTTGGTGTCCTTCGCGCCGCCCGTGCCGCCGCCCCCCGTGCAGGCGCCGACCGCGACGAGCGCGACGAGCGCGCCGCACCCCGTGAGCACCTTGTGGCGGGCGATCCAGCTGTGGCGCGGGGTGGAGGACTGGGACATGGGAGGGCTCCTGTCTCGTTTCTCTCGGTGCGGCCGGCGTTCTCCGCTGTTGACGGGATCATCACAACAGAGGCTGTGAACCGAGTCAACACGATTCACAGAACTGATCGGATTCACGCTGTGAAGTGGATTCCCGCGTGTGTATCGGTATGCTCCCGGCATGCTGGAGGAGAACGTCCCTGAGGTCACCGCCGCCGAGATCGCCCGCCTGGCCGGAGTCGGCCGGGCCGCCGTGAGCAACTGGCGCCGCCGCCACCCCGACTTCCCCAAGCCCGTGGGCGGCACCGAGACCAGTCCCTCCTTCGCGCTGCCCGCGGTGGAGGAGTGGCTCCGGGCGCAGGGCAAGCTCGCCGAGGTCCCCCTGCGCGAACGCGTCTGGCAGCAGATCACCGCCCACCCCGGCGGGGCCGCCGCCGCCCTCGTCGAAGCCGGCGCCGCCCTGCTCGTCGTACGGGATCGCCCCGCGCGGTGGCTGGAGCTCGCCGCGCTCCCCGACGACCGGTTCGCCGGGCGGCTGCCCGCCGTACGGGACGAGGCGCTCACCGCCCGGCTGGGAGCCGGCCACCCGGCCGCCGTCCGTCCCGCCCCCGCCCCCGGGTCCGTGCCGATGCTCCGGGCCGTCGCCGAACTCGCCGCCGGGCTCGGCGCCCGCCAGGCCTTCGAGTTCCTCCTCGGCCGCCACCTGGAGGCCAACCCCCGCCAGTACACGCTGACCCCCGACGGCGTCGCCGACCTCATGGCCGCCCTCGCCGGCCCCGGCGTCCGCACCGCCCTCGACCCCGCCTGCGGCACCGGCAGCCCGCTGCGCGCCCTCACCGGCGCCGCCGTCCTGCACGCCCAGGACTACTCGCCCGAACTGGCCGCGCTCGCCGCCCTGCGCCTCGCCCTCCACGGCTCCGCCCAGGTCCGCGCGGCCGCCGCCGACAGCCTGCGCGCCGACGCCTTCGCCGGCACCGCCGTCGACGCCGTGCTCTGCCACCCCCCGTTCAACGAACGCAACTGGGGCCACGAGGAACTCGCCTACGACCCCCGCTGGGAGTACGGCTTCCCCGCCCGCAACGAATCGGAGCTCGCCTGGATCCAGCACGCCCTGGCCCGCCTCCGCGAGGGCGGCACCGCCGTACTGCTCATGCCGCCCGCCGCCGCGGCCCGCCGCTCCGGCCGCCGCATCCGCGCCGACCTGCTGCGCCGCGGCGCCCTGCGCGCCGTCGTCTCCCTCCCCGCCGGCGCCGCGCCCCCGTACGGGATCCCGCTCCAGCTGTGGGTGCTGCGCAAGCCCGCCCCCGGCGCCGCCGCCCCGGCCGGACTGCTGCTCGTCGACACCGCCGGCCTCGACCCCGACGGGCCGGCGCAGGCCCGGGCCGCGTGGCCCGACGTGCGCGACGCGGTGCTCGCGGCCTGGACCGCGTACGACCGCACCGGCGCGGCCCCCGGGATGCCCGGGGTCGGCCGCGTCGTACCGGTCATCGAACTCCTCGACGACGACGTCGACCTCACCCCCGCCCGCCACCTGCCCCCGCCCGCCGCCGGCGGCGGCCCCGCCGAACTGGCCGCCCTCCGCGAGCGCCTCGACGCGACCCTCACCCACGCCGCCCGCCTCACCCCGCCGCCCGTCACCCCCGTCACCCCCGCCGGAGCCGCCGGACCGGCCGGAGCCGCCGGACCGGCCGCCGCCCCGCTGTCCCAGACCACCGTCGGCGAACTCGCCCGCGCCGGAGCCCTGCTCCTGCGCGCCGGCACCGGCAGCGGCAACCCGGAGCTGCCCGTGCTCACCGAGTACGACGTCTACGCCGGCACCGCCCCCTCCGGCACCGTCACCACGCCGGGCGCGCCCGGCGCGGCGGGCACGGCGGCCGCCTCCGACGCCGCCGCCGCCGAACAGCTCCTCGCCGAACCGGGCGACGTCGTCGTCCCCGTCGTCGGCGCCCTCGCCGCCGCCCGCGTCGTCACCGAGGACCCCGCCACGGGCGCCGGCGCCGTCATCGGCCGCAACCTCCAGCTGCTGCGGCCCGACCCGGCCGCCCTCGACCCCTGGTTCCTCGCCGGCTTCCTGCGCGGCACCGCCAATGCCCGCCGTGCCAGCAGCCACGCCTCCACCGCCACCCGGCTCGACGTGCGCCGGCTCCAGCTGCCCCGGCTGCCGCTGGCCGAACAGCGCCGCTACGGGGCGCGGTTCCGGGCGCTCGCCGAGTTCGAGGGCGCGCTGAGGCTGGCGGGACGCCTGGGGGAGCAACTCGTACAGGGCCTGTACGACGGCCTGTCGGACGGCAGCGTGACACCCGGCTGACCATGCCGCGACCGTGCTGCGACCCTGCAACGGTTGCGTCCATCCCCTCACGGACGGCCTGAAACGCTGTATACGCTTCGAGCCGTCACCTTTCCGCACGGCCCGTCAGGAGCACCGATGCACGGCCCCGGCATCCCGCCGCAGCAAGGCCCCCACGGCCACCGGCCCGTCTCCGGGGCGGCGATGACGCTGCGCGTGCTGTTCACGGCGCTCCCCGTCCTCAGCTGCGGCTTCTTCGCCTGGGGCGCCATGCTGCGGCTCGCGATCCTCACCCGCAGGTCCCGGGACTGGGCGCTGCTGGTGCTGAGCCTGGTGCTGTCGGTCGTGTGGATCGTCTTCATCGGGCTCGACCCGACCGCAGACACCAGCGGCTGGCAGGGCAACGTGGGCGCCGGCGGCTCGATCTTCACCGGCTTCGCGGTCTGCGTGTACTACCTCGTCGCCGACATCAGGCACCACGAGTCCCGGGCCGCCCTGGCCGCGGCGCCCTGGTACCCGGCGCAGCCGCAGGCCCCGTACGCCCAGCACCACCAGCCGCAGCCGGTGCACCAGCCCCAGCCGCCGCACCAGACCACGCCGGGCTACGGCTACCCGCCGGCCGGGCAGCAGCCCGGCCGGCCGGTCCAGCCGAACGTGCCGCAGAACCCGCAGCACCAGAACCCCCAGCACCAGAACCCGCAGAACCCGCAGAACCCGCAGAACCCGCAGAACCCGCAGCCGCCCGTCCCGCCCGCGCGCCTCGGGCAGGTCCGCGCCGAACTCGACGAGCTCAGCGAGCTCCTGCGCCGGCAGGACCAGGCGCGGCCCCCGCAGCCCGGCGGCCCGTACCAGGACCCGAACAGCACGGCGATCCAGGACGACCGGCGGTGACCGGCGCAGAACGCCTCATCGGCGACCGCTACCAGCTCGCCACCGTCCTCGGCCAGGGCGGCATGGGCCAGGTGTGGACGGCCTACGACCGCCGCCTGGACCGCCGCGTCGCCGTCAAGCTGCTGCGCCCCGACAAGGTGGCCGGCCCCGGCACCGTCGCCGAGGAGCTGCGCCGCCGCTTCGTGCGCGAGTGCCGGGTCACCGCCCAGGTGGACCACCCCGGTCTGGTCACCGTCCACGACGCGGGCAGCGACGGTGACGAGCTGTACCTCGTCATGGGCTACGTCGAGGGCTCCGACCTCGCCGACCACCTCGCCGAGCACGACCCCTACCCCTGGCCGTGGGCCGTCGCGGTGGTGGCGCAGCTGTGCGCGGTGCTCTCCGCCGTGCACGCGGTGCCGATCGTCCACCGCGACCTGAAGCCGCGGAACGTGATGGTCCGCCCGGACGGGACCGTCCTCGTCCTGGACCTCGGCGTCGCCTCCGTGATGGACACCGACACCACCCGCCTCACCAGTACCGGATCCCCGATCGGCAGCCCCGCCTACATGGCACCCGAGCAGGCCATGGGCGGCGCGGTCGGTCCGTACACCGACCTGTACGCGCTCGGCGTGCTGCTGTACGAACTGCTCAGCGGCGGCGTCCCCTTCGCGGGGACCACCGCCCTCGGCGTGCTGCACCGCCACCTCTACGAGCCCCCGGCCCCGGTGCGCCCGCTGCGCCCCGAGATCCCGGCGGAGCTGGAGGCGGTCCTGCTGCGGCTGCTCGCCAAGGACCCGCAGGACCGTCCGGGCTCCGCCCAGGAGGTCTACGAGGCCCTCGTGCCGCTGCTCCCGGCCCCCGGCAGCCGCCTCCCGTCCGGCCCGCTCGACCCGACCCGCCCCTTCCTGCGCCCCCAGGCACCCTGGCCGGACCGGGCCACCGCCGTGCCCCCGCGCCCGGCCGCGCCGCCGGCGCCGCCCCGCCCCGACATCCCGGGCGCGGTGGACGAGGCCCGCAAGCTGCTGGACCAGGGCCGGCTCACCCAGGCCGTGGACATCCTCGGCAACATCCTCCCGGCGGCCGCCGCCGAGCACGGCGAGCACTCCCCGGTGGTCCGCAGCCTGCGCAAGCAGTACGCGGCCACCCTGATGGACGACGGCCAGTACCGCCGCGCCCTGCCGGAGCTGCGCCGCCTCGCCGACCAGTTCCCGGCCGGGGACCCGCAGTCGCTGCGCTTCCGCTACGACGCCGCGCAGTGCCTGGAGCAGCTGGGCGAGCCGGCGGCGGCCCTGGCGGAGTACCGCTCGCTGCTGCCGCTGTTCGAGAACCACTACGCCAACCCGGACCCGGGCCTGCCGCTGGAGGTCCGCCGCCGCATAGCGCACCTGCTGCTCTCCCTCGGCGACCGCCCGGCGGCCCACGACACCCTGGTCCGTCTCCTCTACGACGCGGACCGCGTCCACGGCCCGGCGCACCCCCTCCCGGTGGAGATCCGGCGCACCCTGCAGTGGCTGGGCCAGGTGCGGTGACCGGGTGGGTGCGGTGCCCGCCCGGGCCTACCGCACCTCCGCGCCCGCGCCCGCGCCCCGCAGGCGCCTGCGCAGGGCCGTCCCGGCCAGCGCGAGTACGGACACCCCGGCCAGCGCCGCCCCGGCCGGCAGACCGGGCGGGCTGAACTCGCAGGTCACCGTGGTGGTGCGGCCGTCCAGCGGGGCCGCGAGCAGGCCGAGGCGGGACTGCGCCGGGCGGCCGTCGCAGCTCCAGCCCGCGATGGCCGGTACGGCCACCACCGCCGTGCCCGTGCTGCCCGGGGGCAGGGTGGCGCTCAGCCCGGCGGAGGTGACCCGTACGTCCGTCGCGGCGGCGGCCCGCAGCCGGTCGACCGCCGCGCGCAGCCGGGTCCCGTCCAGGCAGGACAGCGCCCACCGGTCGGGGGCCGGGCGGTCGAAGACGAGCTTCGAGGCGGGGCCGCGCGAGACCCCGAGCGACTGGAGGGCCGCCCGGTTCTTGGGCGGGTTGCCGTTCAGCTTGAAGGGGCGGCCGCCCGCGAGGCGGGCCGTGGCGTTGTACTCCGGGGCCCACAGGAAGGCCTCGGTGCCCGCGCGGCAGACGCCGGGCGCGACCGGGTCCTCGTACACCGGCGCTCCCAGCAGCAGTTCCTGGTTGGCGAAGGGCGACTCCCCGTACGCCCCGGGGGCCTCCGCCGGGCGGACGGTGACCAGGGGCAGGGCCTCGGCGCGGGCGACGGTGCCGTCGGGCTTCAGCCGGGCGCCGACCGCGAACACCGCGTCCGTCACCGGGTTGTCGAGGCTCTGGATGCTGCGCCCGCGCGAGGTCCAGCCCGCGCCCAGCGCCGTCATGGTGCGCGTGAACACGTCCGGGGTGTGGCTGCTGTAGTACGAGCCCCCCTCGCCGCCCAGCAGCATCGGGTCGTTGCCCGACAGCGCCGGCCGGCCCGCGTCGGTCCGGTACGCCGGCCAGCCCTCGGCCCCGGCAAGGGCGCGGGCGCGCGCGGTGTGGGCCTGGTTCCAGGAGGGGTAGTCGTCCAGCCCGGCCAGCTTGCCCTTGTGGCCGTACGCCGTGGTCGCCGCGGCCTGCGCCACCAGAACCGCCACCAGCGCCGCCGCGAGCAGCCCGGCGGCCACCGGCGGTAGCCCCCGCCGGCCGAGCGCCCACCAGGCCGCGGCCGCGGCGGCGAGCCCGCCCGCGAACAGGGCGTACCCCCACGCGGTCGGCAGGGCGCTGCCGCTCGCCCACAGCCCGGCGGCCGCCAGCAGGGCGGCGCCCGCCCCGAGCGCCCGTACGCCGGGCACGCCCGCGGCGAGCCCCGTCCAGGCGGCGATCACCGCGATGCCGGCCAGGACGAAGGTCTGCCGGTACGCGCTGCCGTTCGGGGTGGCGAAGAGGTGCCAGAGCAGGTGCGTCGGCTCCCACTGGAGGGACAGCCCCGCCGCCACGACGAGCCCCGTCCACCAGCAGCGGACGCGCACCGGCAGCGCCCGGTGGAACGGGAGGGCCGCCACCAGCAGCAGGGCGCCGGTGCCGACGAACACGGCCGGGGAGTTGAAGGAGTACGTGGCGGGCAGCAGCCGGGCGAAGAAGTCGGACCACGGCACCGGGCCGAACTCCCTGGACCAGCCCGGGTACGCCTGCTGCGTGCTGAGGAACAGCGGCACCAGCACCGGCGCCGCGAGCCCGGTGCCGAGCAGCGTGGTCACCGCGGCCCGCCCCACCACCAGGGCCCGCGCGCGCAGCCCCTCCCGGGTCAGCACCACCCGTACCAGCAGCACCAGGGCCGCCCCGAGGGTGGCCATGTACGCGGTGTAGAAGTTGGCCGTCCAGGCGACGGCGACGACCAGTGCTCCGAGCACCGGCCGCCGCGCGCGCAGTGCCCATTCGCCGGTGAGGCACAGCAGCGGGAAGGCGACGAGCCCGTCCAGCCACATCGGGTTGTACGCGGCCTCGATCACCGACCAGCCGCACAGCGCGTACGAGGCCCCCAGCAGCCCCGCCGCCCACCAGGGGCCGCGCCGCTGGGTCCGCAGCAGCCATGCCATGGCGGCCGCCGCGGCCGCCGTCTTGAGCACGGTCACCACGTACACCGCGAGGTCGATGTCCTCGCGGGGGAACAGCGCGACCAGCACGGCGAACGGGCTCGTCAGGTACGTGCCGAAGTCGGGCAGGAAGCTGGTCCCGTACCCGGACTGCCAGTTGAACAGGATCCCGCCCTCGGCCCGCCCGTGCAGCAGGTCCCACAGGTGCGCGTGGTACGGCACGAACTGGTTGCCGAGGTCGTTGACGCTGCGGTGGCGCGGCCCGTACGGGAACACCCGCGCGACGGCGTCCCCGCCGCACACGGCGAGCGCCGTGACGAGCGAGGCGAACACCGCCCCGAGCGCCCCCGCTCCGCGACCGGACCGCCGCGGCGGTTCCGTGGCGGGTCGGTCCGGGATCTGGCGCTGGGCGAGCTGCGATGTCGGCATGGTGCACCGACGATCTCAGGAGGGAAGGGCACGCCGGTAGCCGGGGAGTGAACTCGCACCCCAACACCACGGGAATCGTTGGTCGAACCGGTGGCTCGGGCCACCCTGAACTCATACCATCGATCACCGCAAGGCCCTTGTGCACCGACGCACAATCTCCCGGCCCTGGAGGCTCCTTTGCACCGTCGCACAGCGCTCTCCGTCTCCGCCGTCCTCCTCGCGGCGGCCCCCCTGCTGACCGCCTGTTCCGGCGGGGCGCGGCCCGGCACCGCGGCCGTCGTCGGTGGTGAGCGCATCACCACCTCGGCGCTCCAGGCGCAGGTCGGTGACGTGCGCGCCGCCCAGAACCGGTCCGAGCAGGGGGCGCAGCTGATCGGCGCGACCGCCGGGCTGGAGCGGCTGAAGCTGAACAAGATGATCCAGAGCGCCGTCCTGGAGCGGGCCGCGAAGGACGCCGGGCTGAGCGTGAGCCCCAAGGAGGTCCAGGACGTCCGCAAGGCGCAGCTGGAGCAGCTGGGCGGGGAGGAGGCGCTGCGGGACGCGGCGCTCCAGCAGGCGCAGCTCGCGCCGGGGCAGATCGAGGCGGACACCCGTTTCAAGCTGCTGCGGGACAAGCTGTTCGCGCACTACGGCGGCCAGGACAAGGCGCTGGCCAAGCTGTCGGAGGCGGCGCGGGCGCTGCACATCGAGGTCAACCCGCGCTACGGCCGCTGGGACGCGGAGCAGATCCTGCTCGGCGACCAGGAGACCCCGTGGATCACCCAGCGGACCCGTCCCGAGCAGGCGGCACCCGCCGGAGCCTGAGGGCGGAGGGCGGGGGTAGGTTCGGGGGGTGACCGACACCTCCGCCTCCGCCGCCGCTCCCGCCGAGCCCACCGGCCGGATCGTCCTGCTGACCGCCAGCCACCGGGTCGCGCCGGGGCTGCTGTCCTGGCCGGCCTGGCAGACCCTGCACGCCGCGGACCGGGTGCTGTGCGCCGACCCGGGCCACCCGCAGCTGCCGTACCTGCGGGAGGCGGGGGTCGAGGTGACGCAGGAGAGCCCGGACGCGCACGCGCTGGTCGAGGCGTGTGCCGGTGGCCGTACGGTCGTGGTGCTGCCCGGCGGCGAGGGGGACCAGCGGCTCACGGACGGGCTGGCGCGGCTGGCCGGCTCGGGCCGGGTGGCCATGCCGGACCTGGAGCTGCTGCCCGGCTCGTACGACCTGCCGGGGGCGCGGCTGCTGGACCTGGTGCAGGTCATGGACCGGGTGCGCCGGGACTGCCCCTGGACCTCGCGGCAGACCCACGAGGGGCTGGTGAAGTACGCCATCGAGGAGGCGTACGAGCTGGTCGAGGCGATCGAGGACGGGGACCGGGACGCGCTGCGCGAGGAGCTCGGCGACGTGCTGCTCCAGGTGGTCTTCCACGCGCGGATCGCCGAGGAGGAGGGCGGCGGCGAGGAGGGGGAGGAGCCCTTCTCCATCGACGACGTGGCGGGGGACCTCGTCGACAAGCTGATCCGGCGCCACCCGCACGTGTTCGGGGACGCGACCGCCGATTCCCCCGAGGACGTCAGCGCGCACTGGCAGGCCACCAAGGCGGTCGAGAAGCAGCGGGACTCGGTCACCGACGGGATCCCGCTGGGCCAGCCCGGGCTGGCGCTCGCGGCCAAGCTGGCGGGGCGGGCCCGTACGGGAGGGGTGGCCGTGGAGCTGCCCCGGGGCGAGGGCATCGGGTACGAGCTGCTGGAGCTGGCGGCGCGCGCCGAGGCGTCGGGGACGGACCCGGAGACGGCGCTGCGGGCGGCGGCCCGCGTCTACCGGGACGCGATCCGCGCGGCCGAGGGCGCGGCGGAGCGGAAGCCGGAGCGGTAGGCGGCAGGCGGCAAGGGGAGCGGCGGCCGGCAAGGGGGAGCGGCGGCCGGCCGGGGCCTATTCGCGCGGGGCGCGGGCCGACGGGTTGTGCCAGTGCGGGGCCGGGCGGTGCAGGAACCACTCGCCGAAGCCGAGCGGCCGGGCGCGCAGGGCGGAGGCCACGGGGACGGCGTCGTGGAAGACCCGGTCGGGCCGGGCCCCGAGTTCCTCCAGGAGGTAGGAGGTCTCCTCGATGAACGGGGCGGGCCCGCTGAGGTAGACGTCCTGGTCCCGCCACAGGCCCCGGTTGCTGAGGGCGGTCGCGAGCCGGTCGGTGGCCTGGTTGCGGTGCCGGCCGGGGGCGGGGGTGATGTAGGTGACGCCGAGCCAGCGGCAGGCGGCGGCGTACTCGTCGATCAGGGGCCGGTCGTAGAGATGGGCGGCGTCCCGCGCGACGACGAAGAGCCGTACGTCGTGGTCGGGAGGGTGCTGCACGAGTTCCTCCACCAGGGCCCGTACGGGCGCCCAGCCGGTGCCGGCGGCGATGAAGGTGAGGGGGCGGTCCTCGCGGCGCAGGGTCAGCTGTCCGCCGGGGGCGCCGAGCCGCAGGACCTCGCCGGGCAGGACGTCGCGGACCAGGGCGGTGCTGAGCCGGCCGCCGTCGATCCGGCTGACGTGGAGGTCCACGGTGCCGTCGGGGCGGGGCGCGTTGCCGAGGGAGTACGTGCGCCAGGTGGTCGGGACGCGGTCGCTGCTCACGCTGACGTACTGGCCGGGCCGGTAGGGCAGGGGGGTGCGCGGTGCGAGGGTGAGCACGCCGATGTCCTCGCCGTACTGGAGGTGCCGCACGACCTCGGCCTCCCACCAGGGAGGGTCGCCGCTGTCGGCGGCGCCGGCGGTCATCGCGTCGGCGATGAACTGGTAGGCCTCGCACCAGGCCTTCTCGACGGCCGGGATCCAGGCGTCGCCGGAGGTCTCGGCGAGCGCGGCGAGCAGGCTGACGCCGACGGCGGCGTAGTGCTCGGGGCCGACGAGGAACTTGCGGTGGTCGCGTCCGAGGTCGCGCAGGTAGGGGATGAGGGTGTCGCTCTCCAGGTGGCCGACGACATGGGTGAGCGCGGCGAAGAGCCGGTCGCGCTGGCGCTCCATGTCCTCGGAGGAGTCCGGGAAGAGTTCGCGGAGCCCGGGGTTGTGCCAGAAGAGGTGGGAGTAGAAGTACTTGACCGCGTGCTCGGCCCGTCTCTCCACCACCGCGAAGCTGCTTTTCAAGATCCTCACATCCACAGAACCGAAAGTAGGAATGTCGCAGAACCTGACGTCAAGTGATGTCCGATCTGCGGACAGCCGCGACGAAGCGGCCATAAGGGATGGTCCGCGGCGCGCCGGGATACGGTCGACGGGTGCACGATCAGACCCCCGCCGCCCAGGCCGACCCGTCCCGCCCCCAGGGGCCGACCCTCTTCGACTGGGAGTTCGCGACCGACCCCTACCCGGCCTACGCCTGGCTGCGCGAGCACTCCCCGGTGCACCGCACCCGGCTCCCCAGCGGGGTCGAGGCCTGGCTGGTGACCCGGTACGCCGACGCCCGCCAGGCCCTCGCCGACCAGCGGCTGAGCAAGAACCCGGCGCACCACGCGGAGCCGGCGCACGCCAAGGGCAAGACCGGGATCCCGGGGGAGCGCAAGGCGGAGCTGATGACGCACCTGCTGAACATCGACCCGCCGGACCACACCCGGCTGCGGCGGCTGGTGTCGAAGGCGTTCACCCCGCGCCGCGTGGCCGAGTTCACCCCGCGCGTGCAGGAGCTGACCGACCACCTCATCGACCAGATCGTGGGAAAGCAGCACGGCGCCGGGAAGGGGGAGGCGGACCTCATCCACGAGTTCGCCTTTCCGCTCCCCATCTACGCCATCTGCGAGATGCTCGGCGTACCGCGCGAGGACCAGGACGACTTCCGCGACTGGGCGGGGATGATGATCCGCCACGGCGGCGGGCCGCGCGGCGGGGTCGCCCGCTCGGTGAAGCAGATGCGCACCTATCTCGGGGAACTGATCCACCGCAAGCGGGATGATCTGGGCAATGACCTCATTTCCGATCTGATCCGGGCGAGTGACCACGGAGACCACCTGACGGAGGCCGAGGCCACGGCGATGGCCTTCATCCTGCTCTTCGCCGGCTTCGAGACGACCGTGAACCTCATCGGCAACGGCATCCACTCCCTCTTCATGAACCCGGACCAGCGCGAGCGCCTCCAGGCCTCCCTGGCCGCCGGGGAGAGCGCGCTGCTGGAGACCGGCGTCGAGGAACTGCTGCGCTACGACGGCCCCGTGGAGCTCGCCACCTGGCGGTTCGCCACCCGCCCGCTGACCCTGGGCGGCCGGGACATCGCGGCCGGGGACCCGGTGCTCGTCGTCCTCGCGGCGGCCGACCGCGACCCGGAGCGGTTCGCCGAACCGGACACCCTGGACCTCTCCCGGAGTGACAACCAGCACCTCGGATACGGCCACGGGATCCACTACTGCCTCGGTGCTCCGCTCGCCCGGCTCGAAGGGCAGACGGCCCTCGGAACTTTGCTGAAGCGTCTGCCGGATCTGGAACTTGCGATTCCCCCCGCGGACCTGCGCTGGCGGGGCGGTCTCATCATGCGGGGCCTGCGCACCCTCCCCGTCCGCTTCACAGTCCCGAACGAAACGAAGCCGGAAGCGAACCGGGACTGACCGGAAGTCAGTCCACTCCCGAACTTGTGACATCCGTTCGAAGGCGGCTAGGTTCTGCCGTTACCCCGCCGTTATGCGAAAGGTGCAGCCTCATGCTTCCCGGGAACGGCCGCCACAGACGCCCCCGCCAGGTACCCGCGATCGTCGTCACCGCAGGAGTGACCGGATCCGCGCTGGCCCTGCCGCTGCTCGCCGCCACCGGCGCCAACGCGGCCGACACCGCCACGTGGGACAAGGTCGCCGACTGCGAGAGCGGCGGCACCTGGAGCGCGAACTCCGGCAGCGGTGCCTACGGCGGGCTGCAGTTCACCCTGGAGCAGTGGCGCAACGCGGGCGGACTCGCGTACGCGGAGCGCCCGGACCTCGCCAGCCGCTCCCAGCAGATCGCGGTCGCCGAGCGCGTGCTGGCCTCCCAGGGCCCCCAGGCGTGGCCGCTGTGCGCCGCCTCGGCCGGACTCACCCAGCAGGGCCCCGCGCCCGAGGTGGACCCGGGCGACAAGCTGGACCCGGGGCCCGTCGCGCCCACCCCGAGCCGGCCCGACGACTCGGTGCCGGCCACCGGCAAGGGCAAGCCCTCCACGGACTTCGGGGCCCCGACCCCGGCGCCCGGCACGCCCACCACCGGCCCGAGCGGACTGCCGGACTACCCGCTGGGCCCCTCCAGCGGACTGCCCGTCATGCCCGAGCCGGACTTCACCGTCCAGCCCTCCACCCCCGGCACGCCCACTCCCGGCACGCCCACCCCCGGCACCCCCACCCCCGGCACCCCCACGGCGCCGGGCGCCACGCCCTCCCCGGGCACCCCGACGACCCCGGCCACGCCGGGCGCCACGCCCGCCCCGGGCGTCACGCCCACCGCCCCCGCCACCCCGGGCGCCCCCACCGGCACCCCCTCCGGCACCCCGTCCGCCGAGGCGGGCGACGGCTCCGGCAAGCACCGCGGCCCGGCCGCGGTCGAGGTGCCGGCGGCACCTGGCACGGCGTCAGCGGCCCCCGCGGGCCCGACGTACACCGTGAAGCCGGGCGACAGCCTCTCGGACATCGCCAACGCCAAGGGCGTGCAGGGCGGATGGGGCGAGCTCTACAAGGCCAACGAGCAGGTCATCGGCGAGGACGCCGACCTCATCAAGCCCGGCCAGAACCTGGATCTAACCAAGAAATAGGGGGCAGTTCGGACATCCTTTAAGAGTTGAATGTCCGTTATCGTCAAATGAGACATGCATCTCTTCCTGCCAACTGGCGTGTCTCATTCCGGAACTTCCGGAAACCCGCCCCTCACCTGCACAAACGTGCTCAGGAGGAAGGCAAGTAGGCCGGTTTCTCCCCAAAATCACACGTTGAACATCGGGGAGAGACCTGTCTACCTTCTGAATCGCTCGCCACCGCGAGCTCCTTCGACCGCATCGCCGAATCCTGCCGGCGGACGGGGGGAACAGTCGTCGCGCAAGCGCCGAAGGCAGGAGCGGGGGAACCAAGGTAGGCGCCGGGAAAGGCCGTTGAGAGACGGTCCGGGTACCGGCTAGGGGTGAAGACACGCGCCGCGCCGCGTGACCGGGCACTCATCCGCCCGAACCCGACAGCTCACCTCGAAGGCGTCGGTGAGGAGAACTCCATGCTGCTTTCCGGCAAGGGCAAGCACCGTCGCGGCTCCAAGGCCGCCCGCATCGTCACGCTCGCCGGTGTCGCCGGTGTCGCCGTCGCGGCCCCGCTGATGACCGCCGGTACGGCCAGCGCCGCCACGGCCGCCGAGTGGGACAAGGTCGCCGCCTGCGAGTCCGGTGGCAACTGGTCCATCAACACCGGCAACGGCTACTACGGCGGCCTGCAGTTCTCGTCCTCCACGTGGGCCGCTTACGGCGGCAAGGCGTACGCCGCGCAGGCCAACCAGGCCACCAAGGCCCAGCAGATAGCCATCGCCGAGAAGGTCCTCAAGGGCCAGGGCAAGGGCGCCTGGCCGCACTGCGGCGTCGGCCTGTCGAAGTCCGCCTACAACGGCGGCGGCTCGACCACCCCGGCCAAGCCCGCCCCGGCGAAGCCCTCCAAGCCGGCCCCGGCCAAGCCCGCCCCGGCGAAGCCCGCTCCGGCCAAGCCGTCCACGCCGAAGGCCGACACCGAGACCAAGGGCTCCGGCTCGGGCTCCGGCAACTGGACCCCGTCCAAGCCGTCGACCCCGAAGACCGAGGCCCCGAAGTCGGGCACCGGCACCTACACGGTCAAGGAAGGCGACACCCTCGGCAGCATCGCCGACGCCAACAAGGTCAAGGGCGGCTGGGAGAAGCTGTTCGAGCTCAACAAGGACAGCGTCTCCGACGCCGACCTGATCTTCCCGGGCCAGAAGCTGAAGCTCGCCTGAATCTCCGCGTAACACTCGCTGCGCCCCGCAGCGTCCCCGCCGCCCGGCGCGTATCCCCCCACGCGCCGGGCGGCGGCATGTCGTCCGCCGGTACCCGCACAGCGGAACCGGAACACCGGCCTCCGGCATCGGACCTCCCGCGGAACGCGGAGAATCGAGGGTCCTATGTCCAGGAAGACGGGTATTCGGCCCCTTTTTCGTCCCAGGACCCGGGCGGTCGGGCAGCCCACCGCCCGAAGCCGGTTAGGCTCTAGGCGGCAGGGCCGGCCCACGGCCCACGCGCCACCGCACACCCAGCGTCACATCCCAGAAGGAGATGCTCGTGCCGTCCATCGACGTCGTCGTAGCCCGGGAAATCCTGGACTCCCGAGGCAACCCCACGGTCGAGGTCGAGGTGGGCCTCGACGACGGCAGCACCGGCCGTGCTGCCGTTCCGTCCGGCGCCTCCACCGGTGCCTTCGAGGCCATCGAGCTCCGCGACGGTGACCCCAACCGTTACATGGGCAAGGGCGTGGAGAAGGCCGTCCTCGCCGTCATCGAGCAGATCGGCCCGGAGCTCGTCGGCTACGACGCCACCGAGCAGCGCCTGATCGACCAGGCCATGTTCGACCTGGACGCCACCGACAACAAGGGCTCCCTCGGCGCCAACGCCATCCTCGGCGTGTCCCTCGCCGTCGCCCACGCCGCGTCCGAGGCCTCGGACCTCCCGCTGTTCCGCTACCTCGGCGGCCCGAACGCGCACCTGCTGCCCGTTCCGATGATGAACATCCTCAACGGTGGGTCGCACGCCGACTCCAACGTCGACATCCAGGAGTTCATGATCGCCCCGATCGGCGCGGAGTCCTTCTCCGAGGCGCTGCGCTGGGGTGCCGAGGTCTACCACACCCTCAAGAAGGTCCTGCACAACAAGGGCCTCTCCACCGGCCTGGGCGACGAGGGCGGCTTCGCCCCGAACCTGGAGTCCAACCGCGCCGCGCTCGACCTCATCATCGAGGCCGTCAAGCAGGCCGGCTACACCCCGGGCAAGGACATCGCGCTCGCGCTCGACGTCGCCGCGTCCGAGTTCTACAAGGACGGCAAGTACGAGTTCGAGGGCCAGTCCCGCTCGGCCGCCGAGATGACCGACTACTACGCCGAGCTCGTCGAGGCGTACCCGCTGGTCTCCATCGAGGACCCGCTGTTCGAGGACGACTGGGCCGGCTGGAAGACCATCACCGACCGCCTGGGCTCCAAGGTCCAGATCGTCGGCGACGACCTCTTCGTCACCAACCCCGAGCGCCTCGCCCGCGGCATCGAGGAGGGCTCCGCGAACGCCCTGCTCGTGAAGGTGAACCAGATCGGCTCCCTGACCGAGACCCTCGACGCCGTCGAGATGGCCCAGCGCAACGGCTTCAAGTGCATGATGTCGCACCGCTCCGGCGAGACCGAGGACGTCACCATCGCCGACCTCGCCGTCGCCGTGAACTGCGGCCAGATCAAGACCGGCGCCCCGGCCCGCTCGGACCGCGTCGCCAAGTACAACCAGCTGCTGCGCATCGAGGAGATCCTCGACGACGCCGCCGTGTACGCGGGCCGCTCCGCCTTCCCGCGCTTCAAGGGCTGACACGGCCCCGAGGGCTGACGCCGCCTCAGGGCGGCACCCCGGGGGGACACCCCTGGGGTCCCAGCCTCCGTACGTCCCCGCACTCGGTCCCGTACCGTGTGCGGGGACGTATTGCGTAGTGCGCGCACAGGGGAGGCGGGGTTATGGCCGGGAACCGGGATCGGTTCTCCACCTTCTCGACGGCGACCCGGCTCAAACAGCTCGGCGAACGGACCGCGGCCCACGTCTACCGCTCGCAGTCCCGCCGGCACATCCGCCGCAGCCGGCTCACCGGCCGCGCGGCACTGCTGGTCCTCGTCCTCTGTACGCTGGTCGTCGCCCTCGCGTATCCGATGCGCCAGTACGTCTCCCAGCGCTCGGAGATCACGGACCAGCAGCGGGCCGCCGACACCGCGCGCAAGCGCCTCGAACAGCTCCGCGACGAGAAGGCCCGCTGGCAGGACCCCGCCTACGCGGAGCAGCAGGCGCGCAGGCACCTGCACTTCCTGCGCCCGGGGGAGATCGGCTACATCATGACCGACCCCGGCGCCGCGGCCCCGGAGCACCGCCGCGGCGGCCAGGACGGTTCCGACCGCCCCTGGTACTCCAACGTCTGGGACGGCGTCGACAAGGCCGACCGCCCCGGCGAATGACCCACTGACCCACCCATCACGCACGACCGAACGAAGAGACTTCCTCCAGGCATGCAGACGCCCCCGCCCCAGACCGACCGGACCGAGCCGACCGACGCGGACATCGAGGCGTTCGAGCAGCAGCTCGGCCGCCCGCCGCGCGGGCTGCGCGCCATCGCGCACCGCTGCCCCTGCGGCCAGCCGGACGTCGTCGAGACCGCACCCCGGCTGCCCGACGGCACCCCCTTCCCCACGCTGTACTACCTGACGTGCCCGCGCGCGGCCTCCGCGATCGGCACCCTGGAGGCCAACGGCGTGATGAAGGAGATGCAGGCCCGGCTCGCCGAGGACCCGGAGCTCGCCGCCGCGTACCAGAAGGCGCACGAGGACTACATCGAGCGCCGTGACGCCATCGAGGTGCTCCAGGGCTTCCCGAGCGCCGGCGGCATGCCGGACCGGGTGAAGTGCCTGCACGTGCTCGTGGGCCACTCGCTGGCCGCCGGCCCCGGGGTGAACCCGTTCGGCGACGAGGCACTGGCCATGCTGCCGGAGTGGTGGGCCAAGGGCGCCTGCGTCACCCCGTGCGGGGAGAAGAAGGAAGAGGAGACCGGGGAGGGCGCCGCATGACCCGGGTCGCGGGCATCGACTGCGGTACGAACTCCATCCGCCTCCTCGTCGCCGACTACGACCCGGCCACCGGGGAGCTGGTGGAGCTCGACCGCCGGATGGTCATCGTCCGGCTCGGCCAGGGCGTGGACAAGACCGGCCGACTGGCCCCGGAGGCCCTGGAGCGCACCTTCGCGGCCTGCCGCGAGTACGCCGGGGTGATCAAGGAGTTCGGCGCCGAGCGGGTGCGCTTCGTGGCCACCTCGGCCTCGCGCGACGCGGAGAACCGGGACGAGTTCGTCCAGGGCGTCCTGGACATCCTCGGCGTCGAGCCGGAGGTGATCTCCGGGGACCAGGAGGCGGAGTTCTCCTTCACCGGCGCCACCAAGGAGCTCGTCGCGCACGAGCACCTGGAGCGGCCGTTCCTGGTGGTGGACATCGGCGGCGGCTCGACGGAGTTCGTCGTCGGCGAGGACCACGTCCGGGCGGCCCGCTCGGTCGACGTGGGCTGCGTCCGGATGACCGAGCGCCACCTGGTGGTGGACGGCCAGGTCACCGACCCGCCGTCGGAGGCGCAGATCGCCGCCATGCGGGCCGACATCGAGACGGCGCTGGACCTGGCCGCCGAGACCGTCCCGCTGGCCGAGGCCCGCACGCTGGTGGGCCTGGCGGGTTCGGTGACCACGGTCGCCGCGATCGCCCTGGGCCTGGACGAGTACGACTGGTCGCGGATCCACCACTCCCGGATCTCCTACGAGCAGGTCCGCGAGATCAGCGACCGCATGCTGACCTCCACCCACGCCGAGCGCGCCGCCATCCCCGTGATGCACCCGGGGCGGGTCGACGTGATCGGCGCGGGCTCCCTCGTGCTGCTCGCGATCATGGAGCGGATCGGCGCCACCGAGGTCGTGGTCTCGGAGCACGACATCCTGGACGGCATCGCGATCAAGACCGCGGAAGAGGCGGAGGCGGGCGAGGGCGGGTCCTGACCCGCCGCCCCGCCCCCTCGCGCCGGAGGGCCCCCGCACCGCGCGGGGGCCCTCCGGCGTTTCGAGCGTTTTCCGGTCGGCCGTGCAGCGGTCGTCGTGCGGTCCTGTGGCTGAACATCGCGTTCCGCCCGACGGGTGGCTGGTGGGAGGGGGGAGGAGCCCCGGTGCGGTGGTGGTGCGAGGGCAGTGCGGGGCCCCCGGTACGGCCGAAATGGCCCCTGCGGGCACGAGGTTCGTGAAGTTCTTCACAAGGAAAAAGCGCCGACCGGGTCAACAAGAGGGCTCTCGGGCCCCTTCTCGGGGGTCGCAGGGCCGTTTCGGCATCTGTTTGTGCGATGCGGGGCCGCGACGGGTTTCGTATCAGAGGTATGGACGAAGCCCAGTGGTCCAGTCCGGTTGAGGCCTTGGAGGCCTGTTCAGGACGGGTGCACAACGACTCCCGTTACATGTTGGTTCCCGTTGCGCGCCATGATCTGGGTCACGCGGGCCGCGCAGTGTAGCAGAGGCCCTGCCGCACCTTGTGAAGGGGCTCACGAGCGTCACCCCTTGGGGTGCTGGATACTCGTTCCATGAGCACCACGGAGCGTCCCAGGATCCTCGTAGTAGGAGGTGGGTACGTAGGCCTGTACGCGGCCAAGCGCATCATGAAGAAGATGCGCTACGGCGAGGCGACCGTCACGGTCGTCGACCCGCGGTCGTACATGACCTACCAGCCCTTCCTCCCCGAAGTGGCCGCAGGCAACATCTCGCCTCGGCACGTCGTCGTCCCGCTGCGACGCGTGCTGCCCAAGGCTGAGGTTCTCACCGGCCGGGTCACCACCATCGACCAGGACCGCAAGGTCGCCGTCGTCACGCCGCTGGTCGGCGAGGCGTACGAGCTGCCCTTCGACTACCTGGTGATCGCGCTCGGCGCCGTCTCCCGCACCTTCCCGATCCCCGGCCTGGCCGAACAGGGCATCGGCATGAAGGGCGTGGAAGAGGGCATCGGCCTGCGCAACCACGTCCTCGAGCAGCTCGACAAGGCCGAGTCCACGACGGACGAGAACGTCCGCCGCAAGGCGCTCACCTTCGTCTTCGTCGGCGGCGGCTTCGCCGGCGCCGAGACGATCGGCGAGGTCGAGGACATGGCCCGCGACGCCGTGAAGTACTACTCCACGATCAAGCGCGAGGACATGCGCTTCATCCTGGTCGACGCGGCCGACAAGATCCTTCCCGAGGTCGGGCCCAAGCTCGGCACCTGGGGCAAGGAGCACCTCGAGTCCCGCGGCATCGAGATCTACCTCAACACCTCCATGGACTCCTGCGTGGACGGCCACGTGGTGCTGAAGAACGGCCTCGAGGTCGACTCCAACACCATCGTGTGGACCGCGGGCGTCAAGCCGAACCCGGCGCTGGCCCGCTACGGCCTGCCGCTCGGCCCGCGCGGCCACGTGGACACCGCCCCGACCCTCCAGGTCCAGGGCACGGACTACATCTGGGCCGCCGGCGACAACGCCCAGGTTCCGGACGTCGCCGCCCGCAAGGCCGGCGTCGAGAACGCCTGGTGCCCGCCGAACGCCCAGCACGCGCTGCGCCAGGCCAAGGTCCTCGGCGACAACGTGGTCTCCGGCATGCGGGGCTTCCCGCAGAAGGAGTACGCGCACTCCAACAAGGGTGCGGTGGCGGGCCTCGGCCTCCACAAGGGCGTCGCGATGATCGTCATGGGCAAGATGAAGATCAAGCTCAAGGGCCGGCTCGCCTGGTACATGCACCGTGGCTACCACGGCATGGCCATGCCGACCTGGAACCGCAAGATCCGCGTCTTCGCCGACTGGACCCTCGGCATGTTCCTCAAGCGCGAGGTCGTCTCCCTCGGAGCACTGGAGACCCCGCGCGAGGAGTTCTACGAGGCCGCCAAGCCGGCGCCGGCCCCGGCCGCCGCCGCTGCCCCGGCCGAGAAGGCCAAGGCCTCCTGACCCGGAGCACTCCGGCAGGAACCTGAGCACGACCCCGAAGGGGCCGCCCGCCATCCGTGGTGCGGGCGGCCCCTTCGGCGTACCCGGGGACGGCCGTGCGGTGCGGCCTCCCGGTGGCCGGATCCGGGCGCGGGAGTGGCCGGAGCGGCCCCCTTACCGGGGGTCCGGCGCGGCCCGCTGGAGGCCGGGTCGAGGGCCGGTCCAGCAGGCAAACCGGTCGTGATTGCCCCAGAGGGGAAGTGGGAAGTCGTTCCACGGAACTCTGGAGGTGCCTGAAATGACCGACGCCGCGCCGCGGCTGGCAGCGATTGCCGAAACCCTGCTGGGCGCCCCCGTGCCCGTGCGGATACGGGCCTGGGACGGCAGCGAGGCCGGCCCCGCCACCGGCCCCGTGCTGGTGATCAACCACCGGCGCGCCCTGCGCCGGATCCTGTGGAAGCCGGGCGAGCTGGGGCTCGCCCGTGCCTGGGTCGCCGGGGACCTCACGGTCGAGGGTGACCTGTTCGAACTGCTGGACAAGGTGGCCGGGCTGCTCTGGGAGCGGGAGCCCGCCGCCGCGCCCGCGCCCGCGCCGGTCCGCTCCGGCCTGGGCAAGCTCGCCGCCCTGCGCCCGCACCTGCCCGGGCACGTCCCCGGGACCACCGGGACCGCCGCGCTGCTGCGCGACCCGGCCGCACGGGCCGCCGTACGCGACCTCGTGGCCCTGGCGCGCCCGTGGACCGCGCCCGCGCCGCCGCCGGAGGAGGCCGTCCGCCGGGGCGGGCCGCGCCACTCCAAGCGGCGCGACAGCGAGGCGATCAGCCACCACTACGACGTGGGCAACGACTTCTACGAGCACGTGCTCGGCCCCTCGATGGTGTACTCCTGCGCCTACTGGACCCCGGACGGCACCCTGGAGGACGCCCAGCGGGACAAGCTCGACCTGGTCTGCCGCAAGCTCGGGCTGAAGCCGGGGCAGCGGCTGCTGGAAGTCGGCTGCGGCTGGGGCTCCATGGCCCTGCACGCGGCCCGCGAGTACGGCGTGCAGGTCACCGGCATCACGCTCTCCCGCGAGCAGGCCGCGTACGCCCGCAAGCGGATCGCCGAGGAGGGCCTGACCGACCGGATCGAGATCCGGGTCCAGGACTACCGGGACGTCAAGGACGGCCCGTACGACGCGATTTCCTCGATCGGCATGGCCGAGCACGTGGGCTCCGAGCGCTACCGCGAGTACGCCCGGATCCTGCACGCCCTGCTGGCCCCCGGCGGCCGGCTGCTGAACCACCAGATCGCCCGGCCCCCGGAGCACGACGAGGAGGCGTACGAGGTCGACGAGTTCATCGACGCGTACGTCTTCCCGGACGGGGAGCTCTCCCCGATCGGCACCACCGTCGGCGAACTGGAGCGGGCCGGCTTCGAGGTCCGCGACGTGGAGGCGCTGCGCGAGCACTACGCGCTGACCCTGCGGGCCTGGGTGGCACGCCTGGAGGAGCACTGGGACGAGGCCGTACGGCTGACCTCGCCCGGGCGGGCCCGGGTGTGGCTGCTGTACATGGCGGCCTCGGCGCTCGGCTTCGAGCACGGCCGCCTGGGGGTCAACCAGGTGCTCGCGGTGCGCCCCGGGGACGGAGGGGCCTCGGGGATGCCGCTGCGGGCGCGCGTCTGGGGCGCGTAGCCCCCGCGGACGGACGACGGGAAGGGCCCCGGGGCGTGTGCCCCGGGGCCCTTCCGTGTGCGCCGTGCGCGGCGCGTACGCCCTTGCCGCTACTCGGTCTTGATGGCGGTGAGCATGTTCAGCCGGGCGGCGCTGCGGGCCGGCCACATGGCGGCCAGGACGCCGACCACGGCGGCCAGCAGGAGGAAGACGCCGATCCGGTCGTAGGGGAGGACCAGTTCGTAGTTCGGCACCGACTTGGTGAGGGTGGAGCCGACGGCCCAGGCGAGGAAGACGCCGATGCCGACACCGAGGACCGCGCCGAAGAGCGAGATGACCACGGACTCCAGACGGATCATGTTCTTGACCCGCGCCCGGTCGAGGCCGATCGCCCGCAGCATGCCGATCTCCTGGGTCCGCTCGAAGACGGACATCGCCAGGGTGTTGACCACGCCGAGCACCGAGATGATCAGCGCCATGCCGAGCAGGCCGTACATGATGTTGAGCATCGTGTTGATGATGCCGCCCATCTCGTTGCGCATGTCCTGCTGGGTGGCGACGGTCATCGCCGGGTTCTTGCCGAGGGCGTCGATGACGGCCTGCTGGCTCGCCTTGGACTGGCCGCCGCTGGTGTTGACGTAGACCTCGGGGATGAGCTGCTCGTCGGTGTGCGCGGCGAGGATCTTGTTGTCGAGGACGAAGGGGGACAGCAGTCCGTCGAGGTCCTCGTAGACCGCGCCGACCTTCAGGGTGGCCTTCTGGCCGTCCTCGAACTGCGCCTGGAGGGCGGAGCCGACGGTGAGGTTCTGCTTCTTCGCGGTCTTCTCGGCGACGGCGACCTCGCCCTTGCCGAGGCTGTCCAGGGAGCCGCCGACGACCTTGATGTTCAGCACCTGGCCGATGGCGGCCGGGTTGACGCCGGACGCGGCGCGGAAGCTGTCGCCGATCTTGAAGTAGCCGGCGGCCTGCGGGGAGACCGCCGTGACGCCGGGGGCCTTGGCCAGGGCCTCGACGACCGACTTGTCGAGGCTGCCCATGCCGCCGGACATGGTGACCTTGTAGTCCGCCTTCAGCTTGTCGGTGCTCATCTTGTCGATGGCCTTGCCCATGGTGACGCCGAGCACCGACATGGTGGTGACGAGGGTGAGGCCGATCGCCAGGGAGGCGGCGGTGACGGCGGTGCGGCGCGGGTTGCGGACGGCGTTCTGCGCGGCCAGCTTGCCGGGGACGCCGAAGACCTTCTGCAGGGCCGGGCGGATGCCCGCGATGACCGGCTTGGACAGCAGCGGCAGCAGCACGATCATGCCGATGAGCATGAGGGCCGCGCCGGCGCCGATGACCATGCGGCCGTCGCCGCCCATCGAGACACCGAGGAAGACGACGCCGATGCCGGCGAGGCTGACGACGGAGCCGATGACGTTGCGGACCACGAGGGACTTCGCGGAGGCCGGCAGGTGGGCGCTGCCCATGGCGGCGACGGGGGCGATCCGGCCGGTGCGCCAGGCGGGCAGCAGGGCGGCGACGGTGGTGACGAGGACGCCGATGACCAGGGCGGCGATGATCGTGCCGGGGGCGACGACCAGGTCCCCGGCGGGGATCTTGGCGCCGAGGGAGTCCATCAGGGAGCGCATGCCGACCGCCAGGCCGACGCCGGCGGCGAGGCCGATGGCGGCCGAGAGGGCGCCGACGACCAGGGCCTCGGCGAGCACCGAGCGCATGACCTGGCCGCGGTTGGCGCCGACGGCGCGCAGCAGGGCCAGCTCCTTGGTGCGCTGGGCGACCAGCATGGTGAAGGTGTTGTAGATCAGGAAGACGCCGACGAAGAGGGAGATGCCGGCGAAGGCGAGCAGCATGTTGCTCATGCTGCTCATCCCCTTCTCGATGTCCTTGGCCTGCTGGGCGGCGAGTGCGGCGCCGGTCTGGGCCTTGGTGGTCTTGCCGTCGACCAGCGGCTTGATGTCGGCGAGCAGCGTGTCGGCGGAGGCGCCGGGGGCGGCGGCGACGGAGAGCTCGTCGTAGAAGCCGGGCTGGAGGTAGAGCTGCTGGGCGACCTTGGTGTCGAAGAGGACGAGGCTGCCGCCGGCGTTGACGGCGCCGTCCTCGGTGGTGAAGACGCCGGCGAGGGTGAACTCGCGGACCGGGCCGTTGGTGGCGACGCGGACCTTGTCGCCGGTCTTGTACCCGCCCTTGGCGGCGGACTCCTTGTCGAGGGCGACCTGGTCGTCCTTGAGCGGGCCGGTGCCGTCGGTGAACGTGTAGCGGGGGTCCTTGCCGTCCTTGACGGGGGCGTAGTTGGAGCCCTTGTTGGCCCAGCCGGTGCCGATCAGCTTGCCGTTCTCGTCGCCGACGCCGGCGAAGCCGGAGACGCGGCCGGAGACCGAGCCGACGCCCTTGACGGCCTTGACCTTGTCCAGGGTCTGCTGGCTGATGCCGGGGTCGCCCTCCTTCTGGCCGTCCTCGGAGCGGGCCTGGCCGTACGAGGTGACGGAGACGGCGACGCCGTCGTAGCTCTTGGCGGACTGGCCGGACAGGGCCTTGCCGAGGGTGTCGGTGAAGACGAGGGTGCCGGAGACGAAGGCGACGCCGAGGGTGACGGCGAGCACCGTCATCAGCAGCCGGGCCTTGTGCGCGAGGACGTTGCGCAGGGCGGTACGGAACATGGGGTTATCAGTCCTGGGCTGGAAGTCTGTTCGTGGCTTCGGTGATCAGTGACCGATCAGCTGGTGCGGCCCTTGGCGTCGAAGGCCTTCATCCGGTCGAGCACGCCGTCGGCGGTGGGGGCGTACATCTCGTCGACGATGCGGCCGTCGGCGAGGAAGATCACGCGGTCCGCGTAGGAGGCGGCGACGGCGTCGTGGGTGACCATGACGACGGTCTGGCCGAGCTCGCGCACCGAGTTGCGCAGGAAGCCGAGGACCTCGGCGCCGGAGCGGGAGTCGAGGTTGCCGGTGGGCTCGTCGCCGAAGATGATCTCGGGGCGGGCGGCCAGGGCGCGGGCCACGGCGACGCGCTGCTGCTGGCCGCCGGAGAGCTGCGTGGGGCGGTGGGAGAGGCGGCCGGAGAGGCCGACCATGTCGACCACGGTGTCCAGCCACTGCTTGTCGGGCTTGCGGCCGGCGATGTCCATGGGGAGGGTGATGTTCTCCAGGGCGGTCAGGGTCGGCAGCAGGTTGAAGGCCTGGAAGATGAAGCCGATCTTGTCCCGGCGCAGCTGGGTCAGCTGCTTGTCCTTGAGGGAGCCCAGCTCGGTGTCGCCGATGCGGACGGAGCCGGAGGAGAAGGTGTCGAGGCCGGCGACGCAGTGCATCAGCGTGGACTTGCCGGAGCCGGAGGGGCCCATGATCGCGGTGAACTGGCCCTGGGCGAAGTCGACGGAGACGTTGTCCAGGGCGACCACCTGGGTCTCGCCCTGGCCGTACACCTTGGAGAGCTGCGCGGCGCGGGCGGCCACGGCCTGTGCGGTGTGCTGCCGGGCGTAGTTCATGGCGGTCACGGGGGGACTCCTGTCGAGCGGTCGTGCGGTGCTGCGGGACCTTTCCATCCTCACCGGGGGCACCCCCGCCGGGGATCAGCCGCGGTGCCCGTTCGACGGCCCACTGGAGTCTGACCGGAAGCCGCCCCGTCTCCTCCTCTGGTATGACAGGAGCGCCGCCGGGGAGGGGTGCGCGGGGCGTCGCGCAGGGGGTGGCCCGGGGTGGCGGGAGGGGTGGCGGGCGGCAGCGGAATCAGGTCAATCCCGGGGCGGCGCGGATCATCCTCCGGAAGGGGGCCGACCGCGACTTATCGGCCCTGACGCCCACTCAATCGCCAATAAAATCAGACAACATCGGATAGAGAGCACTCGGCCGGGCATGGTGTTCCGGATAGGCTCATCACCACGTTCAAGGCTTTTTTCCACGGGGCCCGCCGCGCCTTGCCCGGATGGTGGAATGGCAGACACGGCGAGCTTAAACCTCGCTGGCCCTCGGGCCGTGCCGGTTCAAGTCCGGCTCCGGGCACTCAGCGGCGCTTGCCGTTTATCCCCGGCGGTTCGCCGCGCCTTCTCCTAAGATCCTCCTCCAGCAGTAGGGTGCTTTCTTTGCGAGCGCATTACTCTTGATGCAAGGCCGCGCACGGTGGCCATGGAGGAGTGAGATGAGGAGCAGTAACCCGGTCTTCTCGCGACGGGGGTTCAGCCGCGACAACGGCGGCTACGCGGGCTTCGAGGCGCAGGCCGGGACCGCGACCAACCCGTACGCGACGAATCCTTACGCCACCGACCCGACCACCGGCATGCCGGCGGCCCCGGTCCGCGGCAACGCGATGACCATCGACGACGTCGTGACCCGTACGGCCATGACGCTCGGCACCCTGATCGTCACCGCCACCCTCGCGTGGATCGCCCTGCCCGTCGACCCGGCCAACGTGGGCAAGTCCTACGGCATCGCCATCGGCTCGGCGCTCATCGCGTTCGTCCTCGCCATGGTGCAGAGCTTCAAGCGCAAGCCGATGCCGGCGCTGATCCTGGGCTACGCGGCGTTCGAGGGCGTCTTCCTCGGCGTCATCTCCATGGTGACCAGCACCTACATCAGCCCCGGCGTGGTCGTCCAGGCCGTGCTCGGCACGATGTGCGTCTTCGCCGCGGTGCTCGTGGCGTACAAGATGCGCTGGATCCGCGTCACCCGCCGCTTCACCGGCTTCGTGATGGCCGCGGCCCTCGGCTTCGTCCTGCTGATGGTGGCGAACTCCCTGTTCATGCTGTTCGGCGGCGGTGACGGCCTCGGCTTCCGCAGCGGTGCGCTCGGCATCGTCTTCGGCATCGTCGGCGTCATCCTCGGCGCCTGCTTCCTCGCCCTGGACTTCAAGCAGGTCGAGGACGGCGTGACGTACGGCGCCCCGCGCGAGGAGTCCTGGCTGGCGGCCTTCGGCCTGACGCTGACCCTGGTGTGGATCTACCTGGAGCTGCTGCGCCTGTTCCAGATCCTCTCGGGCGACGACTAGTCGTACCGGCAAGAGCGAAGGGAAGGCCCCGCGAGCGTCCGCTCGCGGGGCCTTCCCGCGTTCCGGGCTCCTCGGGGAGCCGGGGGTCGGGGCCGGTCAGGGGTCGGGGGCGGGCTCAGCCGAACCTGCGGGCGGCTCTGCGCAGGCCGTGCTCGTGGATGATCGCCTTCGCCTGGCCGTACGACAGCTCGTGCGCGCCGAGCAGCCAGCTGACCTTCTCCTGGAACCGGACGAGGGAGGGGCCTTCGTCGACGGTGCGGAGCCAGTCGGAGATCTCACGACCGGTGGTCTGGGGGATTCTGTCGATCATGTTGCGGTGGGTCTTCTCGGAGAACTCTACGGACATGGGCGCCTCCGGGGGGTGTCGCCGTGCTGTTCTCTTCACGTCACCGTGCCGCAGAGTTCGCCCGTTGGCAATGGTGCCGGGACGGCGCGTAAGGTCGGCCGGGTGCTCGATACCTCACCCCTGAACGCCGCCGTGGAACGCTTCGCCGACCGGCTGCGGGCCGCCCCGCAGAGCCGGCTCCGGCAGGGTGCGGCCGCCGAGGCCCTGGAGCTGGCCCGTGAGCTCGCGCTGCGGGCCCAGCGGCTGGAGGACCCCCGGGGGGCGGCTCCGGCGCGCGTGATGCCCGACGCGGGCCTCTTCACCGTCGGGGACCAGGTGGCGGTGGCCGGGCTCGACCTCGCCGAGGCGCTGCGCGCGGCGGAGGCCGCCGGCGCCCCCGCAAACGCGAAGGCCCCGTCCGAGGTGCTGGACGAGGCCGTGGCGCTGGTGGAGCAGGCGGAAGTCAGAGCGATGCGATGACCCGGTCCGCGAGGATGTAGACGTTGCTGTCGGGGTCCTCGGAGTCACCGCAGGAGAAGGTCAGCGCGTAGGCGCCGGAGATGCCGGAGCCGCCCAGCAGGACCGGTGCGGTGCCCGAGCGCAGGGCCTCGGCGAGGCGCTCCGCGGTCTCCCGGTGGCCCGGGGTCATGCACAGCGTGGTGCCGTCGGTGAAGACGTACACGTCGAGGGTGCCCAGCGGGCCCGGGCGGACGTCCGCGAGGGCCGTACGGGCCTCCGCGAGCTCCTCCAGGCGGCTGACGGTGCGCTCGTGGTCGGCGCCGGGGTTCGGCTGGACCGGGACGAAGTCGGGGTGCGAGGGGTGGCGGCGGCGGGCCGCGGCCAGTTCCGCCGAATCCTCGGGGTACTCGTCGGCGAGGTCGTCGCCCAGGACCGGCTCCAGGCCGGCCATGTCCGCCTGCCGGGGCAGGAAGACCGGGCTGTCCTCGCCGAGGCCGGGCAGGCCGCCCAGCAGCGAGGGGGCGTCGGCGGCGTCGCGGGCCTCCTGCGCGGCCCAGAAGGCCCGCGCCTCGGCCAGCTCGCGCTCGCGCTCCTCGGCGAGGGCCTCGGCCACGGCGGCTCGTATCTCGGCGGCGGGGGACTGAACCCCCGCGCTGCGGGCGTGCGGGACGGTCGCGGCGCGCGGGTGGGTCGACACCGCCAGCTCATCGCGCAGGGCGGTGACCTGCTTGCGCAGTCCGTGGACGGCGTGCAGCGCAGCAGCGCCCACGGCCGTGGCAGCGGCCGTGGTCAGCAGCAGGGCAAGAGACATGGCGCTCACTGACTAACTCCTGGTTGATTCGATCCCCCGACTTCCTACATCAGCTTGTCCTGTGCTGTGAATGGCGTGCAGTGCATTACGTCATGAATTGGACAGGTCTTTCGTCCTTGCGGAGCAAGGGGTATGGCTTCTGACCTGGGCAAATACCGATCCCCCAGGACAAAGGTCACATCCTGGGGGAGATTCGGTCACAGGTCGGCCGCGACGGGATTGGATCCGCCGTCAGTAGAGCGCACGGATCTCGAGGATCCCTTGCGGGGCCTGGGGGCCCGGCTCGATCCCGTGATCGCCGGGGCCGTCCGGCACTACGACAGGCGCTCGATCACCATGGCCATGCCCTGGCCGCCGCCGACGCACATCGTCTCCAGGCCGAACTGCTTGTCGTGGAACTGGAGGCTGTTGATCAGGGTGCCGGTGATACGCGCCCCGGTCATCCCGAACGGGTGACCGACGGCGATGGCCCCGCCGTTGACGTTCAGCTTGTCGAGCGGGATCTCCAGGTCGCGGTAGGACGGGATGACCTGGGCCGCGAAGGCCTCGTTGATCTCGAACAGGTCGATGTCGCCGACGGTCAGCCCGGCCCGCTTCAGGGCCTGCTTCGACGCCTCGACCGGGCCCAGGCCCATGATCTCGGGGGAGAGGGCGGTGACGCCGGTGGAGACGATCCGCGCCAGCGGGGTCAGGCCCAGCTCCCGCGCCTTGGTGTCGCTCATGATGACGAGCGCGGCGGCGCCGTCGTTGAGCGGGCAGCAGTTGCCGGCGGTGACCAGGCCGTCGGGGCGGAAGACGGGCTTGAGGCCCTCGACGCCCTCCAGGGTGACGCCGGCACGCGGGCCGTCGTCCTTGCTGACGACGGTGCCGTCCGGGGTGGTGACCGGGGTGATCTCGCGGGCCCAGAAGCCGTTCTTGATGGCCTCCTCGGCCAGGTTCTGCGAGCGCACGCCGAATTCGTCCATGTCCCGGCGGGTCACGCCCTTGAGGCGGGCCAGGTTCTCGGCGGTCTGCCCCATGGAGATGTAGGCGTCCGGGATCAGGCCGTCCTCGCGCGGGTCCTGCCAGCCGCTGCCCTCGCTCTGCGCGACCGCCTCGGTACGGGCCTCGGCGTCCGCGAACAGCGGGTTGTGGGTGCCCGGCAGGCCGTCGGAGGAGCCCTTGGCGAAGCGGGACACGGTCTCGACGCCGGCGGAGATGAAGACGTCGCCCTCGCCCGCCTTGATGGCGTGCAGCGCCATGCGGGAGGTCTGGAGGGAGGAGGAGCAGTAGCGGGTGATGGTGGTGCCGGGCAGGTAGTCCATGCCCATCTGCACCGCCACGATACGGGCGAGGTTGTGGCCCTGCTCGCCGCCGGGGAGGCCGCAGCCGAGCATCAGGTCGTCGATCTGGCGCGGGTCCAGCTCGGGGATCTTGGCCAGGGCGGCCTGGATGATCGTGGCGGTCAGGTCGTCGGGGCGGACGTCCTTGAGCGAGCCCTTGCCGGCGCGCCCGATGGGGGAGCGGGCGGTGGAAACGATGACGGCTTCGGGCATCGGGACTCCAAGGGGGTGCGTCGTTGCGGGACCGCATGCGAAGTTACCGCCCCGTACGGTCGAGGTCACCGGCCCGGGCGTGTGACGCCCGCCCCATTTCCCCGCGCGCCGCCCCCGGCGTCGGTCGAGGGATGGTGGAGCGGGGCCCCGCAAACCCTAGGGCCGGGTCTGGGGGGTGGCCGCGGCCGCCGTGGCCGCCGGGGCCGGGGGCTGCGGCTCCGGGGGCTGCGGTTCCGGGAGGCGCCGGCGGCGGCGGTGCTTGAGGAGGGCCCACGGGCCGCGGGCCGGGGTGACCTCCGTGCCCGCCTCGCCCGCCGCGGCGGACGCCGCCTTGGCCACCAGCAGCATGTCCTCGTCCCGCGAGACGTCCAGCCGGTCCGAGCCCGGCCACAGGCCGAGCGCCGCGCACAGCGTCGGCAGCACGGCCATCGCGGCCGTCGCGTACCCCTCGGCCGAGGGGTGGTAGGAGTCGGGGCCGAACATCTCGCGCGGGTTCGCCGCGAACTCCGGGCCCAGCAGGTCCCCCATCGAGATCGTGCGCGCCCCCAGCGCGACCACGCCGATGGTCTGTGCCGCCGCCAGCTGCCGCGAGACCCGGCGGGCCATCCACCGCAGCGGCTGGTACACGGGCTCGATCGTGCCCAGGTCGGGACAGGTCCCGACCACCACCTCGGACCCAGCGAGCCGCAGTCTTCGTACCGCCGACGTCAGCAGCCGCACCGACTGCGTGAGCGGCATCCGCTTGGTGACGTCGTTCGCGCCGATGATGATCACGCACACGTCCGGCGCGGGCCCGTTCCCGTCGAGCAGCAGGCTCACCTGGCGGTCGAGGTCGTCCGACATGGCCCCGGAGAGCGCGACGTTGCGCAGTTCCACCGGCCGCTCGGCCACCGCGGCCAGCCCGGAGGCCAGCAGCGCCGCCGGCGTCTGGCGGGCCCGGCGGACGCCCAGGCCGGCGGCCGTGGAGTCGCCCAGCATGCCCATCCGCAGTGGTCCCGGGCTCAGCTCCGGACCGCTGAACTCGCTCCCGTACAGGCCGTCCGCGCGCGGCGGATCCTCCAGCGTGGTGCCGACCGTGCGCTTCGCGAACTGCACCTCCGCCAGCACCAGACCGACCGCGGCGACTCCGACCAGCCCGAGTCCGCCCCCGCCGTACGCTGCCCCCGCCGCGATCCGGCGGGCCGTCCTCGCCCTGGACACCCTTCGAGCCACCTCCTCCGTCGTGTTGACCTACCTGCCCCGTACTGCCGGTCGGCCAATCCCTTTCCGCATACTCTGGCCGGACCTCCCGGAGAACCCGTGGAGTCCCCTTCTTGGAGAACATGGTGCAATTCCACGACTCGATGATCAGCCTCGTCGGCAACACCCCGCTGGTGAAGCTCAACCGCGTGACCGACGGCCTGCAGGCCACCGTGCTTGCCAAGGTCGAGTACTTCAATCCCGGCGGTTCGGTGAAGGACCGCATCGCCGTCCGGATGATCGAGGCCGCCGAGCAGAGCGGTGCCCTCAAGCCCGGTGGCACCATCGTGGAGCCCACCAGCGGCAACACCGGCGTCGGACTCGCCATCGTGGCCCAGCAGAAGGGCTACAAGTGCATCTTCGTCTGCCCTGACAAGGTGTCCACGGACAAGATCAACGTCATGCGCGCGTACGGGGCCGAGGTCGTGGTCTGCCCGACCGCCGTCGACCCCGAGCACCCGGACTCGTACTACAACGTGTCCGACCGCCTCGCGCGCGAGCCCGGCGCCTGGAAGCCGGACCAGTACAGCAACCCGAACAACCCCCGTTCGCACTACGAGACCACCGGTCCCGAGCTGTGGGAGCAGACGGACGGGAAGATCACGCACTTCGTGGCGGGCGTCGGCACCGGCGGCACCATCTCCGGCACCGGCAACTACCTCAAGGAGGTCAGCGGCGGGAAGGTCAAGGTCATCGGCGCGGACCCGGAGGGCTCCGTCTACTCCGGCGGCAGCGGCCGCCCGTACCTCGTCGAGGGTGTCGGCGAGGACTTCTGGCCGACGGCCTACGACCCGAACGTCACCGACGAGATCATCGCGGTGTCCGACAAGGACTCCTTCCAGATGACCCGCCGCCTGGCGAAGGAGGAGGGCCTGCTGGTCGGCGGCTCCTGCGGCATGGCGGTCGTCGCCGCGCTGCGCGCCGCGGAGGGCCTGGGCCCGGACGACGTGGTCGTCGTGCTGCTGCCGGACAGCGGCCGCGGCTACCTCAGCAAGATCTTCAGCGACGAGTGGATGGCCGGCCACGGCTTCCTGGAGGAGGCGGGTCCCGCCGCGCGCATCGGCGACGTCCTCGCCGACAAGGAGGGCGGCATCCCGTCGCTCGTCCACATGCACCCGGAGGAGACCGTCGGCCAGGCCATCGAGGTCCTGCGCGAGTACGGCGTGTCGCAGATGCCGATCGTCAAGCCGGGCGCCGGCCACCCCGACGTGATGGCCGCCGAGGTCATCGGCTCGGTCGTGGAGAAGGAGCTCCTCGCGGCGCTGTTCGCGCAGCGGGCCTCGCTCGGCGACCCGCTGGAGAAGCACATGAGCGCGCCGCTGCCGCAGGTCGGCTCCGGTGAGCCGGTGTCCGAGCTGATGGCGGTGCTCGGCGAGGCCGACGCGGCGATCGTGCTGGTCGAGGGCAAGCCCACCGGTGTGGTGAGCCGCCAGGACCTGCTGGCGTTCCTGGCCAAGACGGCCAAGTAGCCGAGGGGTCCCTCCGTACGGGGCCGGACGGGGCGGCGGGCCACGGGGCCGCCGCCCTTCGGCGTGTACGGGGTTCGGGGAGGCGGGGACCGCCGCACCCCCGGCGGACCGGGGGGCGGGACGACGGCGGTCCCCGCCCGGGACACGGGCCGGGTCAGGGCCGTCCGCGTCCGTGGCGCCGGCGCGTCCCGGGAGCCGCTCCGGGGTGCGCGGGTGCCGTGCGAGCGTCGGCGGGTCCTTCCGGCTTGCCGGGCGTCCCGTCGACAACACCACTGTGGCGCACTCGTGTTAAGCGGGTGCTGCCGTCACGTGTCGCCCCCGTACCGTTCGCGCGAAAGGGGCGGGTCAACGCACCTGGCCGCGCGGGTCGCGGGAGCGGCGGCGCAGGCGGCCGGTGTGGGCGAGGCTGACTCCGAGGATGCCCGCCCAGGCCACCACCAGCCCCCCGATGCCCTGGGTGATGCCGATGGCCGACAGGGGGACGGCCAGCACCAGGGTGACGATCGCGAACCCGAAGCGCTCCCCGAAGGCGCCCACCGGGGTGGTGCCCGGGCCCGGCGCGCCGCGCTCCAGGAGCAGCCGCTCCTCGGCGAGCCTGCGCCGGACCTGGGTGTCGACCTTGTCCACGAAGGAGTCCACGAGCGCGGCCTCGTACTCGGGCCCGAGCTCCCGCCGGGCCTCCAGCGTGGCGGTGAGTTCCTTCTTGAGCTCTGTCATGCGGACACCGTAGGAACGGCGCCGGCGGCCCGCACTGGGGGTAGCCCCCGTATCCGGATCGCGGGCACCGGCTTGCCGTGCTGCATAGACACATGCAGAGTGCAGGGTGACTGAATATCTCACCGGGGAAGGGACGGAGGGGGCGGCGATGAACGACAGCCCGGCCGCACGGCTGCAACAGCTGTTCGAGGGGCACCGGCTGACGCCGACCCAGCGGCGGATCGCGCACTGCATGGTGCGCGGCGCGGCGGAGGTGCCCTTCCTGTCGAGCGTGGAACTCGCCGAGCTGGCCGGGGTGAGCCAGCCCTCGGTGACCCGGTTCGCGGTGGCCCTCGGTTTCGACGGGTACCCGGCGCTGCGCCGCCACCTCCGCGAGGTGGCTCCCGCGGGGCGTCCGGAGCCCGCGCGCGAGGGCGAGTACAACGAGTACCAGCAGGCGGTCCAGGGCGAGATCGAGAACCTCCGGCGGCTCTCGGCGATGCTCGCGGACCCGGCGCCGGTCGAGGAGGCGGGCCGGGTGCTCGCGGCCTCGTCCCCGCTGCCGGTGCTGGGGCTGCGGGCGGCGTCCTCGCAGGCGCGCGGGTTCGCGTACTTCGCCGCCAAGGTGCACCCGGACGTACGCCTGCTCGACGAGGGCGGCTCGATGCTCGCCGACCGGATCGACGCGGCGGCCGCGGCCGGGGCCTCGGCGCTGCTGTGCTTCGCCCTGCCGCGGCATCCGCGCGAGGTGGTGGAGGCCCTGGAGCACGCGCGGGCGGCCGGGCTGACGGCGGTGACGGTCGCCGATTCGGCGTTCGCGCCCGTGGCCCGGTACTCGGACCTGCTGATCCCGGCGCCGGTGGGCACCGGGCTGGCCTTCGACACGGCGTGCGCGCCGATGCTGCTGGGCCGGGTGCTGCTGGAGGCGATGGCGGACGCCCTGCCGGACGCGCAGGCGAGGCTGGAGGACTTCGACGCGCGGGCCGCGGCGCGGGGGCTCTTCGTGGAGTGACCCGCGCGGCGGGCCCGGCTCAGCGGTAGTCGAGCTCGGCCAGCTCCCGGGCCAGCCGGCCGCGCAGGGCCGGGACGCGGGACAGGGCGGGGAGCAGGGTGTTGCGCACGGCGCGCAGGGCGGGGTTGCGGGTGGTCGCGATCCGGGTCATCCGGTGGGTGAGGGCCACCACCCGCCGGGCGACGGGGCGGCGCCGGGCCTCGTAGCCGGCCAGTGCGGCGGGGTCCTCGGCGGCCAGGGCGCGGCCGAGGGCGTGGGCGTCCTGGATCCCGGTGTTCATGCCCTGGCCGCCGGCCGGGCTGTGCACGTGGGCGGCGTCCCCGGCGAGCAGCAGCCGGCCGGCGCGGTAGCGGTCGGCGACGCGGTGGTGGATCCGGAAGCGGGAGGACCAGACGAGCGCGCGGACCCGTGCCCGGCCGGGGACGCGCTCCTCCAGCAGGGCCCGGACGAAGGCGAGGTCCGGCTCGGCGGGGGCTTCCGCGACGGTGGCGACGATCCGGTAGTGCCCGCCGGGCAGCGGGGCGATCACGGTGAGCCCGCGCGCGCCGAAGGCGAGGGAGACCTCGTGGGGGCCGGGCGCCCAGTCCATGAGCACGTCGGCGAGGACGAAGGACTCCGCGTAGGCGGAGCCGGTGAAGCCGATCCCGGCGGCCTCGCGGACCGTGCTGTGCATGCCGTCGGCGCCCACGGCGTGCGCGGCGCGCAGGGTCTCGCCGGTGGCGGTGGTGAGGGTGACCCCGTCGGCGTCCTGGGTGACGGAGGTGACCTCGTACGGGCGGTGGACCTGGCCGCCGAGGGCGCGCAGGCGCTCCAGGAGCACGGCCTCCGTCTCGTACTGGGGGACCATCAGCGCGTACGGGTGCGCGGTGCGCAGCCCGTCGAAGGGGATCGAGGCGAGGGGGCGCGCGCCGTCGCGGATCCGGAACCGGCTGACCGGGACGCCCCGGCTGACCAGTTCGGCGGAGAGGGCGCCGGAGGGGTCGAGCTCGTCGAGCACCTCCAGGGTGCGGGCGTGGACGACGGCGGCGCGGGAGGTGTTGGCGCCTTCCGCCTGCCGGTCGAGCAGGACGAAGTCGACGCCGGCCCCGGCGAGGGTGACGGCGAGGGCGAGGCCGGTGGGTCCGGCGCCGACGATGGCCACCTTCGTGGTGGCGGGGAGCGGGAGTGCGGCGGTGCTGGTCATTGCGGCCTCCTCCGGCGGGCCAACGCTTGTTGGCCAACGGCTGTTGACTCCACAGTGCGCCGTACCGGGCGGTAAGTCAACACTTGTTGGCCTACGGTTGTTGGCATACCGTGGGGGTGTGACCGGACGACGTACTTCCGAATCGACCAAGACGGCGATCCTGCGGGCCGCCCGCGAGCGTTTCGCCGCCCAGGGCTACGAGCGCACCACCATCCGCGGCGTCGCGGCGGACGCGGGCATCGACCCCTCGATGGTCATGCGGTACTTCGGCAGCAAGGAGCTGCTCTTCGACGCGGCCCTCGCGGTGGACCTGCGGCTGCCGGACCTGGCCGCCGTGCCCGCCGCCGACCTCCCGGCCGCCCTCGTGCGGCACTTCGTCGAGCGGTGGGAGGGCGATCCGGCGGACGACGCGCTGCTGGTGCTGCTGCGTTCGGCGGTGACGAACGAGCGGGCGGCCGAGCGGATGCGGGAGGTGTTCGCGGCGCAGGTGGCCCCGGCGCTGGCGGCCGCCCTCGGCCCGGAGCGGGCCGCCCGGGCGGCGGGCCTGGTCGCCGCCCAGCTGCTGGGGCTCGGGCTGACCCGCTGCCTGCTGCGGCTGCCGGGGGTGGCGGAACTGGACCCGTCCGAGGTCGTGGCGGGCCTCGCCCCGGCGCTGGCGGCCACCCTGGCGAGGCCGTAGCCGGGCCGGGCCCGGGCGGCGGGGCCGCGGGGGCGTCCGGGGCGGCGCGTCCCGGAGCCCCTACAGCAGTGCGTCCCGGAACTCCCCGCCCGCCTCCGTGACGAGTTCCGCCGGGGACTGGGCCGGGCGGGCCAGGGCGAAGCGGACCGTGCCGTGCGCGTCCCGCGTGAAGCCGTGGACCGCCGGGCGGGGGAGGCTGTTGTAGCCGTAGTGGGCGGTGAAGAAGTACGCGCCCGTGTCCGGGACGGCGATCACGTCGCCCGGGGAGAGTTGCGGCAGCTCCCGGGCGGTGGCCAGCAGGTCCCCCGCGAAGCAGGCCGGGCCCGCCACGTCCTGCGCCACCGGGGCGCCGGTCCTGGGGGCGCCCTTGGCGTCGTAGGCCAGGATCCGCACCGGCCACGCCTCCGGGGCGTACACGGTGCGGGTGGCCAGCTGGACGCCCGCGTGGGTCAGGGCGATGGGCCGGCCGCCCGTCACCTTCGTGTACTCGACACGCGCCAGCACCAGCCCGTGCTTGGCCAGCAGGGACCGCCCGAACTCGGTGACCAGCCCGTACGCCCCGTCGAAGAGGCCGGGTACGGCCTCGCGCAGGGCCGCCACGTACTCCCCGTACGCCGGGGCGTGCTCGTCCGACGCGAAGTCCACCGGCAGCCCGCCGCCGATGTCGAGGGTGTCGACCCGGCGCTCCCCGGCCGCCGCGTTGATCTCCTCGGCCAGCCCGTACAGCTCCCGCACCCCCTCGGCGATCAGCGGCAGCGGCACCCCCTGCGAGCCCGAGTGGACGTGCAGCCGGGTCAGCCACGGCCGCTCCGCGAAGGCCCGTACGAGCGCCCCGCGCGCCCCCGGATCGCGCAGCGCGAAGCCGAACTTGGAGGTGGCGGTGGCCGTGGACAGGGCGCCGATGGCCCCGGCGCCCGTCTGGGGGTTGATCCGCAGCCCGACCGGGGAGCGCGTGGGGGCCCGCGCCACCAGGGCGTCCAGGCGGGCCAGCTCCTGCCGGTTGTCGGCGTTGACGGCGATGCCCAGGGTCAGCGCCTCGCGCAGCTCCGCCGTCGTCTTGGCGGGGGAGTCCAGCACCGTCCGCCCGGCCGGCACCCCGGCGGCCCGGGCCAGGGCGAGCTCGCCGGGGCTGGCCACCTCGCAGCCGATCCCGGAGTCCGCGAGCAGCCGCAGTACGGGCACCAGCGGGGCGGCCTTCACCGCGAAGGTGTGCAGGACGGGCGTACCGGGCGCCGCCGCGGCCCCGAACGCGGCCGTCAGGGCGGCGGCGGAGGCGCGGATACCGGCCACGTCGAGGAGGCAGACCACCGGCTCGCGGTCCAGCAGGCCCTGCTCCACGGCGGCCCGTACGGCCCGGTCACGGCGCTCCGCGGCACCCTCCGCGGTGCCCGGCGTGTGCGTCTCGGCAGCCATGTCCGCCATCCCATCATCCAGCCGACCCGCCCGCAGCTGTTGACTGGAACTATTCATGCCGCGAGGATGTGAATGGATTGACCAACATCGGAGGAGGCAACAGCCATGTCAGGACCCCGCCCCGTACGGGCCGCGCGAGGCACCGAGCTCAGCACCCTGGGATGGCAGCAGGAGGCCGCCCTCCGGATGCTGCAGAACAACCTCGACCCCGAGGTCGCGGAGCACCCCGACAAGCTCGTCGTCTACGGCGGCACGGGCAAGGCCGCCCGCGACTGGCGCTCCTTCGACGCGATGGTCCGCACCCTGCGCACCCTCAAGCAGGACGAGACCATGCTGGTCCAGTCCGGCCGCCCGGTCGGCGTGATGCAGACCCACGAGTGGGCGCCGCGCGTCCTGCTCGCCAACTCCAACCTGGTCGGCGACTGGGCCAACTGGGAGGAGTTCCGCCGCCTGGAGCACCTCGGCCTGACCATGTACGGCCAGATGACGGCCGGTTCCTGGATCTACATCGGCACCCAGGGCATCCTCCAGGGCACGTACGAGACCTTCGCGGCCGTCGCCGCCAAGAAGTTCGGCGGCACCCTGGCCGGCACCATCACCCTCACCGCCGGCCTCGGCGGCATGGGCGGCGCCCAGCCGCTGGCCGTGACGATGAACGACGGCGTCGCCATCTGCATCGACGTCGACCCGCGCGCCATCGAGCGCCGCATCGAGCACCGCTACCTGGACGTGAAGGCCGACGACTTGGCCCACGCCCTCCGGCTGGCCACCGAGGCCCGCGACGCCCGCCGCCCGCTCTCCATCGGCCTCCTCGGCAACGCCGCCGAGCTGCTCCCGCAGATGCTGGCCGAGGGCGCCCCGATCGACATCGTCACCGACCAGACCAGCGCCCACGACCCGCTGTCCTACCTGCCGGTCGGCGTCGCCTTCGAGGACATGGCCGACGCCGCCGCCAAGGACCCGGCCGGCTTCACCACCCGCGCCCGCGAGTCCATGGCCAGGCACGTCGAGGCCATGGTCGGCTTCATGGACGCCGGCGCCGAGGTCTTCGACTACGGCAACTCCATCCGCGGCGAGGCCCAGCTGGCCGGCTACGACCGCGCCTTCGCCTTCCCCGGCTTCGTCCCCGCCTACATCCGCCCGCTGTTCTGCGAGGGCAAGGGCCCCTTCCGCTGGGCCGCCCTGTCCGGCGAGGCCTCGGACATCGCCAAGACCGACAAGGCGATGCTGGAGCTCTTCCCGGAGAACGAGTCCCTGCACCGCTGGCTCAAGATGGCCGGCGAGCGCGTCCACTTCCAGGGCCTGCCCGCCCGCATCTGCTGGCTCGGCTACGGCGAGCGCGACCGGGCCGGCGAGCGCTTCAACGACATGGTCGCGAGCGGCGAGCTGGCCGCCCCGCTGGCCATCGGCCGCGACCACCTCGACTGCGGCTCCGTCGCCTCCCCGTACCGCGAGACCGAGGCGATGCTCGACGGCTCCGACGCCATCGCCGACTGGCCGCTGCTCAACGCCATGGTGAACGTGGCCTCCGGCGCCTCCTGGGTCTCCATCCACCACGGCGGCGGCGTCGGCATGGGCCGCTCCATCCACGCCGGCCAGGTCACCGTCGCCGACGGCACCCCGCTGGCCGGCGAGAAGATCCGCCGCGTCCTCACCAACGACCCGGGCATGGGCGTCATCCGCCACGTCGACGCCGGCTACGACATCGCCGAGACCGTCGCCGACGAGCGCGGCGTCCGCGTCCCGATGCGCGAGGGTGACTCCGCGTGAGCTCACCGCACGACCCGTCCCCGGCCGCACGGCCGGGGGCGGGGCCCGCCCAGGGGCCCGCCCGGCCCTCCCGGTCCCCCCAGGGGTCCTCGTTCCACGAGATGTGGGCCGACCTCGCCCCCATCGGCCGCCACGCCGGCACCGGCGGCTACCGGCGCCACGCCTGGACCGGAGCCGACGCCGACTGCCGGGCCTGGTTCCGCGGCCAGGCCGAGGCCCGGGGGCTCACGTACGAGGTGGACCGCAACGGCAACCAGTGGGCCTGGCTCGGCGACCCCCTCGCGGGCGACGCCGTGGTCACCGGCTCCCACCTGGACTCCGTCCCCGACGGCGGGGCCTTCGACGGCCCCCTCGGCGTGGTGTCCTCCTTCGCCGCCCTCGACGAGCTCCGCGCCCGGGGCGCCGCCCTCACCCGCCCCCTCGCCATCACCAACTTCGGCGACGAGGAGGGCGCCCGCTTCGGGCTGGCCTGCGTCGGCTCCCGGCTCGCCGCCGGGCAGCTGACCAAGGAACAGGCGTACGCGCTGCGCGACGCCGACGGCGTCAGCCTCCCGCAGGCCATGGAGGCCGCCGGCTACGACCCGCAGGCCATCGGCGCCGACCCGGAACGCCTCGCGCGCGTCGGCGCCTTCGTCGAACTCCACGTCGAACAGGGCCGCGCCCTCGACCTGTCCGGCGACCGCGTCGGCATCGCCTCCGCGATCTGGCCGCACGGCCGCTGGCGGTTCGACTTCCGCGGCGAGGCCAACCACGCGGGCACCACCCGCCTGGTGGACCGCCGCGACCCGATGCTCACGTACGCGCACACCGTCCTCGCCGCCCGGCAGGAGGCGGCCCTCGCCGGCGCCGTCGCCACCTTCGGCAAGATCGCGGTCGAGCCGAACGGCGTCAACGCCATCCCCTCGCTCGTCCGGGGCTGGCTCGACTCCCGCGCCGCCGACCAGGCCACCCTCGACACGGTCGTCACGGCCGTCGAGAAGGCCGCCCGCGAGCACGCCGACCGCGACGGCATCGACCTGAACGTCGTACGGGAGTCCTTCACCCCGGTCGTCGAGTTCGAGCACGCCCTGCGCGACGAGATCGACCGCATCCTCGGCGGGGCCGTCCCGGTCCTCGGCACGGGCGCGGGACACGACGCCGGAATCCTCTCCGCCGCCGTCCCGACCGCCATGCTGTTCGTACGCAACCCGACCGGCGTCTCCCACTCCCCGAGGGAGTTCGCGGCCGAGGACGACTGCGTGGCCGGAGTCCTCGCCCTCGCCGACGTACTGGAAGGCCTGGCATGCCGCTGAAGACGTACTGGCTCGAGCACGCCTGGCTCGGCGGCGCCGTCGAGCCGGGCGTGGCCCTGGACGTGTCGGCCGACGGGCGGATCGCCGCCCTGCGCACCGGCACGGACACCCCGCCCCCCGGCGCGGAGGTACTGCGCGGGCTGACGGTACCGGGCCTGGCGAACGCCCACTCCCACGCCTTCCACCGGGCCCTGCGCTCGGTCGTCCAGGTGGGCAGCGGGACCTTCTGGACCTGGCGCGACGTCATGTACAAGGTCGCCCAGCACCTCACCCCCGAGAGCTACTTCGACCTGGCCCGCGCGGTGTACGCGGAGATGGCCCTGGCCGGCATCACCAACGTCGGCGAGTTCCACTACGTCCACCACGCGCCCGGCGGCACCCCGTACGCCGACCCGAACGCCATGGGGGAGGCCCTGATCGAGGCCGCCGCCGCGGCGGGCATCCGCATCACCCTCCTCGACACCGCGTACCTCTCCTCCGGCTTCGGCGAGGCGCCCAACGAGCACCAGCGGCGCTTCTCCGACGGCACCGCCGACGCCTGGGCCGAACGGGTCTCCGCCCTCAAGCCCCGCGACCACGCGCTGGTCGGCGCGGCGATCCACTCCGTGCGCGCGGTCCCGGCCGGCCAGCTCGCCACGGTCGCCGAGTGGGCGCGGGAGCGCCAGGCGCCCCTGCACGTCCACCTGTCCGAGCAGACCGCCGAGAACGACGCCTGCCAGGCCGCCCACGGCCGGACGCCCACGCAGCTGCTCGCCGACCACGGCGTCCTCGGCCCGCGCACCACCGGCGTGCACAACACGCACCTGACGGACGCGGACATCGCCCTGCTCGGCGGGACCGCCACCGGCACCTGCATGTGCCCCACCACCGAACGCGACCTCGCCGACGGCATCGGCCCGGCCGGCCCGCTCCAGCGGGCGGGCAGCCCGCTGTCGCTCGGCAGCGACAGCCACGCCGTGATCGACCTCCTGGAGGAGGCGCGGGCGATGGAGCTCAACGAGCGGCTGCGCAGCCGCACCCGGGGCCACTGGACGGCGAACGCCCTGCTGACCGCCGCCACCGCCGACGGGCACGCCGCGCTCGGCCTGCCGGACGCGGGCCGCCTGGAGGCGGGGGCCCTGGCCGACTTCACCACCGTCGCCCTGGACTCCGTCCGCACCGCCGGCCCGCTGCCCCGGTTCGGCGCCGAGACGGCCGTCTTCGCCGCCTCGGCGGCCGACGTCCGCCACACGGTGGTCGGCGGCCGCCACGTGGTCCGCGACGGCCACCACACCCTGGTCGGGGACGTGGCCGCGGCCCTGGCCGACTCGATCGCCGCCGTCCGAGGCTGACGCCTGGAGTCCCCCACCCCGCCACGAGATCCAGCCCCGCCGGCGTTCGCGGCGCGGGGCCCCGGGCGCAGCCCCGGGCAACGGAGCAGGGGCGGGGCGGGGGACAGAACCCTCCGAGAGGAACCCCGTGTCCACCACCCTGATCACCAACATCGGCAGCCTCGTCACCAACGACCCCGCCCTCGGCGACGGCACCCCCCTCGGGCTGATCGAGAACGCGGCCGTCGTCATCGACGGCGACACCATCGCCTGGGCCGGCGAAGCCGCCACGGCCCCCGCCGCCGACGCCTCCTTCGACGCGAAGGGCCGCGCCGTCATCCCCGGCTTCGTCGACTCCCACAGCCACCTCGTCTTCGCCGGCGACCGCACCGCCGAGTTCAACGCCCGGATGTCCGGCCGCAGCTACTCCGCCGGCGGCATCCGCACCACCGTCGCCGCCACCCGCGCCGCCACCGACGCGCAGCTGGAGGCCAACCTGCTGCGCCACCTCGACGAGGCCCGCCGCCAGGGCACCACCACCTTCGAGACCAAATCCGGCTACGGCCTCACCGTCGCCGACGAGGCCCGCGCGCTGCGCATCGCCTCCGCGCACACCGAGGAGGTCACCTACCTCGGCGCGCACATCGTCTCCCCCGACTACGCCGACGACCCGGCCGGCTACGTGGACCTCGTCACCGGCGAGATGCTGGAGGCCTGTGCCCCGTACGCGCGCTGGGTGGACGTCTTCTGCGAGAAGGGCGCCTTCGACGGCGACCAGGCCCGCGCCATCCTCACCGCCGGAGCGGCCGCCGGGCTGATCCCGCGCGTCCACGCCAACCAGCTCTCGTACGGGCCCGGCGTCCAGCTCGCCGTGGAGCTGGAGGCGGCCTCCGCCGACCACTGCACCCACCTCACCGACGCCGACGTGGACGCCCTCGCCCAGGCCGCCGGCACCACCGTCGCGACGCTGCTGCCCGGCGCCGAGTTCTCCACCCGCGCCCAGTGGCCCGACGCCCGCCGGCTGCTCGACGCGGGCGCCACCGTCGCCCTGTCCACCGACTGCAACCCCGGCTCCTCGTACACGAGTTCCATGCCGTTCTGCATCGCCCTCGCCGTCCGGGACATGGGCATGACCCCCGACGAGGCCCTGTGGGCCGCGACCGCCGGCGGGGCCCGCGCGCTGCGCCGCGGGGACATCGGCCGCCTGGCGCCCGGGGCCCGCGCGGACCTGGCCCTGCTCGACGCCCCGAGCCACGTCCACCTCGCCTACCGGCCGGGCGTCCCGCTGGTCTCCGCCGTCTGGCAGCGGGGGGTCCGCGCCGCCTGAGCGGCTCCCGGGCCGGGCCCGGGAAACCGCCCGAAGCACCGTCTGCCCTTTGTCTTCCCTCCGTAAGGTCCCGGGCGTACCTTGTGCCACCCATCTGATGTGTCGTCAGTAACTTGTGGCCCGAGGGGAAGACGAAGGTGTCCGACCGGAAACGCTCCACCGCACTCGCGCCGGCGCTCGCGCTCGCGTTCGCCGGCTCCGCGGTCCTGTTCGCCGCCCCCGCGGCCCACGCCGACGTGGTCGACGTCCAGTACAACTGCCAGACCCCCATCGGGGACAAGTCGGCGGTCTCGCCCATCGACATCAAGGCCGTCAAGGAGGGCGACGGCTACAAGCTGACGATGTCCTTCCAGAAGGGCGTCTCCTCCAGCCCCATCGAGCTCGGCAAGGGCGCGATGAACCCCAGCGCCGTGATCATGACCGACGGCGCCGAGAAGGTCTCCGTACCGGTCTCCGGCCCGCCCAACCCCGAGGCCGCCCCCGCCAACACCCCCATCAAGATCACCGACCTCTCGGGCACCTACACCCCGAAGAAGAGCGGCAAGGTCACCTTCACGGCGGGCGTCCTCACCATCAAGGCCATGGGGACCACCACCACCTGCACCCCGGGCAACAGCCCCAAGCCGTCCCTGGAGCTGGAGGTCACGGCCGCCGGCGGCGGAGCCCCCCAGACCGGCGGCGGCGACGGCGGGGGCGGCGGCGACACCCTCCCGCAGACCGGCCCCGCCGACTCCGCCCTGGCCCTCGGCACCCTCGGCGCCACCGTGCTGCTCTCCGGCGCGGCCGGGGTGCTCTGGCTGACCCGGCGCGGCCGGCGGCCCCAGCGGACCCGGGCCTGAACGGAGCCGCCGCCCGTGCTCCCCACCCCCCGACACCGCGGCCCCAGGCGGCCCGTGCTCCCCACCCCCCGACGCGGCCCCAGGCGGCCCGGCACCGCACTCCTCGCCGCCGCCCTGTACGCCGCCGCCCTGTACGGCGCCCCGGCCGCGGCCGCCGACGAACCCGGCTGGACCGCCGGGCCGGCCACCGCCCGCCCCGGCCCCGCGCGCCCGTACTTCTACCTCGCCGGCCCCGCCGGCACCGTCCTGGAGGACCGCCTCACCCTCGACAACCCCGGCGACCGGGAGCACACCGTCACCCTGCGCGGGGCCGACGCCCACAACGCCCCGGACGGCGCCCTCGCCGTGCGCCCCGCCGCCCCCGGGGCCTCCGGCACCTCCGGCGCGGGCTCCTGGATCAGCTTCGGCGCCGCCACCACGGTCAGACTCCCGCCCCGCACCCGCGCGGTGGTCCCCTTCACCGTCACCGTGCCGCCCGCCGCCCCGCCCGGCGACCACCCCGCCGCCGTCGTCGCCACCGGGGGCGGGCGCGAGGCCGGCGTACGGGTCCACCTGCGGGTCGCCGGTCCGGCCCTGGCCGCGCTCACCGTCGAGGACGTCTCCGTACGCGGCCACGGCGCGGCCGCCGTCGTCGACTACACCCTGGTCAACCGGGGCAACGTGGCCCTCACCCCCGAGCTCGCCCTCCGCGCCGACGGCACCCTCCGCGAGCTCCCCGCCCGCCCCGCCCGCGCCCTGCCGGTCGAGCTGCTGCCCGGCCGGCGGGCCCGGCTGAGCGAACCCTGGCCCGGCGCGCCCGCCCTCGACCGGGTCGCCGTCACCCTCACCGCCACCGCCCCCGGCGCGGCCCCGGCCACCGCCACCGCCACCGCCTGGCTGGCACCCGGCGGCACCGCCCCCCTGGCCGCCGGCGCCGCGCTCGCCCTCGGCGGGACCGCCCTGGCCGCGCTGCTCCTCGTACGGGCCCGCCGCGCCCGCCGCACCCGGCGCGAGCGGCCGCACGGCACCCCCGCGCCCCCGCCGGACCGGGCCCCGGCACCCCGCCACGAGGACGCGCACGAGCTGACGGGAGCAACCAGGTGAGCCGCAGTCGCACGGCCGGCCCCCGGGCCGTACCCACCCCCGGCGCGGCCCCGGCGGCACTCGCCCTCGCGCTGCTGCCGCTGCTGGGCCTGCTGGCCCTGTTCGCGACGGCCGCCCCCGCCTCCGCCGCCGAGGGGAAGCCCGCCGCGGCGCTCTCCCTCCAGGAGGCGGCCAAGGGCACCGAGCTCACGGTCACCGGCACCGGCTGGCGGCCGAAGACCCTCGTCATGCTGCTGGTCTGCGGCCAGAACATGATCGGCGGCACCAACAGCTGCGCCAACGCCGACGGTACGGCCGTCTCCGTCGGCGACGACGGGCGCTTCACCGCCCGGCTGCCCGTGGCGGAGCCGCCCAAGCCCTGCCCCTGCGTGGTCAACGTGACGTCCGTCAACGGCGACCAGTCGACCGTGGCCGTACCGCTGAAGATCACCGGCCATCCGGTGGCCGAGCTGCCCGCCGAATCGGGCACCGCCCGGCTGGCGCTGCTCACCGGCGTCCGCCTCAAGGGCGAGGACGGGGTGCTGACCTGGTTCGGCGCCCCGCCCGGCCGGAAGTTCACCGCCACCGTCGGCAACCTCGGCTCGGCCCCGGTCAAGGACCCCGTCTTCCAGCTCGGCACCGCGCACGGGGTCTTCGCCCCGGTCTGGGAGGAGGCCCGCTGGAAGGGGACGATCCCGCCCGGCGGCAAGGCGGAGGTCGCGCTGGACGTGGCCCTGCCGGCCGGCGCCCACGGCGACTACACCGTTTCCCTCAAGTATGGGGAGACCCTGCTCGCCACCCAGCCCTGGGGCGTGGACCGCCCGTACGGGGTGCTGCTGTTCTGGGGCCTGCTGCTGGTGGTGATCCCGACGGCGCTCTTCCGCGCGGGCATGGCCGTCGTCGACCGGGTCCGCCCGCGCGCCGGGGCCTCCGGCCGCCACCGCGGCAGCCGGCCGGCCCCGGACCCGGCCGCCGCGGGGGACCCGGCGGTGACCGCCCGCCTGCCGAAGGTCCCCGCCGTACGGGACACCGGCGCGCCCACGGCGGTCCTGCCGTGGTTCACCCCCGGGCAGCCCACGGGGCCGGGGCCGGGGCCCGGGCCGGTGCCGCGCGAGGCCCGGCCCCCTCAGACGTCCGCACCGTCCGATCACAGTCCGACGACGAAGGGACCATCGTGAAGACCCAACGGAGGGCGAGCGCGGCCGTGGTCGCGCTGCTGCTCGGCGGCGCGGGTATCGCCGTGGCGGCATCCCCCGCCCAGGCCGCCGAAGCCACGTTCAAGGTCAAGTGCGTACCGCCGGCCGGCGGGGGCGATCCGGTGGAGGGAGAGACCACCGCCAAGATCACCGCCCCGGCCACGGCCAAGGTCGGCGACGAGGTCGACGTGTCGTGGGAGACGGTGAAGCCGGCCTCGAACAACACCGACCTGATGGTGATCCCGAAGGACTCCGTCCAGCCCACCGGCTGGCTCACGGCCGGCGGCGGGGAGGTGAAGGTCGTCGGGGAGAAGAAGAACCCGGAGATACCCAAGAAGGCGCCCATGGTCATGTCGGTCATGAAGGGCAAGCTGAAGCTGACCAAGGCCGGCAAGATCACCGTCACCCCGGGCAAGTACGAGGTCGCGGTGACCTTCTCCTTCGGCACCTTCGTCACCAAGTGCTCCCCGGTGGGCGAGGTGAAGGGGGGCGCGGTCATCGACGTCTCGGACGGCGGCAGCGGCGGTACCACCAGCGGCGGCACCACCTCCGGCGGCACGGCGACGGGCGGTACGGCCTCCGGGGGCGCCACCACCTCCGGCGGCTCCACCACCACGGGCAGCTCGTCCACCGCCTCGGGCGGCTCCTCGGGAGGCAGCGGCGGCAGCGGCGGCCAGACCGACTTCCCGGGCAAGGCCGTCGAGGTGGCGTACGACTGCGGCGCGGTCGTCCCCGGCGGCATCAAGACCCCCGTCACCGTCAACGCCAAGAAGAACGCGGGCGGCGGCTACGACCTCACCGTCAAAACCGCCAAGGGAGCCATGGCCGCCCCCATGGCCCTGCCCGCCGGGGCCCTCAAGCCCTCGATGGACATCAAGCTGGGCGGCGCCGACAGCGGCACGGTCAAGGTCACCGGCCCGGCGAACGCGGAGCCCATCCCGGACAAGGCCCCGGTCAGCCTCAGCGACATGACGGGCACCTACAAGCCGGGGAAGTCGGGCAAGGTGACGCTCAGCCCCGACCAGCTGACCATCGACGTCACGATGGCCCCGGGCTCCACCCCGATCAACGTGCCCTGCAAGGCGGCCAGCAGCGGCGTCTCCCTGGAGCTGGACACCACCGCCCAGCCGGGCGGCTCCGGCTCCAGCGCCTCGGGCTCCGCGGCCTCGGGCAGCAGCTCCGGCACCTCGGGCGGCCTCGCCGAGACCGGCGCCGACGACGAGGGCGGCGTCAAGGCCCTGGCCCTGGTCGCCGGCACCGTGATCCTGCTCGGCGGCGCGGTCTTCACCTTCACCCCCTGGCGCCGCCTGCGCGGCACCCGCTGACGGGTCCTCCCGGACAGCGGAACGGCCCGGCACACCTTCCGGTGTGCCGGGCCGTTCACCGCTCGCGCGGGTCGACTCAGTTCGTGTCACCCGTGAGGGCGTCGACCTTCTTGCGGTACATGTAGATCGCGAGACCGGCGAGCACGGCGGCGGCCGCCTGGAAGAGGATCACGCCCACGCCGTTCATCTTGACCTCGGCCAGGCCGAGCAGACCGGTGATGCAGTCACCGGCGGTGACGGCGAGGAACCACACGCCCATCATCTGGGACGAGTACTTCTGCGGCGCCATCTTGGTGGTGACCGACAGGCCGACCGGGGACAGGCACAGCTCCGCGATGGTGTGCATCAGGAAGATCAGCACCAGCCACCACATGGTGACCTTGGTGTCGTTGCCCGAGGTCTGGTTCAGCGGGATGGCGAACACGAAGAACGAGGCGCCGACGATGACCAGGGCCACCGAGAACTTCACGATGGTGCTGGGCTCGCGGTTGCGGCGGGCCAGCGCCACCCACACGGCGGCGAAGACCGGGGCCAGGGCCACCACGAAGAGCGGGTTCAGCGACTGGAAGATGACGGTCGGGACTTCCCAGCCGAAGAGGCTGCGCTCGGAGTTCTTGTCACCGAACAGCGAGAGGGTCGAACCGCCCTGGTCGTAGATCATCCAGAAGACGGCGGCGGCCACGAAGAACCAGATGTAGGCGCTCATCCGGCCCTGCTCGCCCGGGGTCAGGTCCTTGTCGCGCTTGATGCGGACGAGGACGGCGACCGGGATGACCAGACCGGCGATGGTGATCGGGTACAGCGCCCACTTGATCGTGAACATGTCGGCCATGGTCACGGCGGTGTAGAACACGGCGACGACGGCCAGGACCGCGAGGGCCTTGACGGTCACGGCCTTGCGCTCGGCCGGCGTCAGCGGGTTCGGGACCAGGCTGCTCTTCGGGCTCAGCGTGCGGCCGGCGAGCAGGTAGACCACCAGGCCGATGCCCATGCCGATGGCGGCGAGCAGGAAGCCCACGTGCCAGTTGACGGTCTCGCCGATGGTGCCGATCACGAGCGGAGCCGCGAAGGCACCCACGTTGATGCCGATGTAGAAGATCGTGAAGCCGCTGTCACGGCGCGGGTCGTCCAGGCCCTTGTACAGGTGGCCGACCATCGTGGAGATATTGGCCTTCAGCAGACCCGAGCCGATCGCGACCAGCAGCAGACCGACGAAGAACGAGATCTGGCCGGGCAGCGCGAGCGCCACGTGGCCCGCCATGATCACGCCGCCGGCGATGGCGACGGTCTTGCGGGCGCCCCAGACGCGGTCGCCGAACCAGCCGCCGGGCAGGGCCATGAGGTAGACCAGCGCCACGTACACGGAGTAGATCGCCGTGGCCGTCGCCGCGGTGAAGCCGAGGCCCCCGCCCTGGCTGCCCGTCGCGGCGTCGACGCCGCCGGAGACCAAGTACAGAACGAGAAGCGCACGCATGCCGTAGTAGGAGAAGCGCTCCCACATCTCGGTCATGAACAGCGTGGCCAGGCCAACGGGGTGGCCGAGGAAGGTCTTTTCCGGCGCCGGAGTCGCCGAGTCCTTCGTCAGGCTGGAAGCCATGGTCGATCCTTGCTTGCTCGGGACGCTTGGCTTCGTGAGCTGTTCAGCGCCCGGTGGGGGGTGGCCGGCACCGGCGACGGATGTCCCACCCCACGCCCTGGGGTCTCGTGTCCCGCGATGGCGGGGTGACGGGGCAGCCGTAACCGGGATCCACGCCCCGCGCGCCTCCTCGCGCGCCGGGCCCGGCCCCTAGGTCATTCACTGTCATCTGGGCCGGAACCAACCGACCAGAGCAGAATTTGAGGTTCTTGGCTCGGATTTGAGCGCAGATGTCCCCTCGGTAGTGCATCGGGCGTTCCGCCACCATACGACAGGGCACCGATGCATATGGAAGGGCTTGAGAGATGGATCACAGGTTTCCGGGGAACCGATACGTCAGGTTCGAAGGCGGGTAGTAGTTCATAACCCCAGTTCGAGAGGGGTGTGCGGGCAAGCGCCTGCACCTAGCCGCCGCGGACTACCATCACCCACATGACGCGTGTACTGCTCGCCGAGGACGACGCATCCATCTCGGAACCCCTCGCCCGCGCCCTGCGCCGGGAGGGTTACGAGGTCGAGGTCCGGGAGGACGGTCCCACCGCCCTGGACGCCGGACTGCAGGGCGGCGTCGACCTCGTCGTCCTGGACCTGGGCCTGCCCGGCATGGACGGCCTGGAGGTGGCCCGGCGCCTGCGCGCCGAGGGCCACGGCTTCCCGATCCTGGTGCTCACCGCCCGCGCCGACGAGGTCGACACGGTCGTCGGCCTGGACGCCGGAGCCGACGACTACGTCACCAAGCCCTTCCGCCTCGCCGAGCTCCTGGCCCGCGTACGGGCCCTGCTGCGGCGCGGCTCCGCCGAGTCCGCCCAGCCCCCCGCCACCCACGGCGTGCGCATCGACGTCGAGTCGCACCGCGCCTGGATGGGGGAGGAGGAGCTCCAGCTCACCGCGAAGGAGTTCGACCTGCTGCGCGTCCTGGTCCGCGACGCCGGCCGCGTCGTCACCCGCGACCAGCTGATGCGCGAGGTCTGGGACACCACCTGGTGGTCCTCCACCAAGACCCTCGACATGCACATCTCCTGGCTGCGCAAGAAGCTGGGCGACGACGCCGCGAACCCCCGCTACATCGCCACCGTCCGGGGCGTCGGCTTCCGCTTCGAGAAGAGCTGACCCTCCGCCGTCCGGGGCATCGGGCATCCTCTAGGCATGCGCCGCCGCCTCATCAACTCCACGCTCGCCGTGGTGCTCGTCGTGATCGCCGTGTTCGGGGTCTCCCTCGTCATCGTGGAGACCCGGACCATCACCAGCAGCGCCCAGGACCGCATCGGATCCGAGGCCCTGCGGCTGCTCGGCATCGTCGAGGCGGACGCCCTGGAGCGCGAGCCGGTCGATGCGGGCGCCATCGCCGAGCAGCTCGACCACGGCACGTACGCCCGCATCACCATCCCCGGCCGCCCCGTCGTCGAGGTCGGCGACCGGATCGACGACAGTGTCATCCGGGGCACCGCGCGCGGCGAGCAGGGCGTCCTCGTGGTCGTCGAGGAGCCCCGCGCCACCGTCACCCGGGAGGTCGGGCGGACCCTGGCCGTGGTCGGCGCCGTGGCGCTGCTGGCCGTCGTGGCGGCCGTACTGCTCGCCGTACGCCAGGCCAACCGGCTCGCCTCCCCGCTCACCGACCTCGCCGAGACCGCCGAGCGGCTGGGCTCCGGCGACCCGCGCCCCCGGCACAAGCGCTACGGGGTCCCCGAGCTGGACCGGGTCGCCGACGTACTGGACTCCAGCGCGGAGCGGATCGCCCGCATGCTGACCGCCGAGCGGCGCCTGGCCGCCGACGCCTCCCACCAGCTGCGCACCCCGCTGACCGCCCTGTCGATGCGGCTGGAGGAGATCACGGTCACCGAGGACCTGGCGACCGTGCGGGAGGAGGCCACCATCGCCCTCACCCAGGTGGAACGGCTCACGGACGTGGTCCAGCGGCTGCTGACGAACTCACGCGACCCCCGGACCGGCTCGGCGGTCCCCTTCGACCTGGACGAGGTCGTCAAACAGCAGGTGGAGGAGTGGCGGCCGGCCTACCGCAGCGCCGGACGGGCCGTGGTGCGCTCCGGGAAGACCGGCATGCGGGCCGTGGGCACCCCGGGCGCGGTCTCCCAGGTACTGGCGACGCTCGTGGAGAACGCGCTGATGCACGGCGGCGGCACGGTCGCCCTGCGCACCCGCGTCACCGGCAACCAGGCCGTCATCGAGGTCACGGACGAGGGCCCCGGCGTCCCGCCCGACCTCGGCAACCGGATCTTCGAGCGGGCCATCAGCGGCCGCAACTCCACCGGCATCGGCCTCGCCGTCGCCCGGGACCTCGCGGAAGCGGACGGCGGCCGCCTGGAGCTCCTCCAGGGTCAGCCGCCGGTGTTCGCGCTCTTCCTCAGCCGCACCGCCCCCGAGCGCACGGAGCCGGAGCGGACGGTCAGGTAGGGGCCTGAGGGCCGGAGGGGGAAGGGGGCCAGGGGATCAGCCCTGGTTGCCCGCGGGCTCCGGGGTACGGGGGGTGACGGGCACGTCGTGCCCGTCGCGCTGCTCGACGACCAGCGAATGCGCGGCCGGCGTGGGCAGGGCCTTGAAGACCCACGTCCGGTACGACCAGAACCGGAACACGGTCGCCACGCCCATGCCGAAGAACTTGAACACGTTGTTCGCCAGCGAGCTGTCGAAGCCGAAGCCGTACGTGGCCACGTAGAGCACGCCGCTCTCGATGACCATGCCGATCAGGCTGAACACGACGAAGAGGACCATCTCGCGCCGCCGGCTGCCCAGGTCGCGGTCACGGTAGGTGAAGTAACGGAACCCCACGTAGTTCGTGATGATCGCGACCACGATGGCTATGACGTTCGCCCGCACGGTCTGCAGGTCGGTCGTGCTCCGCAGCAGGTTGAACACGCCGAAGTTCACCAGGACGCCCGCGCCCCCGACCGCCCCGAACTTCACGACTTCCCGGGCCAGCCCACGCAAGCGCTCGGACAGCGGTACGGCGTTCGGCGTGCTGCTCATCTGATGCTTCAGTCCCTGTCCGTCGTCGTCGCCCCGCGGCGGCGCGTCACCCGATCTCGTCAACTCCACCATGCTAAGTGTCCCCCGCGGCGGTCGTCCGCGCCCCGGCACCCCGTGCGACGCACGGCACACAGGCCCTCCGGGACCCGCCGGAGGGTCCGCGCCAGGGTCACGTCCGAATGGCGGAATACCGGCGGATACCCTGGAGGCGTGACGTTCCCGGTAGTCGGCATGGTCGGCGGCGGTCAGCTCGCCCGCATGACCCACGAGGCGGGTATCCCCCTCGGCATCAGATTCAAGATCCTCAGTGACACCCCACAGGACTCGGCGGCCCAGGTCGTGAGCGACGTCGTCATCGGCGACTATCGCGACCTGGAGACGTTGCGCGCCTTCGCGCGCGGCTGCGACGTGATCACCTTCGATCACGAGCACGTACCCACCGAGCACCTCCGGGCCCTGGAAGCGGACGGCATCCCCGTCCGCCCGGGGCCCGACGCGTTGGTGCACGCCCAGGACAAGGGGGTGATGCGCGCCAGGCTCGACGAGATCGGCGCGCCCAGCCCCCGCCACCGGATCGTGAGCGATCCGGCGGACGCGGCGGCCTTCGCGGAGGAGGTCGGGGGCTTCCCCGTCATCCTCAAGACGGTGCGCGGCGGGTACGACGGCAAGGGCGTGTGGTTCGTCCGCACCCCCGAGGACGCGGAGGCCCCCTTCAAGGCGGGCGTCCCGGTCCTCGCCGAGGAGAAGGTGGACTACGTCCGCGAACTCGCGGCCAACATCGTCCGCTCCCCGCACGGCCAGGCGGTGGCCTACCCCGTCGTCGAGTCCATCCAGGTGGACGGGGTCTGCGACACGGTGATCGCCCCCGCCCCCAACCTGTCCGAGGCCCTCGCCGGCGAAGCCCAGGCCCTGGCCCTGCGCATCGCGCGTGAGCTCGACGTGACCGGCCACCTGGCCGTGGAGCTGTTCGAGACCACCGACGGCCGCATCCTCGTCAACGAACTGGCCATGCGCCCGCACAACAGCGGCCACTGGACCCAGGACGGTGCGGTCACCTCCCAGTTCGCCAACCACGTCCGCGCGGTCCTGGACCTCCCCCTGGGCGACCCGCGCCCCCGGGCCCGCTGGACGGTCATGGCGAACGTGCTCGGCGGGGACTACCCCGACATGTACGCGGCGTACCTGCACTGCATGGCCCACGACCCGCAGGTGAAGATCCACATGTACGGCAAGGACGTGAAACACGGCCGCAAGGTCGGCCACGTCAACACCTACGGCGACGACCTGGACGATGTGCTGGAGCGCGCACGTCACGCAGCCGGCTACCTCAGGGGAACGATCACCGAGTGACCTGGTCCCCCTCCTGATGGAGGGGGACTCCCCACCCTCGCGGGTCGGGCTTTCCGCTTCACTGACTGCTGCCTCTCAGGGGTGTTCCGTTGAGGTCTTGCGCTGTCTCCACAGACTGCTGCCGCCGGCCCGGCGGCCATAAGGCCGACCGCTGGATCACGGCGGCGGTCGGCGATCCGAGCACGGATCCTCGCCGCCTTGAGCCGGGCCTTGGCCCGGTTGTCGCCGCCCTTCTCCTTCCCGGCCAGATCTCGCTGGGCCCGGGCCAGCCGCTCGCGGTCCCTGCGCTCGTGTTCCGGGCTGGCTCCTCCGCCGGACAGGACAGTTCCAGCTCAGCTGCTTGCGCACCGGTCGGATGGAAGAGGTACTTGAACGCGCGCTTCACCGGAGAAGCAACCCCTCATCCACCGGACGCCATGACCGGTCAAGAACCGAACACAACCTTGGATCAGGGCATTGTCCAGCGGCGTGCGGTTGCCGCTGGACCCTGGTCCGGGCACGCATTTCCTCTCCGGCTTTCCGGCCGGGGTTTCCCTGCAAGGAGATTCAGATGAGCACCGCGAGTTCCCAGGCCCCCGTCGTAGGCATCGTCATGGGCTCGGACTCCGACTGGCCGGTCATGGAGGCCGCCGCCCAGGCGCTGGACGAGTTCGAGATCCCCTACGAGGTCGACGTCGTCTCCGCCCACCGCATGCCGCGCGAGATGGTCTCGTACGGTGAGCAGGCCGCCGACCGGGGCCTGAAGGCGATCATCGCGGGCGCGGGCGGAGCCGCCCACCTGCCCGGGATGCTCGCCTCCGTCACGCCGCTGCCCGTCATCGGCGTCCCGGTACCGCTGAAGTACCTCGACGGCATGGACTCCCTGCTGTCGATCGTCCAGATGCCCGCCGGGGTTCCCGTCGCCACCGTCTCCGTCGCCGGAGCGCGCAACGCCGGCCTGCTGGCCGTACGCATGCTGGCCGCGCACGACCCGGAGCTGCTCGGCCGGATGCGCGACTTCCAGCAGGAGCTCAACGACCAGGCCACCGAGAAGGGCAAGCGGCTGCGCGCCAAGGTCGCGGGCGCGGAATCCTTCGGGTTCGGCAAGTGAGCGCGGCGGACCTGCTGGCGCAGGCCAGGGAGCTGCTCGCCGAGTACCCGGTCGTCGACGGACACAACGACCTGCCCTGGGCGCTGCGCCAGCAGGTCCGCTACGACCTCGACCGCCGCGACATCGGCGGCGACCAGTCGGGCCACCTGCACACCGACCTCCCCCGGCTGCGCGCCGGCGGGGTCGGCGCCCAGTTCTGGTCGGTGTACGTGCGCTCCGACTACAGCGGCGACGAGGCGGTCAGCGCCACCCTGGAACAGATCGACGCCGTCGACCAGCTGATCACCCGTTATCCCGGCTCGCTGGTGCGCGCGCTGACGGCGGACGACATGGAGGCGGCCCGCGCCGACGGCCGCATCGCCTCCCTGATGGGTGCCGAGGGCGGCCACTCCATCAACAACTCGCTCGCCACCCTGCGCGCCCTGCACCGGCTGGGCGTGCGCTACATGACGCTCACCCACAACGACACCATCGACTGGGCGGACTCGGCCACCGACGAACCCCGGCACGGCGGCCTCACCGACTTCGGCCGCGAGGTCGTGCGGGAGATGAACCGCATCGGCATGCTCGTCGACCTCTCGCACGTCGCCGCGTCGACGATGCGCGACGCCCTCGACGTGACACGGGCGCCGGTGATCTTCTCGCACTCCTCGGCGCGCGCCGTCTGCGACCACCCCCGCAACGTCCCCGACGACGTGCTGGAGCGGCTCGCCGGCAACGGCGGGGTGGCGATGGCCACCTTCGTGCCGAAGTTCATCCTCCCCGCCGCCGTCGAGTGGACCCTCGCGGCGGACGAGAACCTGCGCGCCCACGGCTTCCACCACCTCGACACCACCCCCGAGGCGATGGCCCTGCACCGGGCGTTCGAAGAGGCGCGCCCCCGCCCGGTGGCCACCGCCGCCACCGTCGCCGACCACCTCGACCACATGCGCGAGGCCGCCGGAGTCGACCACATCGGTATCGGCGGGGACTTCGACGGCACGGCCTTCACCCCGGCGGGGCTGGACGACGTGGCCGGCTACCCGAACCTGATCGCGGAGCTGATCGGGCGCGGCTGGTCCCGGGCCGACCTGGCGAAGCTCACCTGGTCCAACGCGGTACGGGTGCTGCGCGACGCGGAGTCGGCGGCCCGGGAGCTGTCGGCGACCCGGGGTCCGTCCAACGCCTGCCTCTGACCCCCGCCGCGCGGGGCCCGGGCTCCGGCCCGGACCCCGCCCCGGGGGTGCCGGCCCGCGCCCCGGAATGCGCGCGGCGGCGCTGCCGGCCCGCGCCCCCGGTCCGGACCGGACCCGCGACCCCGCCGGAGCCCGTCCGCGGACCGGGGCACCACCCGAACGCCACATCCGCCGGGCGGCCCCGGCGCCCCCCGTGTCACCGTGGCAGCATCTTCTCTCCCTGCTGCCGCCGAGACCGGAGCCAACGCCATGGCCGACCTGCAGGATGAACCCCACTCCGTGGGCGTCGGAGCCGAAGACGTCCCCGTCACCGCCCCCGCCTTCGCGGGCGGCGCCCTGGACCGCGCGGCCGCGCTGCTCGCCGTCCACCCCGTCGCGGACGGGTGCAACACCCTCGTCTGGACCCTGCGCCAGAGCCCGTACCACGACATCGACACCCCGGACACCGGTGTCGACACCGACATCCCCCGGCTGCGCGCCGGCGGAGTGGGCGCACAGTTCTGGACGCTGCTCGTACCCCCGGGCCGGCCGCGCGAGGGCGCGGCCGCCGACCAGGTGGTGTCCGACACCCTCGAACAGATCGACGTGGCGCGGTCCCTGATGCGCCGCTACTCCGACAGCCTGTGCCTCGCCCTGAGCGCCGACGACATGGCCGACGCCCGCAACCGGGGCCGGATCGCCTCGTTCCTGGGCCCCGTGCCCGGCAGCACGCTCACCGACTCCCTCGGCGCGCTGCGCGCCTTCCACGCCCTGGGCGTGCGGATCATCGCACCGGCCGGCGCCCCCTGGGCCGAGGAGGGCCTGACCGCCTTCGGCCACGAGGTGGTCAAGGAGGTGAACCGGCTGGCGATGCTGCTGGACCTGACGGGCTGCCCGCCGGCCGCGGCCTGCCAGCTCGCGGCGGCGTCCAAGGCACCGGTGATCATCTCGAACACGGGGGCCGCCGCCCTCACCTCCCATCCGGGCAACGTCACGGACGAGGTGCTGCTCGCGCTGCGGGCGGCGAACGGACTGGCGATGGTCACCTTCGACCCCGCGCGGACGGGCGACTCCCTGCACGCGGTGGCCGACCACCTGGAGCACGTACGGGCCATCGCGGGCCCGGAGGGCGTCGGACTCGGAGCCGCCTTCGGCGCCGAGCGAGGAGGCCCCCGGCCGGCCGGGCTGACGGATCCCTCGGGCTACCCGAAGCTGATCGCGGAACTGCTGGAACGGGGCTGGTCGGAGGACGACGTCGCCCTGCTGACCTGGGGCAACGCCCAGCGGGTGCTGCGCGACGCGGAGTTCACGGCCCGCGCCGCACAGCACCGCCGAAGCCCTTAGGGGGTCCGGCTCAGGCGGTGGCCAGTGCCCGCTTCGGCAGGACGGTCGCCTTCCACAGCCGGACCCCGGACCACACCGTGGCGTAGAGCAGGAGGCCGTTGCGGGCGCACAGCAGGACCGTGCCGAGCGTGCTGTTGGTGAGGATGTCCGAGCCGTACCAGACCGGGAAGATCAGCGTGGTCAGGGCGTTGGCGACGATCAGCAGCCAGGCGATCGGACGCTGGGTGGTGTTCTTGGAGGTCAGGCAGACCGCGGCGAGGCCGAGCAGCCAGATCATGTACTGCGGGCTGATGACCCGGCTGGTGACCGTGAAGACCAGGATCGCGCAGAGCGCGGCGTCGAAAGGCGTCGCGCTCGACCAGCGGTTGGCCCTGACGCGCCACAGCAGGAGCAGCAGGAAGCCGGCCACCGTCAGGCCGAGCGAGGCCCGCGCGATGGTCGGGACGTACGGGCCGACGTACTCGAATGCGCCGTACTGGAAGTTGATCTTGCCGGGCCACAGGTCGACCAGACGGGCCGCCATCAGCGCGGACCCGCCGAGGGACTCGACCTGCACGCCGCGGTCGCCCTGGTTGCCGAGGAAGCCGAAGGTGTCGCGGAACAGCGCCGCGAAGACGGCGAGCAGCGCCACGGCGGACAGCGCCGCCGCGACGAAGGCGTCCCGCGTCGACTTGCCGCGCGGGGTGCCGAGCAGGGTGAGCAGCGGCCACACCTTGACCATCGCGCCGATGCCGGCGATGACCCCGCCGGCCTTGGGGCGGTGGCGCATGGCGAGCAGCGCGAAGACCGCGAGCAGGGTGACCTGGATGTCGTACCGCGCGAACGGGGTCGCCATCATCATCGGCAGCGTCACCAGCCACACCAGGGCGCCGGCCATGCTGCCGTCGCTCCGGCGCGCGGCCCGGATGAGGCCGAGCAGGACCACGCCGTCGCAGAGCACCGTCAGGGCGACGAAGGCCTGGAAGTAGGTGAGGAACGGCAGCAGGTCCGGGGAGAGGAAGATCGCCGCGGCCGCCGGGGGGTACTGCCACATGATGTCGTTTTGCGGCAGTGTCCACGTGACGAGGACGTTGTACCAGTTGTGGTAGGTCGCGGTGACCTCGACCCGGACGACGTTCGAGCTGAAGAAGTCGTTGACGAGCATCCAGAGCATCGCGGCCCGGGAGGCCAGCCAGAAGCCCGCGATACCCAGCAGGGCGCCGCGTCCTCGCATGGCTGCTTCGAAGGATCCCCGCCGGTGGCGTGTGGCGGGCGCCGCCGGCGCGGGTGCGGTGGGGCTGGCTGGGAGGCTGCTGGTGGTGGTCATCGGCTCAAAGTCTACCCAGTCGTTTATTGCACTTTCTTGACTGAGTTCGTTCAAAACTGGGTAGGGATGTACGCCCCCGCGGGCCGCCGGCCCCCGATCCCCCTACGCATGCGGCCGCCCCATCGCCCGGTACGTCCAGCCGGCGGCCCGCCAGGCGGCCGGGTCCAGGGCGTTCCGGCCGTCGAGGAGCAGCCGGTCGGTGACGACGGATCCCAGCTCGGCGGGGTCGAGCTCGCGGAACTCGCGCCACTCGGTGAGGTGCAGGACGACCTCGGCCCCGCGGGCCGCCGCGAGCGCGGAGTCGGCGTAGCCGAGGGTGGGGAAGACCTGGCGGGCGTTGTCCATCCCCTTGGGGTCGTACACGGTGACCTGGCCGCCCTGGAGGTGGATCTGCCCGGCGACGTTGAGCGCGGGGGAGTCGCGCACGTCGTCGGAGTCCGGCTTGAAGGTGGCTCCGAGGACGGCGACCCGCTTGCCGAGGAAGGAGCCGCCGACCGCATCCCGGGCCAGCTCGACCATGTGGCCGCGGCGGCGCATGTTGATGGAGTCGACCTCGCGCAGGAAGGTCAGGGCCTGGTCGGCGCCGAGCTCGCCGGCCCGGGCCATGAAGGCGCGGATGTCCTTGGGCAGGCAGCCGCCGCCGAAGCCGATCCCGGCGCGCAGGAACTTGGCGCCGATCCGCTCGTCGTAGCCGATGGCCTCCGCCAGCTTGGCCACGTCGCCGCCGGCGGCCTCGCAGACCTCCGCCATCGCGTTGATGAAGGAGATCTTCGTGGCGAGGAAGGAGTTGGCGGCCGTCTTGACCAGCTCGGCGGTGGGGAAGTCGGTCACCACCAGCGGGGTGCCCTCGGACATCGGGGTCTCGTACACCTCGCGCAGCAGCTTCTCGCCGCGCTCGCCCCGGACGCCGATGACGATCCGGTCGGGGTGCAGGGTGTCCTGCACGGCGAAGCCCTCCCGCAGGAACTCCGGGTTCCACGCCAGCTCCACGTCCGCGCCCGCCGGGGCCAGCTCCGCGAGCTTCGCCGCGAGCCGCTCCGCGGAGCCCACCGGCACCGTCGACTTGCCGACCACCAGCGCGGAGCGGTTCAGGTGCGGGGCGAGCGAGGCGATCGCCGCGTCCACGTACGACATGTCGCAGGCGTACTCGCCGTGCTTCTGCGGGGTGTTCACGCAGACGAAGTGGACGTCGCCGAACGCCCCGACCTCCTCCCAGGACCGCGTGAACCGCAGCCGCCCGGTGGACCCGGGCAGCCCCGCCACGTGCCGGGCGAGCAGCTCCTCCAGCCCCGGCTCGTACATCGGGACCCGGCCGGCGGCCAGCATCTCGACCTTCTCCGGGACGACGTCCAGCCCCAGCACCTCGAAGCCGAGCTCCGCCATGGCCGCGGCGTGGGTGGCGCCCAGGTAGCCGGTGCCGATCACGGTGATCTTGAGGGGGGCCATGGATGCTCCAGAGGTGCGGGGCCGTTTGCGGCCCCCGAGCATAGTCGGGCCGGTACGGGGGGACGTTCCCAGCGGTGTCCCGCTGTCACGCAGCTCACGTACGTGCCGCATATCGCTGCCTGTGCGCCGGGAACTAGAATTTGGGTTACTTAACGGTAGTTAGCATCCCGCGCCGAACCCGTGACAGCGACGCACAGCTGTCGGGGGGTCACTCGGCGCCGCACCCTGGGGAGTGAGAGATCTTGGCGGGTTCTGCCGACTTCGACCTGTACCGCCCGGCCGAGGAGCACGACATGCTCCGCGAGTCCGTCCGAGCGCTCTGCGAGGCGAAGATCCTCCCGTTCGCGGCCGCGGTCGACGAGGAGGCCCGATTCCCGCAGGAGGCCCTCGACGCCCTGGTCGCCAACGACCTGCACGCCGTCCACGTGCCCGAGACCTACGGCGGCGCCGGCGCCGACGCCCTCGCCACCGTGATCGTGATCGAGGAGGTGGCCCGCGTCTGCGCCTCCTCCTCTCTTATCCCGGCCGTGAACAAGCTCGGCTCGCTCCCGGTGATCCTCTCCGGTTCCGAGGAGCTCAAGGCCAAGTACCTCGGCCCGCTCGCCAAGGGCGACGCGATGTTCTCGTACTGCCTCTCCGAGCCCGACGCGGGCTCCGACGCGGCCGGCATGAAGACCCGCGCGGTCCGCGACGGCGACTTCTGGGTGCTGAACGGCGTCAAGCGCTGGATCACCAACGCGGGCGTCTCCGACTACTACACGGTCATGGCCGTCACCGACCCGGAGAAGCGCTCCAAGGGCATCTCGGCCTTCGTCGTCGAGAAGTCCGACGAGGGCGTCTCCTTCGGCGCCCCGGAGAAGAAGCTCGGCATCAAGGGCTCCCCGACGCGCGAGGTCTACCTCGACAACGTCCGCATCCCCGCCGACCGCATGATCGGCGCCGAGGGCACCGGCTTCGCCACCGCGATGAAGACCCTCGACCACACCCGCATCACCATCGCGGCCCAGGCCCTCGGCATCGCCCAGGGCGCCCTGGACTACGCCAAGGGCTACGTCCAGGAGCGCAAGCAGTTCGGCAAGCCGATCGGCGACTTCCAGGGCGTCCAGTTCATGCTCGCGGACATGGCCATGAAGATCGAAGCCGCCCGCCAGCTGACCTACGCGGCCGCCGCCAAGTCGGAGCGCGTCGACGCCGACCTCACCTTCTTCGGCGCCGCCGCCAAGTGCTTCGCCTCGGACGTGGCCATGGAGGTCACCACGGACGCCGTCCAGCTCCTCGGCGGCTACGGCTACACCCGTGACTACCCCGTCGAGCGCATGATGCGCGACGCGAAGATCACGCAGATCTACGAAGGCACGAACCAGGTCCAGCGGATCGTCATGGCCCGCAACCTGCCGTAACCCCACCCGGCCCGTCCGCGTGCGCAAGGCCCCCGCATCCGCCGGGGGCCTTCGCGCATGCCCCTCCCCTTGCCCCTCCTTTGTAACGATTCCGATCCAGCGGGCGGACCCGCAGGTCATGCGCGCCCCCGGAGGGTCCGTACGCCCCCGCCGCGCCGGCCCGCGCGCTCCGGCGGCGGGGGCCCGCCGGACGAGGGCGGGTGCCGGGCGCGGGGTCCGGGGGCTGAGCAGCGGGTCTTCGGTCCCACGGCCCGCACGCCCCCCGGCACGAGGGGACGGACGGGCCCCCGCGCATGCGCAGAGTGAGGAAGCCGCCGTAACCGGAACGTTGCCGGAGCCGGGCGGGGCGGAACTCCGCCGGGCTTCGCACCGCCCGGGATGGGCTAACTTTGAAGCTTCGTACGCCCGAACCGGTTGGGGAGAGAACAAAATGACGGAAGCGATCCTGCTGGTCGGCGGGCAGGGGACGCGACTGCGCCCCGTGACGGTGAACACCCCCAAGCCGATGGTTCCGGCAGCGGGCGTCCCGTTCCTCGCCCACCAGATAGCCAGGGCCGCAGCCGCCGGTGTCACGCACATCGTGATGGCCACCTGCTACCTCGCCGAGGTCTTCGAGCCCTACTTCGGCGACGGCTCCGACTTCGGCATCACCCTCGAGTACGTCGTCGAGGACGAGCCGCTGGGCACGGGCGGCGCCATCCGCAACGCCGCGGAGCGCCTGACGGGCGGCCCGGACTCCCCGGTCCTCGTCTTCAACGGCGACATCCTCACCGGCCTCGACATCGCCGGCCTCGTCGAGTCCCACCAGGCGGCCGACGCCGACGTCTCCCTCCACCTCGTACGCGTCGAGGACCCCCGCGCCTTCGGCCTGGTCCCCACCGACGCCGACGGGCGCGTGCTGGCCTTCACCGAGAAGCCGCAGACCCCCGAAGAGATCATCACCGACCAGATCAACGCCGGCTGCTACGTCTTCCGCCGCAGCGTGATCGACTCCATCCCGGCCGGCCGCCCGGTCTCCGTCGAGCGCGAGACCTTCCCCGGCCTGCTCGCCTCCGGTGCCAAGCTGCACGGCGTCACCGAGGACACCTACTGGCTCGACCTCGGCAAGCCCGAGTCCTTCGTCCAGGCCTCCGCCGACCTCGTGCGCGGCATCGTCTCCTCCCCGGCCGTCCCCGGTCCCCGCGGCGAGGCCCTCGTGCTCCCCGGTGCCGAGGTGGCGGAGGGTGCCAAGCTGTCGGGCGGTACCGTTGTGGGTGCCGGCGCCCGGATCGAATCGGGTGCTGTCGTCCAGGGCTCCATCGTGCTGGACGGCGCGATCCTCGGCGCGGACACGGTGGTGAGCGCCAGCCTCATCGGCGCAGGCGCCTCGGTGGGTTCGCGCACGGTGGTGACGGGCGCGGTCATCGGCGACGGTGCCGTCGTGGGGGCTGACAACGAACTTCGCGCAGGGGTGCGGGTGTGGTGTGAGGCTGAACTGCCGGACGCCGCCGTCCGTTTCTCCTCCGACCGGTGACCAACTTCAGTGAGGCACAACCTGTGATAGGCGAGCAGCAGACTCCCCCCGCGACCGACGTCGCAACCACGAAGCTCCCCGACACCTGGGCGGACACGCCGCTCACCGTGGTCATGCCCACCTACAACGAGGCGGGCAACCTTCCGGGCATGGTGGAGCTGCTCATGGGTCTCGACCAGCCGGGCCTGCGCCTGCTGGTCGTCGACGACTCCTCGCCCGACGGCACCGGCAAGATCGCGGACGAGCTGGCGGAGGGCTTCCTCACCGAGGACGGCAAGCCCCGCATGTCCGTCCTGCACCGCACCGCCAAGGACGGCCTCGGCCGCGCCTACGCCGCCGGCATGGCCAAGGCCGTCGAGGACGGCGCCGAGTACGTCCTCCAGATGGACGCGGACGGCTCCCACCCCGCCGGCAAGATCGCCGAGATGCTGGGCGTCGCCCGCTCCACCGGCGCCGGTCTCGTCGTCGGCTCCCGCTACGTGCCGGGCGGCACCCTCTCCGACGCCTGGGGCGCGCACCGCAAGCTGCTCTCCCGCTGGGCCAACGCGTACGCGAGCACCATCCTCGGCACCCGCGTCCGCGACATCACCGGCGGCTTCAACCTGTGGAGCGCCGCCGCGCTGAAGGCGATCGACCTCGCGTCGATCGGCAGCGCCGGCTACAGCTTCCAGGTGGAGATGAAGTACAAGGCCCTGCGCCGCGGCTTCCGGGTGATGGAGGTCCCGATCCACTTCGAGGACCGCACCGTCGGCGAGTCCAAGATGAACCTGGCCGTCCAGCTGGAGTCCATCGCCATGCCGTGGAAGCTCCGCGCGGCCGCCGGCAAGAAGAAGTAGCCGCACCCGGTACCCGGTCGTACGGAAGGGGCGCCCCCTCGGGGTGCCCCTTCCCGCGTACTCAGCCCCGCGCGGCCGGCCGGCGTTCCAGGAAGCGCTTCAGCCGGCCCGCCGCCGGCCGTTCCACGAACCGCTGGATCAGCCACGACGCCAGCAGCATCACGGCCATCGACGCCAGCAGCAGCGTCCACGGCTCGACGTCGCGGGCCCACTGCTTCAGCAGGGTCACCCCGATCTGCTGGTGCAGCAGGTACAGCGGGTACGACATGGCGCCCGCGACCGACAGCCAGCGCCAGTCGATCCGGTCCAGCCATCCCAGCGCCACCGCGGCCATCACCGCGTAGCACACGGTCACCACGAGCAGGCACATCTCCCAGGACAGCCGGTCGCCCTTGACGGTGTTCCACTGGACGATGTCGTTCAGCCAGCGCTGCATCAGCAGCCAGGAGAACACCAGCAGCGCCCACGGCTCGCCCGCCCGCGCCCCTTCACGGCGGATCAGGTAGAAGCAGATGCCGGAGATGAACAGCGGCGAGTAGTTCGGGTTCGCCAGCACGTGCAGCACCGGCAGCCCGGAGCTCGGCGCCAGCAGCGAGGCCACCGTCCAGATCCAGCAGAAGTTCAGCACCTTGCGGTAGGTCAGCCCCGTCCACGCCACCACGGCGAAGATCAGGTAGAAGCGGACCTCGGACCAGAGCGTCCAGTACGACGGGTCCATCGGGGAACTGCCCAGCGGGGTCTGCACCATCGACAGGTTGGTCAGCACCTGGCTCAGCCCCGGCCCGGCCCCGCCGAAGGGCTTCTGCACGGCCAGCAGCACGCCCATGGTGACCAGTACGCAGAACCAGTACGCGGGCCCCAGCCGGATCACCCGGCTGCGCAGGTAGCTGCCGAGCGGCCGCCCCCACGCGGACATGCAGATGACGAAGCCGCTGATCATGAAGAACAGCTCCACGCCCAGCCAGCTGTAGCGGCCCACCATCGTCAGCCACCCGAAGGCGTCCCGCCCCCACAGCTCCTCGCGGGTGTAGTGGTGCACCAGCACCAGCACCGCCGCGAGGATCCGCAGCCCGTCCAGGACCCGCAGCCGGGGCGGCCGTGAGACGCCCGGCAGGCCCTGCTGCCGCCCCGTCGGGGCGGGCAGGACAAGGGGCCGGTCGCCGTCCTCCCGTCGCTCGTCGACGACGCGCGGGGACGGATGCAGGGACATGCAGACTCCACGGGCAGGCGGACGCGTGCCCGAATTTCTTACGGCCGCGCCGGTTCACGGGCCCGAACGCGGCTTCCCCCCGGCGTCTGGGCCGCAACAGTCTTACGAGAAAACCGGCGCACTGTCCACAGGGAGTGGTCGGCCGTACACCCGTCCCTCACCCGTTCGGCGGCCCTCCGGCGGAGAGGTCATTCCCCCCTGACGGTCACCTTCTGGTCGTTCTGGATCTCCTTGACCAGCTGCTGCAGCTTCGCCTTGTCCCACACGAGGTTGCCGCCGCGCTGCCCGGAGATCGGCATGTTCATCGACACGCCCTCACCGCCGCTGACGCCCTTCATCGCGAAGAACATCTGGCCCATGTCCCACAACCCCATGTCCTTGTCGACGATGAGCGTGTCCAGGCCGGCCCCCATCACCGGGTAGAGGGAGAAGGGGTTGAGGACCGTGGTCGGCGTGGCGGCCTGGCTCGCGAGCGCGGAGAGGAACTTCTGCTGGTTCTTCGTCCGCTGGAGGTCCGACTCCGCGAAGGCGTAGCGGGTGCGCACGAAGGCCAGGGACTGCTCGCCGTTGAGGGTCTGCCTGCCCGCCTTGAAGTCGGCGCCGGACTTCTCGTCCTTGAAGGCCTGCTCGATGTCCAGCTCCACGCCGCCGAGCGCGTCCACGATGTTCGCGAAGCCGGCGAAGCCGATCTCGGCGTAGTGGTCGATGCGCAGCCCGGTGTTGAACTCCACCGTCCGCACCAGCAGTTCCGGGCCGTCCTCCGCGTACGCGGCGTTCAGCTTCACCCGGCGCCCCTGGGAGGGGAACTTCTTGCCCGACTGGGAGCCGACGAAGGAGGGGATCTCCACGTCGGAGTCGCGGGGCAGCGAGATCATCGTGTTCCCGCTGGAGCACTTCGCGAGGATCATCATCGAGTCGGTGCGCTTGCCCTCGGCGGAGCCCGTGTGGAGCTTCTTCTTCTCCTCGTCGGACATGCCCTCGCGGCTGTCGGAGCCCACGATCAGGTAGGTGGTGCAGTCGCCTTCCTTGGGGCGCTCGATGACCTTCGACAGGTCGACCTCGCGGCGCACCTGGGAGTCCGCCCAGAAGTAGGTGCCGATCCCGGTCACGAGCAGTACGGAGACCACCGCGATCGAACCGACCTTGATCCGCTTGCGCCAGTCCGGGGCGGGCCCCTGCGGGCGCCCCGGCCCGCCCGGCGGACGCTGCCCCGGCCCGCCGGGACCGGCCGGACGCCCCGGGCCCGAGGGCCGGCCGTACACCTGGCCGGTGTTGTACCCGCTGTCGTACGCGGAGCCGGGCCCCTGGCCCTGCTGCGGCGGCACCCCGGGCGCTGGGCGGGCGCCCGGCGGCGGGGACTGCGGCGGGACCGGCGGCCGCGCCGGACGCTGCGGCGGCTGCGGCGGGCGCTGCGGCTGCCGCTGCTGGGGCTGCCGCTGGACGTGGCGCATCCGCTGCGCCCCGTCCGGCTGCGCCTGCCCGCTGCCGCGCCCGTACCCGTCATCGCGGCGGCCCCGCGCGTCGCGCTCGCCGTTCCACCCGTCCCAGTCACTCATGGGCACAAGGATGCCCGCCCCGGAGTGCCGCACGACACCCCGGTGGGGTTTCCGTACCAGGCCTGTTGCACACCTGATGCCTCCGGGCCGCACTTAAGGTGGCTGTATGACACAGATACCGGCGGCACCGGAGGGGAAGCCGATCTCGGCCTCCCGGACCACCCTCAGCCACATCATGACCGCGAACGACACCAACCTGCTGGGCACCGTGCACGGCGGCGTGATCATGAAGCTGGTGGACGACGCCGCCGGCGCCGTCGCCGGGCGCCACTCCGGCGGCCCCGCCGTCACCGCCTCGATGGACGAGATGGCCTTCCTGGCCCCCGTCCGCGTCGGCGACCTCGTCCACGTCCGCGCCCAGGTCAACTGGACGGGCCGCTCCTCGATGGAGATCGGCGTACGCGTCCTCGCGGAGCGGTGGAACGAGTCCACCCCCGCCACCCAGGTCGGCAGCGCCTACCTCGTCTTCACGGCGGTGGACGCCGACGGCAAGCCCCGCCCGGTCCCGCAGGTGATCCCGGAGACCGAACAGGACGAACGCCGCTACCAGGAGGCCCAGATCCGCCGCACCCACCGGCTGGCCCGCCGCCAGGCGATCAAGGAGCTCCGCGAGCGGCGTGCCGCCGAGGGCCTCGACGACTGACACCGGTGTGGGCTGGGCCACTGAATGCGGCCGTAGGGCGGCGCCGGCCCACGGGCTGGGCCTAGAGTGTCGTCCGACGTCCGGGGGGAGGACGTCGGACCCCAGCCGGACACTTCGTGGAGCCGCTCCCCTCATGACGCCCGCCCCCTCAGCGCCCGTCCTGCTCGAAGCCATACCCGCCCAGCAGGAGCCGGAGAAGAGCCGCTCGCGCCGTCCGCGCCTCTACGTCCTGGACGCGCTGCGGCTCCTGGCCGCGCTCTCCGTGGTCGCCTTCCACTGGACCGGCGTCAACCTCCACCCGGAGGTGTGGGGCCAGAAGCCCAAGGCGCTGATGCCGACCGTCAACGGCATCACCGCGTACGGCTGGATGGGAGTCCAGCTCTTCTTCCTGATCAGCGGTTTCGTCATCTGCATGTCGTGCTGGGGCCGTTCGCCCCGCGACTACTTCATCTCCCGCGTGGTCCGCCTCTACCCCGGCTACTGGTTCGGCGTCATCGCCACCGCCCTCGTGGTCAACTTCGCCGCCACGGTCCGGGCGAGCCGCAAGCCCCTGAGCTTCAGCGAGCTGCTGGCCAACCTCACGATGCTGCAGAAGCCCCTGTGGGTGCCCGACGCGGACGGCGTCTACTGGACCCTCTGGGTCGAGCTCCGCTTCTACCTGCTGTTCGCCGTCCTCGCCGTCATGGGGCTCACCTACCGCCGGGTCCTGGCGTTCTGCGGGATCTGGACGATCCTCGCGGTGATCACCCCGTACACGCAGATCGGCCTGATGGACCTGCTGTTCCTGCCGAACGACGCCCCGTACTTCATCGCGGGCGTGGCCATGTACCTGATCTACCGGTTCGGCGTGAACCCCATGCTGATCGCGGTCGTCGCCTTCTCCTGGCTCATCGCGCAGAACCGGCTGCACGTCACCGTCGGCGCGTACAAGCACGAGGTGGGCTACGCCCTGTCGTGGCCCGTCGCCGCCGCCATCACGGCGGTGTTCTTCCTCGTGATGCTGGCCGCCGCCACGGGCCTCTTCAACAGGATCCAGTGGAAGTGGCTGACGGTCGCGGGGGCCCTCACCTACCCCCTCTACCTGCTGCACCAGGAGATCGGCTGGGCGCTGATCCGCTGGGGCCGCGACCACGGCCTCTCCCCCTACCCGCTGCTCGCGCTGTGCCTGGCGGCGATCCTGCTGCTCTCCTGGCTGGTCCACCGCTTCGTCGAGCGCCCCGGATCGGCGTGGATGAAGCGGATGCTGGAGAGCGCGCGGTTCTCGCTGCCGAAGCGGGACCCCGCGGTCGTCTCCCGCTAGACCGGTCCCGGCCCCGGCCCGCCCCCGGCCGCTGCCCGCCGGGGCCCGCCGCCGGGATTGGGTGCCGCCCGGGGCCGCGAACTACCCTGTGACGTCGAGCGCGGTCCGGAACGTTCCTGCGCCGAGGCCCCCCACAGCCGATCCGAGGGATCCGGAAGGTACGACCTGATGACCACCAGCAGTACGGCCACCGAGGCCGCAGCCGGCTCCGGCCGGCACGTCCCGGACGGGGGGACGGGCGCCCGGGACGTCCCCCTCGCGGCCCGCACGGCCCGCTACGACTGGCTGTGGGCCGCCCTGCTGACCTTCGCCGTCGCCGCCGTCGGCATCGGGCGGGCCGAGCCCTGGCGGGACGAGCTCGCGAGCTGGAACGCCGCCTCGCGCAGCACCGGCGAGCTGATCGACATGCTGGGCAACGTCGACGCCGTCTCCGGCCTGTACTACCTGGTGCTGCACGGCTGGATCTCCGTCTTCGGGGACTCCACCGCCATGCTCCGGCTGCCGTCGGCGCTCGCCATGGCCGGTGCCGCCGCCTTCGCCGTGCTGACGGCCCGTACGGTCTTCGACCGCCGGACGGCCGTCTTCACCGGCCTGCTCTTCGCGTTCCTCCCGGCCGTCTCCCGGTACGGCCAGGAGGCGCGCTCGTACGCCTTCGTCGTGCTGGCGGTCAGCGCCGCGACCTGGCTGCTGCTGCGCGCCCTGGAACGGCCCACCGCGCGCCGCTGGGCCCCGTACGCCCTCGCCGTGGCCGCGGCCGGGCTGTTCCACGTCGTGTCCCTGCTCTTCCTGCTGCCGCACGGCCTGATCGTGCTGCTGCGCTGGTGGCGGGACCGGCGCGGACGCACCCTCGTCGCCTACGCCGTGACGGTGGCCGTCGCGCTGCTCCCCGTCGTCCCGCTGGTGCTGCTGGGGCAGAGCCAGGCCGGCCGCCAGATCGGCTGGATCAAGACCCCGCACCTGCGCGGCGTCGCCGACCTCTGGAACAACCTCTTCGGCTCCCCGACGATCGGCCTCGCCATCGCCGCGGTGGCGCTGCTGCCGCTCGCCTGGAGCCGGGGCCGGCGGCCCGCGGCGGAGCTCCTGCTGACCGGCGCGGCCCCGATCGTCGCGGCCTGGGTGGTCTCGCAGGGCAGCACCTCGTACTTCATGGACCGCTACCTGCTCTTCACCCTGCCCGCCTGGGCGGTGCTCGCGGCCGCCGGACTGGCCGCGCTGCGGCCCCGGCGGGCCGGGGTGCTCGCCCTGGCCGCGCTGATCGTCCTCGGCCTGCCCGACCAGCGGCAGATGCGCACCGAGTGGGCCAGGGTCGGCCTTGACGGGGAGGCCGCCGCGCAGGTCATCGCCAAGGGCTACCGGCCCGGGGACGGCTTCGTGCCCGTCCGCGGCGCCGACCGCGTGTTCATGATCGACTTCCAGGTGGAGTACTTCCTGCCCGACCGGGTCCAGCTCCGCGACGTCTTCGCCGAGCGCTCGGCGGTGGCGAGCGACGACCTGTTCCCGAAGGAGTGCGCCCAGCCCGTGCAGTGCCTCCGCGCCACCCCCCGGGTGTGGGTGGTGACCTGGAGCGGCACGAAGAACCCGTTCCACAAGCTCCCGCAGGACCAGGCCGACGCCCTGCGCACCCACTTCAAGGTCGTCGAGAGCAAGAACGTGCGCGGCCTGAGCGTCACCCTGCTGGAGCGCGCCGCGTAGCCGCAGCCGCAGCCGTGGCCGCCGCGGCTACGGCCCGCACACCACCTGGTCGCCGGTGACGGCCTGGGCCTCCCCGCCCTGGTAGGGGTCCTCCGGCCGCACCGGCACCACCTTGCGGAACTCCGACCCCGCCGTCACCAGCACCGTGCGGCCCTGCCCGGGCACCGCGCGCAGCTCGCTGCCGGGCAGCGCCGCCGCCACGGTGCGGGCGGAACGGTCCCAGCGCGGGTCGTACGCGATCACCGTGCGCCGGACGTCGCGGCTGGCCGCGTTGCCCGGGGCGCGGGTGGTGTCGAAGCCGGTGGCGCGCAGGGCCTCGTCCACCCGGCCGCCGAGCCCGTCGATCCGGGTCCCGTTCTCCACCTGGACCCGGATCTGCCGCGGCGGCACGTCCACCGGCACGGCGGCCGCCCGCTGCCGCCCGCCGCCGTCCCCGCCGGGCCGGGCCGGGGCCAGCGGCCGGTCCTGACGCAGCGCCTCGAAGAGCCGGGCGGCCTTGGCGTCGTCCCACTTCACCGTCGAGCCGATGCCCTTGACCGGGTACGAGGCGTCCCCGACCGGGACGGACGCGAACTCGGACGAGGACGGCGTGAAGCCGCGCATGGCCTGCCCCAGCGCCAGCATCTGCTCCGAGCCGAAGCCCCGGTCCGCCCGCACCGACCCCAGCAGGGTGGAGCTGACCTCCTTGAACTTCACCGGGTTCAGCAGCACCCCGCTCCCGGTGGCCTGCTTGAGCAGGGCGGCGACGAACCGCTGCTGGCGCTGCATGCGCCCGAGGTCGGAGGCCCCGTCGACATGGCGCGAGCGGACGTACTGGAGGGACTGGCCGCCGCTGAGCCGGTGGGTGCCGGGCAGCAGGTGCAGGCCGGTGTTCTGGTCGTGCAGGGCCTTGGCGGTGCAGATCTCCACCCCGCCCATCGCGTCCACGGTCCGCATGAAGCTGGTGAAGTCGACCTCCAGGTAGTGGTCGATCTTGACCCGGGTCATGTTCTCCACGGTGCGCACGGTCAGGTTGGGCCCGCCCTCGGCGTAGGCCGCGTTCAGCTTCACGGGGTGCGGCCGGTGCGGCTTGCCGGTCACCGGGTCCCGGTGCGCGGGCAGCTCGGCGTAGCTGTCGCGGGGCAGGCTGACCACGCTGGCCCGCTCCCGGTCGGCGGACAGGTGCACCAGCATGATGGTGTCCGTGCAGCGGCAGGGTGCCCCGCCGAGCCGGTACTCCCGCTTCTCGTCGGCGCTGATCTTGTCCCGGCCGTCGGTGCCGACGAGCAGGAAGTTGATCCCGTGCCCGGCCTGCGGGCGGTTCTTCATGTCCTTGAACGGGTCCACCCGTTCGATCCCGGTGTCCAGGCCGGTCATCACGGCGTGGCCCACGGCGCCGGAGCCCAGGACCACCAGCGACAGCCCGGCCGCGATCCGCACCCCCCACCGGGGCCGCCCGTCCCGGTGCCGGGCCCGGCGCCCGCCGCTCCGCGTGCGCTGCGGCTGGGGGGACCTGGCGGGCCGGGTGGGACGGTGCGGCTGGGGCACGGGTGACACCTCCGCGGGGGACAGCACGGGGACGGAGCCGGCGGTTCGCTCGGTGCGGACCGGCCGGCACATCGGGCAGATTCGTCAGAACAGTAGGCCCATACGATCAGCGTCTGTCCGGACCGCTCGTCCGCCGCGCACCCGTTTCCCCCGTACGCGGTAACGTGACACCGATACCCGACCGTGAAGGACGACATGCCCGCCCAGCAGCCCGCAGTCTCGGTGATCATGCCGGTGCTCAACGAGGAGCGCCATCTGCGCGACTCCGTCCGGCACATCCTCGGACAGCAATACGCGGGCGGGATGGAAGTGGTGATCGCGCTCGGGCCGTCCACTGACCGCACCGACGAGATCGCCGCCGAGCTCGTCCGGGAGGACCCCCGCGTCCACACCGTCCCCAACCCCACCGGCCGGACCCCCGCCGCCCTCAACGCCGCGATCAAGGCCTCCCGCCACCCGGTCGTCGTCCGCGTCGACGGCCACGGCATGCTCTCCCCGGACTACATCGCCACCGCCGTCCGCCTCCTGGAGGAGACCGGCGCGCAGAACGTCGGCGGCATCATGCACGCCGAAGGCGAGAACGCCTGGGAGGAAGCCGTCGCCGCCGCGATGACCTCGAAGATCGGCGTCGGCAACGCGGCCTTCCACACCGGCGGCCAGGCCGGCCCGGCCGAGACCGTCTACCTCGGCGTCTTCCGCCGCGAGGCCCTCGAACAGCAGGGCGGGTACAACGAGGAGTTCATCCGCGCCCAGGACTGGGAGCTGAACTTCCGTATCCGCGAGGCCGGCGGGCTCATCTGGTTCTCGCCCGAGCTGAAGGTCCGGTACCGCCCGCGGCCCTCCGTACGGGCCCTGGCCAAGCAGTACAAGGACTACGGCCGCTGGCGCCACGTCGTGGCCCGCTACCACGCCGGCTCCATCAACCTGCGCTACCTGGCCCCGCCCACCGCCGTCTGCGCGATCGCGGCCGGCGTCGTGGCGGGCGTCGCCGTCACCCCGTGGGCCTTCGCCGTCCCCGCCGGCTACCTCGCGGCGATCACCGCCGGCTCCGTCCCGGCCGGCAAGGGGCTCCCGCTGAAGGCCCGGGCCCAGATCCCCGTCGCCCTCGCCACCATGCACATGAGCTGGGGCTTCGGCTTCCTCACCAGCCCGCGCTCGCTGGCCCGCAAGGTCATCGCGAGCCGCCGCCCGGCGGTCCCCGCCCGGGAGCGCTCGCAGGTCTGACACCGCCGCCCGGACCCGGGCAAGGCGGAAGGGGTGGCCCGGTCCTCCACGGACCGGGTCACCCCTTCGCGTTCCATCGGGCGGAGCAGCTCACCAGCGGTACGGCTTGTAGACCTCCATGCAGGCCCCGGTGTCCGAACCGTTGAGGGCGTCGGCCGTGTCCGGTACCGAACCGGCCTCCGGCGCGGCCTGCTGCGGGTAGACCGCGCCGTCGCGCCAGTCGGCGCCCACGATCAGGGTGACCTTGGAGACGTCCGCCGACTGCTGCACCGCCGTGTTCGGGATGCCCATGGCGGCCGCCACGCTCTGCGCCTCGTCCGCCAGGTCGGGGGACGGGTAGCGCACGACGGTGGTCTTCTCCGGGGTCAGCGCGCTGTCCGCCCGGGCCGAGGTGAAGCCCTTGGAGACCAGGGCCTCGGACACCACGTTCGCCCGCCGGGGCGCCAGCGGCATCTTCTCGAAGGCGGTGCCGTTGACGACGTTGACCTGGATCCTGTCGGGCGCGGTCGACGGGGCCGCGGACGGGGACTGGCCGGGCTGCTCCGGCTGCCCGGACGGGGATGCGCCCGGAGCGGGCGCGGACCCGGACGGCGAGGGCTGCGCCGGATCCGGGGCGGCCGCCGACGGGCTCTGCGGGGCCGTCGGCGTCCCGTTCTTGTCGAAGGCCACGTCCTTGCGGATCATCGTCCACAGCTTGTCGGCGTCCGCCGTGTTCGGGACGAGCCGGTCCCGGTCCGAGGGGTCCGGGAAGGTCGGCATCGTCGTCATCGTGATGCGGTTGGTGGGGACGTCCTTGAGCTGCATGGCCAGGTTGTAGAGCTTCTTGACCGAGCCGATCTCCTCGGAGACCTCCAGGGCCTTGGTGCCCGCCTCGGCCAGCGCCGTGATCCGGCCGACGTCGGTGAAGGCGTTCTGGCTCTTGAGCTCGCGCATCATCGAGTTCATGTACATGTGCTGGGCCTGCGCCCGGCCCAGGTCGCTGCTGAACGCGTGCCGGGTGCGCAGCCACTGGAGCGCCTGCTCGCCCTTGACCCGGGTCGTGCCCTTCTGGAGCTTGAGCCCGGAGCCGCCGCCGGAGGTGGCCAGCGGCCGGTCCCAGACGTTGTCCTTGACGCAGACCGGGACGCCGCCGATCGCGTCGGCCATCTGCACCACACCGGAGAAGTCGATCATCATCCAGTGGTCGATGTAGACGTTGGTCAGCTTTTCCCAGGTGGCCAGCGTGCAGCCGGGGCCGCCTCGGCCGAGCGACTCGTTGATCATCGCCCGGGTCTTCTTGTACTTCTCGCCGGTCTTCGGGTCCGTGCACTCGGGTATCTCCACCCGGGTGTCGCGCGGGATGCTGACCACGGAGGCGTTCTCCCGGTCGGCCGAGACGTGCAGCATCATCTGCACGTCCGCGAGCGGGGGGTTCCCGACGGTGTCGCGGCTGCCGCCGAGCGCGACGTTCTCCGGCTTGTTCCGGCTGTCCGAGCCGAGCAGCAGGATGTTCAGCGGGCGCTGGCCCTTGGCGTTGGCGTGGGACTTCTCCACGCCGCTCTCACCGCTCAGGCGCTGCCCGCTGCGGATGTTGCCGTCGAGGTGACGGTAGTAGAGGTACCCGGCCGCCGAGGTCCCCAGGATCAGGAACGCCATGACGGAGGCCACCCAGAACAGCACCCGGCGGCGGCGCCGCCGGACCGGTATCCCACCCTCCGGGGGCTCGGTCGTACCCGAACCCTTCCGGGGCGGGGGCACCGCGGCCGCGGGCTTCTCCGAGGGCTTCTCCGCGGGCTTCCCCGACGGCTTCTCCGAGGCATCGTCGGCAGCTTCTCCGACGCCGTCGGATATGCCGTCGGCGGCCTGGTCGGGCGCCCCCTCCCCCCGCACGCTGGTGTGCTTCACGCGTACCCCCCTCAAGATCACTACTGGTCGGTATTGTGCCGGTCCTACCGGCTACCGCCCGTCATGCGCCGGTCGGTCGATGAGATCGGTGGTGCTGGTTCCGTGCCTAACAGCCGTCCGCCCACTCGGTACGGACCGCTCACTTCGCGCAGACCGCCTTGTCCGCCTCGACCCGCTGGAGCCCCTCGGGCGCCTGCTGCGGAGTCTCCGGGGCGCCCAGCGGCGCCCCGGGTTCCTTGAAGTCGGAGCCCAGCGTCAGTTTCATCGGCGTCCGCGGACCCGCGTCCACGGAACCCACCTTCAGGGCGGCACCGGACAGCCCCATCATGTCCGCCAGCGCCCGGGCCTGGTCGGCCTGGTTCGGGGCGAACTCGAGCTGGGTGCTGCCCAGCCTGGTGGACGCGTTCCCGTGGTTGCTGGCCTTGTGGACGCCCTTGCTGTTCTGCAGCCAGGTCAGGGTAGTGGAGGCCGATCCCGGCGGGCCGCCGCCGTTGTACACGTCCACCCGGACGTCCCCGGCGGGCGCGCGGTTGCCCTGGAGCATCGCGTCCTGCCGGCTCTTCGCGTCGGCGTCGGCCGCTTCCTTCGCCGCCGCCTCCTTCTTCTCGACCTCGGTGAGCGAGACGTCCCCGCGGATCATCTGGAGCAGCGGCTCCGCCTGCGCGGAGTTGAGGACGACGGTCGCCTTCCGGTTCGACGGCTCGTTCGGGTTGTCGAGCACCGGGAGCGTCGTGAAGGTGATGTTCTTCAGGTTCATGTCCTTCAGCTCACCGGCGAGATCGGTGAGCTTGCCGATGGAGCCCAGCCCCTGGTCCACCGTCAGCGACTTGGTGGCCGCCTCCGCCAGCGAGAAGAACTTCTTCGGACTGGTCAGGGTTTCCTTCGACTTCATCTCCCGCATCATCGAACCCAGGAACTGCTGCTGGGTCTTGATGCGGTCCAGGTCGCTCTCGTTGCCGAAGGCGTGCCGCGTCCGTACGAAGGCCAGTGCCTGTTCGCCCTGGAGGCGGTGCTGGCCCGCCTTCAGGTTCAGCTTGGAATCGCGGTCGTTGACGTCCTTCTCCACGCAGACGGGCACCCCGCCCACCGCCGTGCTGAGGTTCTTCACCGCGTTGAAGTCGACCATCATGAAGTTGTCGACCTCAAGGCCGGTCAGCTGCTTGACCGTACGCATCGTGCAGCCCGGGTCGCGACCTTCCTGGCCCAGGCTGTTGTTGAAGCGGCTGCCCTTGGTGCCGGGGATCTCCTTCACGGAACCGTTCGGCTGCTTCGTCGGGCAGGCGGGGATGTCGGTGATCAGGTCGCGCGGGATGGAGAGCGCCGTCGCGTTGGTGCGGTCCCGGGACACGTGGAAGAGGATCGTGGTGTCGGCGTGGCCGACGCTGTCCGCGTCGCCGTAGCCCTCGTTGCCCTTGCCGCTGCGCTTGTCGGTGCCGATCACCAGGATGTTGATCGGCCGGTCCTTCTTGAAACTGCCGCCCGCGCCACCGGTGTCGATGACCTTCAGGTTGCCGTTCAGGTGTTCGTAGTACAGGTACGAGCCCAGGCCGCCCGCGACCAGCAGCAGTGCCAGCGTCCCGCCCGTCGCCACCATGCCCCTGCGGCGCCGGGGCGGGCCGCCGCCCTTGCGGGGGCGCCCGGCGCGCCGCCCGCCGGGCGGACCCTCGCCCCGCCGGGGCTTGGGTACTCCGGGCGACGGTGCGGTCGGTGTCGAGGGGGCGGAGGGAGCGGTGGCGGTTCTGCGGGATCTGCGGGGCGCGGCGACGGTGTGCTGCTGCGCAGCGGAATGACCCAGTCGCAGTTCGTAGTTGCCAGTGCGGGGATTGAGGACCCACTGGTCTGCGGGGTCGATCTCGTCCGCCCGCCCACGGCTTTGCGCATCCACGGTTGCTCGAATCCTCCGTCGGTGCATCGCGACGCGCCTCCCCCCAGGCGCGCGGTCAACGATCCGGCTGCTGGTGCACGGCCCCTGTCACGGCCGGTGCACCGGATCGCTCACCTTATCCGCCCAGGTCAGCCCCGAACCATGCTGGTGACAAAATCCACTCCCCCTATAACGGGCCAAAGCGCTCATCCGGTTCGGTTGTGCCTCGGGCTTTTGGATTGCTTTACCGGCAGTCGGCCGCGGCCGCCGTGGTTCCCGTGAACGTCGGGACGGGAGTGGGCGAGGCCGGCCTTCCGCTTCCCGTCGGCGCGGACCCCGTCGAGGGCGTGGCCGGAGCCGTCGCCGCGCCCGGCGTCGCGGCTGCTCCGGCACCCTCCCGGACCGGCCCGGACGGCTGCGGACGGGGCCGCGGACCGTCCGCCGCGGAGGACTCCGCGGCGGGCTCCGGTTCCGGTCGCGGATCGGCCTGCGGGGAGGTGACCGTCAGCGGCAGGTCCATCCGCAGCTGCCCGAACAGCCGGGCCGCGTCGGGCTCCACCAGCTCGTCCCGGTTGGGGTCCGCCGCGTACGGGCGACGCGGCACGGTCAGGAACTTGACCTGCTCGGTCGGTATGTCCCGTACGCCCCGTACGAGTTCATACAGGCCCCGCAGCGACGCCAGCCCCGGGTCGGTGGTCACCGAGGAAGTGGCCGCGTCCAGCAGCGGGTACAGCCGCGCCGGGTTCAGCAGCACCCCGTTGCTCTGCACCTTCTCCACCAGCGCGCCGAGGAAGTGCTGCTGACGCTCCATCCGTTCGGTGTCGCTGCCGTCGCCCAGCCCGTACCGGGCCCGGACGAAACCCAGCGCCTGCTCGCCCCGCAACAGCTGGCGGCCCGCCGGGAGCCTCAGCCGGGCCTCCGCGTCCACCACCGGCCGGCTGAGGCAGACCTCCACCCCGCCGACCGCGTCGACCATCTTCTTGAACCCGCCGAAGTCCAGCACCATGTGGTGGTCGATCCGGATCCCGGTCATCCGCTCGACCGTACGGATCGTGCAGGCGGCCCCGCCCCACTGGAAAGCCCAGTTGAACTGCGCGAACCGCTCACCCGTGCGGGAGCCGTCCGGCCGCAGACAGCTCGGGACCTCCGTCATCAGGTCCCTGGGTATCGACACCGCCGTCGCGCTGCGGCGGTCCGCCGGCAGGTGCAGCAGGATCGTGGTGTCCGAGCGCTGGGTGCCCTCGTCCTGCCCGTAGCGCGAGTTCACCGTGCCGGACCGCGAGTCCGAGCCGATCAGCAGGATGTTCTGCGCACCCGCCCCGAAGTGCGCCGGGCGCTCCCGCTCGTAGCGCCGCAGCTCGGCCTCGGCGGACGTGTCCTCGGTGATGTTCCCGTCGAGCTTGGCGTACGCCCACCAGCCGACGGCCGCCCCCGCCAGGACCAGCAGGACGAGCCCCAGGCCGATCCAGCGCAGCAGCCGGCGCCGGCGGCCGCGCGGAGGCCTGCCGCCGCCTCCGGCCGCCGCCCCGGCGTCGTCCGGTATGCCCGCGCTGTCCGTCACTGGCGCTCCGTCCCCTCGCCCTGCCGGAAACCGGCCGTACGGGTGAGCACGGCCCTCCAGCCGATCCTGCCCCCGGGTGACGTCGGGGGCCCGGGGACAGGGGCGGGACAAGGGCCATGCGGGTGACATTTCGCGGCGGAACCGCCGCCCGGCGGCGGCACCCCGGAGCGCCGGGAGTGCCTGGAGCGCCCGGGAGCGCCCGGAGCGGCCACGGCACCCGGGGCGGGCGTCAGGCCCGGTGCGTGACCCGCTCGCTCTCGACGCGCTGCTCCAGCGCGTCCGGCGCCAGCGCGTCCAGGTTCCGGCACAGCACCACCGAACCGCCCGCGGCCAGCGCCCCGTACAGGCCCGCCGACAGCCCCTCCCACGTGTCGTAGCCGAGGCCCGACAGCACCCGGGCCCCCTCACCGTGCTTCGCGGCGTCCAGGCGGGCCCGGTCCACCACCTCCGCGTACGACAGCTCCTCGCCGCCCACCACCAGGCCCGGGCCGTCCGCGTCGACCGGGGCGAAGGGAGCGAAGCGGTCCCCCTGACCCGGCACCTCCACCGCGTAGTCCGCGAAGCCGGCCGGCGGCTGCGGGAACCGCCCGCCCAGCGGACGCAGCGCGAGCGCCACCCGCTCCCCGGAACAGGCGCGGGCCTCCTCCAGGGTGTCGGGCCCGCTCACCACCAGGTCCGCCCCGGCGGGATCCCCGCCGATCTCGGCGACCACCCCGACGGAGGCGCAGGCGAGCAGCCACACGGCGCTCTGCCAGTGCGCGGGCAGCAGCAACGCGAGCCGGTCGCCCGGCTCGGCGCCCAGGTCGCCCTGGAGCAGGTTGGCGGTCTTGGCCACCCAATTGGCGAAGGTGGCGACGGACAATTCGACGCGCTCGCCCGTGGCGTCGTCGTAGAAGGTGACGAGGGGGCGGCCCGGATCGGCGGCGAGCGCGGATCGCAGCAGGTCGGCAGGGGTGCGGTCAGTGGCGTTCACCCGGCCCAGCGTACGCGGGCCCGTCCCTCGTACGGAGGGCAGCGGCTCGCCCGTACAGGGGAAGGCACCCCGACGCGTTACCGGACGGAGCGTCAGTTCTCCGATGGCGCTTCGTGGTGGCTGTGCCCAGCATCGCTTCCATGCGCGGATTCCTTGCTTCCTCCATCGGCGTCGCGACGGCGGCCGCACTGGCCCTGCCGCTCGCGCTCCCCACTCCTGCCCTGGCCGAGTCGAACCCGGCGGACCCCGCCGGCTCCACCCAGTCACTGCCGCTCGTCGCCCTGGCGCCCTCCGGCGCCCGGATCCCCGGCGTGCCCGGCATGAGCGCCGCCCCGGACCCGGCCGGGACCCGGGGCCTGGCGGCGCGCGAGGTCAAGACGTTCTCGCTGATCGGCGTCGTCTGGGACGACGTGAGCACGCCGCTCGTCGGCCGCGTCCAGGTCCGCACCCGCGCGGTCGGCACCGGGAACTGGTCCGGCTGGCAGGACATCGAGACCCACAACGGCGAACACGCCGCCGACCCCGACGCGGTGGAGCGCGGCACCGGCCGCGTCCGGGGCAGCACCGCCCCCCTGTGGGTCGGCGCCTCCGACGGGGTGGAGGTCCGGGTCCAGGCCGAGAACGCCGGCACGAGGACGGCGTCACGGCTCCCGTCGGGCATGCGGATCGAACTCGTCGACCCCGGCGCGGAGGCGCCGGTGGCCGTGCTCGACGGCAAGAACGGCGCGGGCGGCCTGACCCGCCCCGCCCAGCCCCCGGACGACGACAAGGGCGACGCGGTCGCACTGCCCGGCATGACCATGGAGACGGCGGAATCCTCCTCCGCCAACCTCCCGCACGCCCCCCTCGGCGCCCTGGAGATCCCGGCGCTGAACAAGGCCGACTCCACAGCCGACGCCGTCTTCGCGAGCGACGGCGAACTCGGCCCGGCCGCCCAGCCGTACATCGGCCCCCGCCCGAAGATCGTCACCCGGCGCGGCTGGGGCGCGGACGAATCCCTGCGCGAGACCGGCTTCGTCTACACCAGCACCGTCAAGGCGGCCTTCGTCCACCACACCGCCTCCGGCAACAACTACGCCTGCAAGGACGCCCCGGCAGTGCTGCGCAGCCTGTACCGCTACCACGTGGTGAGCAGCGGCTGGAGGGACTTCGGCTACAACTTCGCCGTCGACAAGTGCGGGACGGTCTACGAGGGCCGCGCGGGCGGCGTCGCGAAGCCGGTGCTCGGCGCGCACACCATGGGGTTCAACGCCGACAGCATGGGCATCGCGGTGATCGGCAGCTACACCTCGACGGCGCCGCCGGCCCCTGCGGTCGACGCGGTGGCACGGCTGACGGCGTGGAAGCTGGGCCTGTTCGGAGCGGACCCGAGGGCCAAGACCACCCTCAAGTCGGGCGGCGGCAACCGCTACCCGAAGGGCAAGAACGTCAAGCTGAACGTCATCTCGGGCCACCGCGACGGCTTCGCCACGGAATGCCCGGGCCGCCTCCTCTACAAGCAACTCCCCCCGGCCCGCACCTCATCGGCGAAGCTCCAGGGACGGTAGGGGGCGGGGCGGCGGCTGCCCACCCGCCCCCTGGGTGCGGGGCGGGGGTGCGGTGGGCGGTAGCCCCTTGGGCGGGGTCGGGGAGGTGCTGGGGGTTTCCCGTCAGTCCCATCGTCGTTCCGTGTCGTGCCGGCCTGTCAAGGGCGCTCCTTCGTCGCGTCACTTCGTGATCGCCTTCGGCGACCCTTGACAGCCCGACCCGCCCCGGAAAGCCGAAAGACTGCCGGGAAACCCCCAAAAGAACGGTCACGGGGCAAAAGCAGGAGGAGCGGCCCTGTCATGGACGAGACGAGGGGCCGGGCGCCGGCCCACCGGGCATCCGGGCCCCCAGATCCCCGGTTCAGGACCAGGGGCGCGGCTACCTGCACGGAAGGACGACCAGATCAGCCTACGGACCACCCAGGCGCAGCAGATCGCTACGCGCTCCTCCCGGCTTGGCGTCCGGCGGCCGTCCGGGGCTGATACCTGCAGTAGAGGACGAACAGATCGACCTGGGAGCCGGCAGACGCGGCAGATCGCTACGCGCTCCTCTCTGCTCGGCGTCCGGCGGCCGTCTGGAGCTGGTGCACGGCCTCCAGGGAGGCTCTCAGGCCCCGGGACGGCGGCCAGGCGCCGAGGCAAGAGGAGCGCGTAGCGATCTGCCGCGCCCACCTGCAACCTGGACTGCTCTGATCAACCTCTGGTGCAGGTATCAGCCCCGGACGGTCGCCGGACGCCAAGCCGGGAGGAGCGCGTAGCGATCTGTCGCGTCTGGGTGGTCCGCAGGATGGTTATGTCGTCCTTCCGTGCAGGTAGAGGCCCTGTGGTCCCGGATCTCGACTGTTGAGGGCCCGGATGCCCGGCAGGGCGACGCCCAATCCCTCGCCTCATCGCTGAGAGACCCGTCCCTCCCTCTTCTGCCCCGTGACCGTTCTTTTGGGGGTTTCCCGGCAGTCTTTCGGCTTTCCGGGGCGGGTCGGTCGGTCAAGGGTCGCCGAAGGCGATCACGAAGTGACGCGACCGAAGGGAGCGCCCTTGAGGGACCGGACCGACACGGAAGGACGATGGGACTGACGGGAAACCCCCAGCCCCACTCTGAGACGGCCCCAGGGGCTACCGCCCCCCGGATCCCGCCCCGCCTGCCGACCCCTCGCCGCGGAGCCGCGTCCACCCCCGCCCGGCTACGCTCGACGCATGGCCGGCCGCTTCACCCCCTCCACCCCCACCACCCGTACCACCGTCCGCGGCGGGCATACCGCCGTGCCCGTGGCGCGGGGGCAGGGGCGGGGTGTCGGGGGCGGGGGGAAGGGGCGCAGCTGGCGGCCCGGGGGGCTGGTGGACCTGGGGCTGGTGCTCGGGCCGCTGCGGCGCGGGCCCGGCGATCCGACGTTCCGGACCACCCCCGACGGCTCCGTCTGGCGCGGCACGCGCACCCCCGACGGCCCGGCCGCGCTGCGGGTTTCCGCTTCCGCCGACGGGGTGGACGCCGAGGCGTGGGGGCCCGGCGGGGACTGGCTGCTGGAGAACCTGCCCGCGCTGCTCGGCGCCGACGACGATCCGGCCGTCTTCGTCCCCCGGCACCGGCTCGTGCACGCCAGTCACCGCAGCCGTCCGGGTCTGCGGCTGACCCGTACCGGGCTGGTGCTGGAGTCGCTGGTCCCGACCGTGCTGGAGCAGAAGGTCACCGCCGACGAGGCGTACCGCGCCTGGCGCCGCCTGGTCCGCCAGTACGGGGAGCCCGCGCCGGGCCCGATGGGCGGGGAGCTGTACGTGATGCCCGCGGCCCGGGAGTGGGCGCTGATCCCCTCCTGGGACTGGCACCGGGCCGGGGTGGACTCGAAGCGTTCGGCGACGATCGTGCGGGCCGCCCGGGTGGCGCACCGGCTGGAGGAGGCCGCGGCGATGGAGCTCGGGGCGGCCGCCGCCCGGCTGGAGGCGGTGCCCGGCATCGGCCCGTGGACCTCCGCCGAGACCCTCCAGCGCAGCAACGGCGCGCCCGACGCCGTGACCACCGGCGACCTGCACCTCCCCGGGATCATCGGCTACGCCCTCGCCGGTGAGCGGGACGCCGACGACGCCCGGATGCTGGAGCTGCTGGCCCCGTACGAGGGGCAGCGCCACCGGGCGGCCCGCCTGGTGCTGCTGGCGGGCCGTACTCCGCCCCGCCGGGCGCCGCGGATGCCCCGCGGCGACATCGGCAGGCTGTAGTCCGGGCAGCAGCCCCCTACCGCACCTCGATGAAGGCCTCCGCGTCCCGGGCCGGGCGTTCGGCGGCGGGGGCGGCCGGGCGGCCGATCGCGACGGCGCCCATCGGGTCCCAGCCGTCCGGCAGCGCGAGGACCTTGCGGACGACGTCCCGGCAGAACATGGTCGAGGACACCCACGCCGAGCCGAGCCGTTCCCCGGCGAGGGCGACCAGGAAGTTCTGCACGCCCGCGCCCATGGCGACGACGAACATCTCCCGTTCGGCCGCGTCCCGCCGGGCGTGCCCGTAGTCGTGCGCGCCGTCGGTCACCATGCACGGAACGACGAGGTAGGGGGCGTTGCGCAGTACGTCCCCGCGCCTGACCCGCTTGGCGATGGACTCCTCGGACTTGCCGTCGCGCCGCAGGTCGGCGATCCACGCGTCCCGCATCGCGTCGAGCAGTTCCAGCCGGGCGGCGGCCGATTCGAGCAGGACGAACCGCCACGGGGTCGTGTGGTGCGGTGCGGGGGCGGTGACCGCGGCCGCCACGGCCCGGCGTACGGCGCCGGGGTCGACGGGGTCGTCGGTGAAGGCGCGTACGGTGCGGCGCTGGGTGACGGCTTCCCGTACGGCTTCGGAGGTGCCGAGGCGGAACATGTCGTCGGCGGGGGAGCGGACCAGGTCGGCTGCGGTGGAGCCGTCCGCGAGGACGTGGCCCAGCCCGCGGACGACGGCCACGGGCAGGCCGGCGGCCTTGCCCTTGACGAGGTCGCCGGCGGCGGCGAGCTCGTCGGCGGTCGCCACGACGGTGGCGCTGAGCGGGTTGCCGTGGGCGTCGGTGCCGCCGCGCAGGTCGTCGAGGACGCGTACCCCGGCCGCGCCGATGGCGACGTCGGTCAGTCCGGAGCGCCAGGGCCGGCCGAAGGTGTCGGTGACGATGACGCCCACGTCGGCGGAGAGCCGTTCGCGCAGGCCGTCGCGGATGGCGGCGGCCGAGGCGTCGGGGTCCTCGGGGAGCAGCAGTACGGTGCCGGGTTCGGTGTTGGAGGCGTCGACGCCGGCCGCGGCCATGACGAGGCCGTGCCGGTTCTCGACGATCCGCAGCGTGCCCCGGCGCGCGACGACGCGTACGGTCTCGGCGTCTATGGCGTCCTCGCGGGAGTCGGCGCGGACGATCCGCCCCTCGGCCTTCGAGACGATCTTGGAGGTGACCAGCAGGACGTCGCCGTCGCGCAGGTCCGGTTCCGCGTCCGCGATGAGGCGGGCGAGGTCGTCGCCGGGCCGGACCTCGGGGATGCCGGGGACGGCCCGCACCTCGTAGGAGGGGACGTCGGTCACCGGGCGGCCTCGGCGAGTTCCAGGGCGGCGCGGGCCATGGCGGCGGTGGCGGCGGTGTCGGTCATCATCAGCGGTACGGCTCGGCAGGGGATGCCGGCGGCTTCGACCTCGGTGACGGCGGAGGCGTCGGAGGCGTCCACGAGCCAGCCGTCGAGGAGGCCGGAGCCGTAGTGCAGGGCGACGGCGGCGGCGGTCGATTCGACGCCGACGGCGGCGAGGACCTTGTCGGCCATGCCGCGTACGGGTGCTCCGCCGACGATGGGGGAGAGGCCGACGACGGGTGCCGGGGAGGCGGCGATCGCTTCGCGGATGCCGGGGACGGCCAGGATGGTGCCGATGGAGACGACGGGGTTGGACGGCGGGAAGAGGATGACGTCGGCCCCGGCGATGGCGTCGAGGACGCCGGGGGCGGGCTTGGCCTGTTCGGCGCCGACGGGGACGACGGCTTCGGCGTCGAGGGAGGCGCGGAGCTTGACCCAGTACTCCTGGAAGTGGATGACGCGGCGTTCGCCGGTTTCCGGGTCGGTGATCGCGACGTGGGTCTCGACGCGGTCGTCGGACATGGGCAGCAGCCGGACGCCGGGCTGCCAGCGGTCGCAGAGGGCTTCGGTGACGGCGCTGAGCGGGTAGCCCGCGCCGATCATCTGGGTGCGGACGATGTGGGTGGCGAAGTCGCGGTCGCCGAGGCCGAACCAGGAGGGTCCGACCCCGTACGCCGCGAGTTCTTCCTTGAGGGTGAAGGACTCGTCGGTGCGGCCCCAGCCCTGGTCCTCGTTGATGCCGCCGCCGAGTGTGTACATCACGGTGTCCAGGTCGGGGCAGACCTTCAGCCCGAACAGGTGAATGTCGTCACCGGTGTTGCCGATGACCGTGATGTCCGCGTCGGGGACGGCGGACTTCAGTCCGCGGAGGAAACGGGCGCCGCCGATGCCGCCGGCCAGAACAACAATGCGCATGCGGACAGTCTGTCAGCCGTGTGCCGTCCTCCCGGGGGGTGGTACCGGGCGGACTGGGCATGTCAGGCGGGTACGCGTTCCTCGCGGGCCGGGGAGCAGTTGTGCATGGGCATCTCGGTCAGGCCGGGGAAGTACACGTGCAGGCTGACGGCTCCGTCGAGGGTGTCGTTCACGACCTCGTGGGCGTAGCCGGGGGCGAAGACGCGCTGGGTGCCGGCGCGGTGGCTGAGCCGGCCGCGCGGGGTGTGTTCGGTGAGCTCGCCGTCGAGGACGGTGAGGATGCCGGAGGAGGCGCCGTGGTCGTGGAGGCCGCTGCCCTGGCCGGGGACCCAGCTGAGCAGCCAGACCTCGTAGCCGGGGCCGGTGCGCAGGCGGTGGTACCAGCGGGTGGTGGCGTCGTACTGGACGAGGTGTTCCCAGCCGGCGCGGTCTTCGGCGATGGACCGGGCGAGGCCGGCGAACTCGGCGACGGTGACCGGGTGTTCGCGGGCGGGCTGGAGGAGGTGCTGGACGGCGAGGATGTCGCCGGCGATCTGGAGGTCGCTCTCGACGGCGGCGACGGCGGGTGCGGCGGTGGCCGGGGTGGTCGCGGGAGCGGCGGGGGTGGCGTGGGCGCTGTTCATCGTGGGGGTGTCCTCGACGGATGTCAGTCGTGCGGGGCGGTTGCTGTGGGGGATGGCTGGTGCTCAGGGGAGCCGTGGCTCCGGGGGCATCAACAGCTGCAACAGCAACAGCGAACCTGGGCAGCGCGCAGGAACCCACGAATGGGGGTCCGGGTGGCGGCTGCGGGCGCTGACATGAGGACAAGGAGACCGGGCGGGGGGCCGGACTGTCAACCCAATGTCCGGTTTACGGGAAAAGTTTCACCTCATCCGGTTAATGCGCCCGGAGAAAGGTTTGTGCACTCTCCGTGAGGGGATGTGCCGCTCCGAGTCCACAGGAACCGGCCTCAAACCCCTTCGCGTCACTCGTGATCGGAATGTGATCTCGGCTGCATCTTCGGCTGAATCGCAACCCCTCCTTCAGGGTGACGCGTCGACCTCGAACGAGGACGGCGGCCGCGGCGAGCCTGTGGCTTGTGTCACGATTTTTGGCGATATGAACACTTTCTGTATACGCTTGGTTCCGCAGAGTGAATAAGGGCCCCAATAGCAGATCTCGGCTTGACTGCACAGGAGCCACACACTTGTAATTTCACTCGTGTCGTTACTCGGCGATCAGTAACGGCAACATCACGGGGACGCACAGACAGAGCGAGGGGCGCACATGACCGAGCTGTTTCAGGAACTGCTGGTCGAAGAGGCGGACGAGGAGCTCGGTTGGCAGGAGCGCGCACTGTGCGCGCAGACCGACCCCGAATCCTTCTTTCCCGAGAAGGGCGGCTCCACCCGGGAGGCCAAGAAGGTCTGCCTCGCCTGCGAGGTCCGCTCCGAATGCCTCGAGTACGCCCTCGCCAACGACGAGCGGTTCGGCATCTGGGGCGGCCTGTCCGAGCGCGAGCGGCGCCGGCTGAAAAAGGCCGCGGTCTGAGAACCCCGGCGAAGAGCGGAGGGCCGGCGACAGCCCATCGGCGAACACCGGCAGACAGCGGTGAACAGCGGTGAACAGCGGTGAACAACGGTCCGAAACGATCGCACCGCGGCAGGAAAAAACAACCGACGCACCGACAGACTGAGCAAACGGTCCGCCTCCCGCACCTTCCCCGCAGGAGGCGGACCGTCGCGTTCCGAGCCTTCCCGCGAGGCGGCGTACGGGCCCCTTCCCAGCCGTTAGGGTGGGGCGCTGTCCAGCAGCCTCCGAGGGCGAACAACCCCCGGATCCCCCGCCGGAGGGCCCGTACCGCGATGTCCCTGCACAGCAACTCGACGGCCTCCCCACAGACGGCCGCCACCCCCGAGTTCCCCCGGCACGTCGTCACCGCGGTCCTCGTCGCCCACGACGGAGCACGCTGGCTGCCCGAGACCCTCGCCGGCCTCCTCGCCCAGGAACGCCCCGCCCAGAACCACGTCGCCGCCGACACCGGAAGCGCCGACGACTCCGCCCGCCTCCTCACCGAGGCCCTCGGCGACGAACGCGTCCTGCACCTCGCCCGCCGCACCGGCTTCGGCGCCGCCGTCGACGAAGCCGCCCGCAGCGCCGGCACCCTCACCCCCGAGGAACTCCCCTACCTCAAGCGCCCCAGCGGCTGGGACCCCGTCAGCCGCACCTGGCGCGACGACGCCTACGACCTCCCCGACCTCCCCCACGGCGAACCCGTCCAGTGGCTCTGGCTGCTCCACGACGACAGCGCCCCCGAACCCGACGCCCTCACCGAACTGCTGCGCGTCGCCGACGGGAACCCCGACGCCGCCGTCATCGGCCCCAAACTCCGCGGCTGGTACGACCGCAAGCAGCTCCTCGAAGCCGGCGTCACCATCGCCCGCGGCGGCCGCCGCTGGACCGGCCTCGACCGCCGCGAACAGGACCAGGGCCAGCACGACCAGGTCCGCCCCGTCCTCTCCGTCTCCACCGCCGGCATGCTCGTCCGCCGCGACGTCTACGACGCCCTCGGCGGCTTCGACCGCCGCCTGCCCCTCATGCGCGACGACGTCGACCTCTGCTGGCGCGCCCACAGCGCCGGCCACACCGTCCTCGTCGCCCCCGACGCCGTCCTGCGCCACGCCGAAGCCGCCTCCCGCGAACGCCGCACCGTCGACTGCGCCGGCCGCTCCGCCGTCAGCCCCCACCGCGTCGACAAAGCAGGCGCCGTCCACACCCTGCTGGCCAACACCCCCGGCCGCGCCCTGCCCTACGTCCTGCTGCGCCTGGTCCTCGGCACCCTGCTGCGCACCCTCGGCTACCTCGTCGGCAAAGCCCCCGGCCAGGCCGTCGACGAGCTCACCGGACTTCTCGCCACCCTGCTCCGCCCCGGCCGGATCCTCACCGCCCGGCGCAACCGCCGCCGCCCCGCCGTCGCGGCCGCCGAACTGCGCCCCCTCTTCCCCGCGCCCGGAGCCACCCTCCGCGCCGGCGCCGAACAACTCGCCGCCTACCTCGGCTCCGGCCGCGACAGCGACCCCGCCCCCGCAGGCCGGCACGGCGGAGCCCTCGGCGCCGGACCCGGCGGCGACGACGCCGGCCACCTCGACCCCGGCCGGCCCGGCCGGCTCAGGCGGATCGCCCTCAACCCCTCACCCGCCCTCTTCGCGGGCCTGCTCCTCGTCTCCCTCGTCGCCTGCCGCGCCCTCATCGGCGGCGGCAGCCTCATGGGCGGCGCCCTGCTCCCCGCCCCCGCCGACGCGGCCGCCCTCTGGCACGCCCACACCCGCGACTGGCAGCCCGTCGGCACCGGCACCACCGCCGGAGCACCCCCCTACCTCGCGCTCCTCGCCGGACTGTCCGCCCTCTTCCTCGGCTCCACCCAGGCCGCCCTCACCCTGCTCCTCGTCTGCTCCGTCCCGCTCGCCGGCCTCACCGCCTACTTCGCCTCCCGGCCCCTCGTCACCTCCCGCCTCCTGCGCGCCTGGGCCGCCGTCGCGTACGCCTTCCTCCCCGCCGTCACCGGAGCCCTCGCCGGGGGCCGGCTCGGCACCGCCGTCCTCGCCGTACTGCTGCCCCTCATCGCCCGCTCCGCCGTCACCGCGCACGGCTTCGCCGGCCCCGAGGCGGGCGGCGGCCGCCGCGCGGTGTGGACGTACACCCTCCTGCTCACCCTGGCCACCGCCTTCACCCCCGTCGTCTGGCCCCTCGCCGCCGTCCTCGGCACCGCCGCGCTCCTCACGCGCCGCGCGCACTGGAAGACGTACGCCCCCCGTCTCCTGGCCGCCCTCGCCGTACCCCTGGCCGTCCTCGCCCCCTGGTCCCTGGGCCTGCTCACCCACCCGGGCCGCTTCCTGCGCGAGGCCGGACTCCCTTACGGCACCGGCTCCGCCACCCCCCTCGGCCTCCTCGCCGCGAACCCCGGCGGCCCCGGCACCACCGGCCCGCTGCTCCTCGCCGGCATCCTCCTCGCCGCCCTCGCCGCCCTGCTCCGCGCCGACCGCCGGTTCGCCGTCCGCACCGCCTGGGCCGCCGCCCTCGCCGGACTGCTCCTCGCCGTCCTGCTGAACCGCACCGGCTGGGCCGGCCCCGGCACCCTCCTGTACGGGCTCGCGCTGCTCGCCGCCGCCGTCCTCGGCGCGGACGGCGCCAAGTACCGCGTCGCCACCCGCAGCTTCGGCTGGCGCCAGCCGCTCGCCGCCCTCGTCGCCGCCGCGGCGGCGGCCGGACCCCTGCTCCTCGCCGCCGCCTGGGCCGCGGCCGGAGCCGACGGACCGCTCCAGCGCCGCGACCCCGTCCAGGTCCCGGCCGTCGTCGCCGAGCACTCCAACGACACCAACCGCACCCGCACCCTGGTCCTCGCCGGCGACTCGCCCGCCACCGTCTCCTACGCCCTGGTCCGCGGCTCCGGAGCACGCCTCGGCGACGGAGAGCTCCTCACCGCCGCCGGCCCCGAACCCCGTCTCGCCAAAGCCGTCTCCAGCCTGGTCTCCGGCGCCGGGGCCAACCAGTCCGAGCAGCTCAGCGCCTTCGCCGTCCGCTACGTGATGATCCCGCCCGGTGGCTCCGCCCCCGTGCGCCGCGTCCTCGACGGCACCCCCGGCCTCAAGCAGCGCCACCAGAACGACGGCACCGCCCTCTGGGAGGTCGAACGCCTGACCTCCCGCGTCTCGATCGTCCCCGGCCAGCAGGGCCAGACCGCCCCGATCACCGTCGACGCCGGTCCCGTCGAGGCCCACGCCGACATCCCGGCGGGCCCCGAAGGCCGGACGCTGCGCATCGCCGACCGCGCCGACGCGGGCTGGCGGGCCACCCTCGACGGCGAACCCCTGCCCCCGAAGACGGTCGACGGCTGGGCCCAGGGCTTCGCCCTGCCCACCGACGCCGGCCACCTCGACCTCGTCCACCAGGACGCCTTCCCCCGCACCGCCTGGCACTGGACCCAGGGCTCCCTCGCCCTGCTCCTGCTGGTGATGGCCCTGCCGGGCCGCCGCGCCCGCCTCGACGACGACCTCCCCGAGGACACCGGCCCCGCCCCCGCCCCCGGGGACCGCGCGGACCTCCCCGGCCAGGGCCGCCGCGCCCGCCGGACCGCCGCCGCGGCCGAGCCCGAGCCGGAACCGGCCTCCGCCGACGCGGTCGTCGACCCGTACGCGCAGATCCCCGCCCAGCAGGTCTACGGCGAGGAGTCGTACGCCTACCAGGAGCCCTACCCGTACGAACCCCGGCAGCAGCAGTACGAGCAGCAGCCCGCGTACGACGCCTACGGGCAGTACCCCGCGCAGTACCCCCACCCCGGGGCACAGCCGCAGTTCCCGCGGCAACAGCAGCACCCCTCCGCGTACGACCAGCGCCACGACCAGCCGTACGACACCTACGGACAGCACGACCCGCGTCCGGACGGGAGCCACCAGCAGTGAAGCAGCGCGCCCCCCTCACGCTCGCGGCGGTGACGGCGGCACTGGCCGCCGTCACCGGACTGGCCTTCCTCACCGCCCCGGCCGCCACCCCGGCCGGCGGCGCCCCCGGGGCGGACGCCGCCCGGATGCCCGTGGAACGGTCCGTGCTGGTGTGCCCCGCGCCCAGCTCCTCCGACATCGCCGAGACCACGTACACCTCCCTCACCCCCGGCACCCCCGGTGGCGCCGGCACGGCCCGGCTCACCACCAAGGAGGACAAGGCGGTACTGGAACCCAAGGAGCCCGGCAGGCCCGTCGCGGCCACCGCCTCCGGGGCGGAGGCACCCGCGCTGACGGGCGCCGCCGAAGGCGCCCTGGCCCCCGGCTGGACCGCCCAGCAGACCACCAAGGTCGCCGTCGGCCAGGCCCGCGGCCTGCTCGGACTCGCCTGCACCGCACCCGGCACCGACTTCTGGTTCCCCGGCGTCAGCACGGCCGGGGAACGCCAGGACCACGTCCACCTCACCAACCCGGACGACACCGTCGCCGAGGTGACCATCAGGCTCCACGGCCCCGACGGGCTCCTCAAGGACAAGCCGGGCACCGCCGACCCCGTCATCGAGGTCGACCCCCGCTCCGCCGCCAAGGTGTCGCTGTCCCAGCTGTTCCCCGACAGCCGGCTCGTGGACGCCACCGCCCACGTGACGGCCCGCTCCGGCCGCGTCGGCGCCTCCGCCCACGTCGCCGAGGCCGGGACCGGCACCGACTGGCTCCCCGCATCGGCCGGCCCGGCGGACACCCTGGTCCTGCCGGGCATCCCCGCCGACGCCACCTCCGTACGGCTGGTCGCCCTCACGCCCGGCGACGAGGACGCCGACCTCACCGTGCGGCTGTCCGGCCCGGCCGGCACCATCAGCCCGGCCGGCAAGGACCGGCTGCACCTCAAGGCCGGGATGACCGCGGGCCTGGACCTCGGCGACGTCACCCGGGGCGAGGCCGGCTCCCTGCTGCTGGCCCCCGCCGACCCGAAGAAGGCCGTACCCGTGGTCGCGGCCCTGCGCGTGGTCCGCGGTACCGGCGCCAAGCAGGAGGTGGGCTTCGTCCCGGCGAGCACCCCCGTGGGCGAGCGGGCCACCGTCGCCGACAACCGGGCCGACGACAAGGCCACCGTCCTCACCCTCACGGCCTCCGGCGCCGACGCCCGGGTCCGCGTCACCGCCTCCCCGGGCGCCGGGGGCGGGACACCGGCCGTCCAGGAGCTCACCCTCACGGCGGGCACCACCCGCGCCGTGGCCCCCGCACCCGCCCCCTCGGGCGGCAAGGGCCCCTACGCCCTGACCGTCGAGACCCTGTCGGGCGGGCCCGTCCACGCGGCCCGCACCCTGACCCTGCCGCACGACGGGATCCCGATGTTCACCGTCCAGACCTTCGGGGACGACCGCTCCACGGTGTCGGTGCCCAAGGCCGCCGAGGACCCGTCGATCCTGCTGCCGTGAACCGGGGCCGCCCCGAGCCGGGGCCGCCCTGAACCGGGGCCGCCCCGGGCCTGGGCTTACCTGAACGGGGCCGCCTGGCCGGGGTACGGGCGGGGCCTCAGTCCTGCCCGTACCGGGGGTCCACCGTCTCCGGGGACAGCCCGAGCAGCTCCGCCACCTGCTCCACCACGATCTCGTGCACCAGCAGCGCCCGCTCGTCCCGCGTCTTCGCCCGGATCTCCACCGGCCTGCGGAACACCACGATCCGCGCGGGCCTCCCGTCCCGGGCCTCCACCAGCCCGCCCAGCGGGACGGCCTCGTCGTTCCAGCCCGCGTCCGGTCCTCCCGGCGGCCCGGGCACGTCCGCGATCACGAACTCGACCTCCGCCAGCTGCGTCCAGCGACGCTCCAGCCGCTCCACGGAATCCCGTACGAGGTCCCCGAACAGCTCCGCCCGGCTCGCGGACAGCGGCACCTGCGGCGGGGCCAGCGGCCCGCGCATCCCCCGGCCGTGCCGGTCGCGCCGCCGCGGCCGCGGCTCGGAAGGGGCCGCGGCGGGAACCGCGGGGCGGGGGGGAAGGGCACTGTCCGTCACCCCCGCAGGGTAGCCCGCACGTACCGGCCAGGACCCGATACGGTCACGACCTGGTGTCGCCGCGATGTCACCGCCCGAACGATCCGGCCAAGATCGGGCCGCATTACGGACTCGATGCCCCTCTTCGTCACCCGCCGGGGAGCACGGGCGGAGTACGACACGGGGGAGTGGCCGGGGGGCGAGTCGTCGCGGCCCGGTCAAGAGTGCGGTACCGTCCAACGTCGTGAGCCTTGTACGTCGCTGTTCGCGCACCGCGTGCGGCCGCCCTGCCGTCGCCACACTGACGTACGTCTACGCCGACTCGACCGCAGTTCTCGGCCCGCTCGCCACCTACGCCGAACCCCACTGCTATGACCTGTGCGCCGAGCACTCCGAGCGCCTGACCGCCCCGCGCGGCTGGGAAGTCGTACGCCTGTCGGACGGATCAGGCCCGTCGCGCCCCAGCGGCGACGACCTCGAAGCCCTGGCCAACGCCGTCCGTGAAGCGGCCCGTCCGCCCGAGCGCGCGGCCGAGGCCGGCGGGTCCCGACCGGGTGCCCCGGTGGCCGGAGAGACGCGGCGAGGACACCTGCGCGTCCTCCGTTCGCCCGATTCCTGACACACGGATCGTCTGAAAAGCCGCTCTCCGTACAAGGTAGGTTTGCTCCACCGCACAGAACCTTCAGGAGGGCAGGCAGTGGCCGCAGATCTTTCGAACATCGTCAAGGCATACGACGTACGCGGTGTCGTACCGGACGAGTGGGACGAGCCCCTGGCAGAACTGTTCGGTGCTGCGTTCGTCGAGGTCACCGGAGCCACGGCGATCGTCGTCGGTCACGACATGCGGCCCTCCTCGCCCGGCCTGTCGGCCGCCTTCGCCCGGGGCGCGGCCGCCCGCGGCGTCGACGTCACCCTGATCGGCCTGTGCTCCACCGACCAGCTGTACTACGCCTCCGGCAAGCTGGACCTGCCCGGCGCCATGTTCACCGCCTCCCACAACCCGGCCCAGTACAACGGCATCAAGCTCTGCCGTGCCGGCGCCGCGCCCGTGGGCCAGGACACCGGCCTCGCCACCATCCGCGAGCTCGCCGAGAAGTGGACCGACGAGGGCGCCCCGGAGATCCCCGCCGGCACCGTCCCGGGCACCATCACCGAGCAGGACACCCTCGCCGGCTACGCCGAGCACCTGAAGTCCCTCGTGGACCTGACGGCCATCCGCCCGCTGAAGGTCGTCGTCGACGCGGGCAACGGCATGGGCGGCCACACCGTCCCCACCGTCTTCGAGGGCCTCCCGCTGGACCTCGTCCCCATGTACTTCGAGCTGGACGGGACCTTCCCGAACCACGAGGCCAACCCCCTCGACCCGAAGAACATCGTCGACCTCCAGGCCCGTGTGCTCGCCGAGGGCGCCGACCTGGGCCTCGCCTTCGACGGCGACGCCGACCGCTGCTTCGTCGTCGACGAGCGCGGCGAGGGCGTCTCCCCGTCCGCCATCACCGCCCTGGTCGCGGCCCGCGAGCTGGCCCGCAACGGCGGCACCGGCACGATCATCCACAACCTGATCACCTCGTGGTCGGTCCCCGAGGTCGTCCGCGAGAACGGCGGCACCCCCGTCCGCACCCGCGTGGGCCACTCCTTCATCAAGGCCGAGATGGCCGCCTCCGGCGCGATCTTCGGCGGCGAGCACTCCGCGCACTACTACTTCAAGGACTTCTGGAACGCGGACACGGGCATGCTCGCCGCGCTCCACGTCCTCGCCGCCCTCGGCGGCCAGGAGGGCCCCCTCTCCGGGCTCGTCGCCGAGTACGACCGCTACGTGGGCTCCGGCGAGATCAACTCCACCGTCGCCGACCAGGCCGCCCGCACCGCCGAGGTCAAGGCCGCCTACGCCGGCCAGGACGGCGTCACCTTCGACGAGCTGGACGGCCTGACCGTCGCCGCCGCCGACTGGTGGTTCAACCTGCGCCCCTCCAACACCGAGCCGCTCCTGCGCCTCAACGTGGAGGCCCGCGACGAGGCCACCCTGGCCAAGATCCGCGACGAGGTCCTCGCCCTCGTCCGCGCCTGACGGCCCCCGGCCTCCGCCCGCCGCCTCCCCGGAGGCGGCGGGCGGAGGCCGGCTCTGCCGCCCAGTCCGGCGGAGCCGCGCACCCTGCCGGGCCGGCGAAATCCAGCCCCGCCGGCGTTTGAGGAGCGGGGGCCCGGGGGCAGAGCCCCCTGGGGGTCCCCCCGGACGGAGTCTGGGGGAGGACCCGCACCCGAACCGGGGGGACCCCGCCCGGCAGGGCGACACGGGCCGCCGGGCGGCGCCCGGCCCCCTTCAAGCCGCACCGCAGGTGACTCGGCGGTACGCTGACCTCGCCCAATCCGCGATCCGCGATCCGCATCCCCGAAGGGAACCGCCCATGCCGCTCGAAGCCGGCCTGCTGGAGATCCTCGCCTGCCCCGCCTGCCACGCTGCCCTCCAGGACAACTCGGCGGACGAGACCGCACCCGAGCTGATCTGCACCGGCGAGGACTGCGGTCTCGCGTACCCGGTCCGCGACGGCATCCCGGTCCTCCTCGTGGACGAGGCCCGCCGCCCGGCCTGACCCGGCCCGCTCCCCAGCTCGACCAGCCTGGATCCGTCAACACCGCCGGAGGCCCCCATGCTCGACGAGTCACTCCTCGACGCACCGGACGATCTCGCCCGTGCCGACCGCCGCGGCCTGCTCCGCGGCGCCGCGGAGGCCGGGGCCAGGGTCCGCACCGCGGCCCGGCACGCCACCGAGGCCGGTCTCGCGGACCTGCGCCCCGACGGTCGCCCCCGCGCCGTGCTGATCGCGGGCCCCGGCACCGCCGCGACCGGGGTCGCCGACCTGCTCGGGGCCCTCGCCGGAGCCTCCGCCCCCGTCATCCGACTGCACCCCACCGGCGTCGCGCACGCCGCCGGGGCCCTGCGCTGGACCCTGCCCGGCTGGGCGGGCCCGGTGGACCTGCTGCTCATCGCCACCACCGACGGCACCGAGCCCGGCCTCGCCGTCCTCGCCGAACAGGCCTACCGGCGCGGCTGCGCCGTGGTCGCCGTCGCCCCCGAGCGCTCACCGCTGAGCGAGGCGGTGGACGGCGCGCACGGGGTCCTCGTACCGATGGCCAAGGCCCCGTACCAGGAGTACGACGAGTCCGCCGCGGCCGGTCCCGGTGCCCTGTGGGCCCTGCTGACCCCGCTGCTGGTCCTCCTCGACAAGGTCGGTCTGATCGGCGCGGCCCCCGAGGCCCTCCAGCGCGTCGCCGACCGGCTCGACCGGACCGCCGAGCGCTGCGGCCCGGCCATCGCCACGTACTCCAACCCGGCCAAGACCCTCGCCGCCGAGCTGGCCGACTCGCTCCCCCTCATCTGGAGCGAGGGCGAGGGCGCCGGCCCCGCCGGCCGCCGCTTCGCCGCCACCCTCGCCGAGCTGGCCGGGCGGCCCGCGCTCGCCGCGACCCTCCCCGAGGCGCTGCCCGCCCACGGCGTGCTGCTGGCCGGCTCCTTCGCCGCCGGCGCCGACCCCGACGACTTCTTCCGGGACCGCGTCGAGGAGCCCCAGGCCCTGCGCGCCCGCATCGTCCTGCTGCGCGACCGGCCCACCGGCGGGCTCTCCGCCGCCCCGGCCGCGCGCGAGCTCGCGCTCAGCCACGACACGGCCATCAGCGAGCTCGAACCGGAGGAGGGCGGGGAGCTGGAACAGCTCGCCGAACTCCTCGCCGTCACGGACTTCGCCACCGCCTACCTGGCGCTGGCGGGCCGGGGCCACAGCTGAGGCACACACCCGTGCCCGCACCGCATCCAGATCCAGGAAGACGACGACGATGGACCGCCTGACCAACACGATCCGCCCCTACGCGTGGGGATCCACCACCGCGATCCCGGCCCTCCTCGGAGTCGAGCCGACCGGTGAGCCCCAGGCCGAGATGTGGATGGGCGCCCACCCCGGAGCCCCTTCCCGCCTCGACCGCGGAGACGGCGAGACCACCCTGGCCGCCGTCATCGCCGCCGACCCCGAGGGCGAGCTCGGTTCCGCCGCCGTCGCCAAGTTCGGCCCCCGCCTGCCCTTCCTCCTGAAGGTCCTCGCGGCCGGCGCCCCCCTCTCCCTCCAGGTCCACCCCGACCTCGCGCAGGCCCGGGCCGGCTTCGAGGACGAGGAGCGCCGGGGCTTCCCGATCGACGCGGGCCACCGCAACTACAAGGACGCCAACCACAAGCCCGAGCTGATCTGCGCGCTCACCCCCTTCGACGGGCTGTGCGGCTTCCGCCCCCCGCAGGAGGCCGCGGACCTCCTCGAAGGCCTCGGCGTCGACTCCCTGAAGCCGTACGTCGACCTGCTGCGCGCCCACCCCGAAGAGGCGGCCCTGCGCGAGGTCCTCACCGCCGTCCTCACCGCCGACCGCGAGGAGATGGCCCGTACGGTCGCCGAGGCGGCCGCCGCCGCCGAGCGCCTCGGGGGCGCGTACGAGCCGTACGCGGGACTCGTCCACGACTACCCCGGCGACCCGGGCGTCATCGCGGCCATGCTCCTCAACCACGTCCGGCTCCAGCCCGGCGAGGCCATGTTCCTCGGCGCCGGCATCCCGCACGCCTACATCGACGGCCTCGGCGTCGAGCTCATGGCCAACTCGGACAACGTGCTGCGCTGCGGCCTGACGCCCAAGCACGTGGACGTCCCCGAGCTGCTCAAGGTCGTCGTGTTCGAGCCGAGCGCCCCCGGTGTCCTGCGCCCGGAGGGCGACGGCGAGGAGGTCTACGAGACCCCCATCGACGAATTCCGGCTCTCCCGCCACGTCCTGGCCCCCGGGGGCGCTCCGCGCGGCCTGCCCGACGACACCCCGCAGATCCTGCTGTGCACCGCCGGCGCGCCCCGCGTCGGCGAACTGGCCCTCGCCCCGGGCGAGTCGGTCTTCGTACCGGCGGGCGAAAAGACCGAACTGTCCGGTACCGGCACCGTCTTCCGGGCCACGGTCGTCATCTGACGGGGCGACGGCCGCACCGACAGCTGCAACAATGTGCGGCCGTAAGCCAGTGGCCAGGAAGGACACCCAGCAACCATGAGCGCGTCGGGCGGTACCAAGGCGATCGTGGCGGCACTCGCCGCCAACCTCGCCATCGCTGTAGCCAAGTTCGTGGCATTCCTCTTCAGCGGATCCTCGTCGATGCTCGCGGAAAGCGTCCACTCGGTCGCCGACTCCGGAAACCAGGGCCTGCTGCTCCTCGGCGGGAAGAAGGCCCAGCGCGAGGCGACCCCGCAACACCCCTTCGGGTACGGGCGCGAGCGCTACATCTACGCGTTCCTCGTCTCCATCGTGCTCTTCACCGTCGGCGGCATGTTCGCCATCTACGAGGGCTACGAGAAGATCCACGACCCGCACGAGATCGAGGCCTGGTACTGGCCCGTCGGCGTGCTCGTCTTCGCGATCATCGCGGAGAGCTTCTCCTTCCGCACCGCGATCAAGGAGTCCAACGAGAGCCGCGGCAGCCAGAGCTGGAAGCAGTTCATCAAGAGCGCCAAGGCCCCCGAACTGCCCGTCGTCCTGCTTGAGGACCTCGGCGCGCTCGTCGGCCTCGTCCTCGCCCTCGGCGGCGTCGGCCTGGCCCTGCTCACCGGCAACGGCGTCTGGGACGGCATCGGCACCCTCTGCATCGGCGTCCTGCTGATCGTCATCGCCGTCGTCCTGGCGCTGGAGACCAAGTCCCTGCTGCTGGGCGAGGCCGCCGGCACCGCCGAGGTCGAGAAGATCAAGGAAGCGCTCGTCGACGGGGACACCGTCACCGGCGTCATCCACATGCGCACCCTCCACCTCGGCCCCGAGGAACTCCTCGTCGCCGCCAAGATCGCCGTCCAGGCCGACGACACCGCGACCGAGGTGGCCAACGCCATCAACGCGGCCGAGGCCCGCATCCGGGCCTCCGTCCCGATCGCCCGCGTGATCTACCTGGAGCCGGACATCTACAACCCGGACGCCGCCAAGGCCGCCGGCCACTGACCGGCCCGCGCCCGCCGGGCGCACGCGAAGGCCCCCGCAGCCCGATGGCTGCGGGGGCCTTCGTACGTACGGTCCCCGCTACGCCTGCACGTCCGCGCGCTCGGCCGGCGCCCCCGCGCCCGCCTCCGCGCCCGCGTGCGCCGGCCCGCGCAGCTCCGGCGCCTTCGCCTGGACCGGAACGGCCGCCCGTACGGCCCGCCCGCGCACCCGCCGGGACACGAGGCCCAGCCCCGCGCCGACCGCCATCACCAGCGCGCCGGCCAGCTGCCCCCACACGGCCAGCTTCGCCATCGGGTACGTCACGACCTTCGCGGCGACCTTGCTCACCGGCACCGGGCCGTTGTTCGCGTACTGCGAGCCGTCCGAGTTCATCCGGTTGTCGGCCATCAGGAAGACGTGGCCCTTGGGCACCTTCACGTCGAAGGCCACCGCCGACGGGTTCTTCCACTGCTCCAGGTACGGCTCGTCGAGCGGCTCACCGTTCAGGACCAGGCGGTACTGGCCGGTGATCTTGCTGCTCGGCTTGTACCGGATGCGGTCCCCGCCGACGGCGACGACACGGTTCATCTGGGTCTTCTGCAGGGACCACGGAACGGAGGCGAGGACGATGTCGCCACGCCGCAGGCTGCGCTTGGCGACCGGCTCCAGGTAGATGCTCTCCCCGTTGGTGTAGGTCGGCGCCATCTGCCAGCCGACCGCCCTGCCCTCCGTGTACCGCGACGGCGGGTTCACGGCCTTCGCCACCGTCACCCCACCGAGGATGACCGCTCCGAGCACCAGCAGGACGATCGCCGCGATCCCGCGCCTGCGTCCTGGCCTGTGTTCCATTTCGTCCCTTCCGATATGCCTGCCTTGCATCGTAGGTCGACGCCGGAACGCCCCACGCCGCCGGGGCCCTGGTGTGCCAGGTCCGCACATACCGATTCGGACACTCCCCGAACGGCGCCGGGCCCCCGTACCGCAGGGGTACGGGGGCCCGGGCGCGCGCCGGCCGGACGGCGGCTACCGGATCTCGCTCAGCACCCCGAGGATCGCGGGCCCGTCCGGCGCCGACTGGAGCCGCGCGCGGAAGTCGCCGTCCATGAGCTTGCGCGAGAGCAGCGCCAGGATCCGCAGGTGCTCGTCCCCGGCAGCGGCCTCCGGCACCGCGATCATGAACACCAGCCGGGCCTTCGTACCGTCCAGCGCGCCCCACTCGATGCCCTCGGCGGACCGGGCGAAGCCGACCGTGGGACGGGCCACCGCGTCCGTCTTGGCGTGCGGGATCGCGATCGACTCCCCGAGGCCCGTCGTGCCCTGCGCCTCCCGGGCGAGGGCCACCCGTACGAGCTCGTCCACGTCCAGGACGTTCCCGGTGCCGGCCAGCATCCCCGCCATCTCGCGGATCGCCGCCTCCTTGGTGTCCGAGGCCAGCTCCGTGCTGACGGTCCGCCCGGTCAGGTACCCGGACAGCACCTCGGGCTCCGCGTCCCCGGCGGCAGCCGGAGCCGGCGCCGCCCCGGCACGCACGGCCGTCCCAGCGGCCGCGGTCCCGGCCGCTGGGGCGGCCGTGGCTCCGGCGCCCACACCGGCGAGCACCGGCTCCGGCACCGGGGCCCCGGCCGGAGCGGCCTTCCCGCCCCGGCGCTCCTTGATCTCGATCAGCGCGTTCGTCGTCAGGGCCGTGACCACCGTGCCGATGGCGATCGCGATCAGGAACCAGGCCACCCCGCTGACCGCGCCCAGCGCCGCCACGATCGGACCGCCGTGCGGCACGTGGTCGCCCACGCCCGCCACGCCCGCGATCGCACCGGCCACCGCGCCGCCCAGCATGTTCGCCGGGATCACGATCGCCGGCCGCGCCGCGGCGAAGGGGATCGCGCCCTCGGAGATCCCGAAGACGCCCATGAACAGCGCCGCCATGCCCGTGTCGCGCTCCTGCTCCGAGTACAGCTTGCGCCGCAGCAGCGTCGCCAGGCCCTGGCCCAGCGGCATCACCGGGATGGCGGCCGCGCACATGCCCATGACCGCGTAGTTCCCGGAGGCGATGAGCCCCGTACCGAAGAGGAAGGCCGTCTTGTTGACCGGACCGCCCATGTCGAAGGCGATCATCAGGCCGAGCAGCGCGCCGAGCAGGATCGCGCTGGTGCCGGTCATGCCGGACAGCCAGGAGGTCAGGCTCTCGAAGACCCAGGAGATCGGCTTGCCGATGACGTAGATGAAGAACAGGCCGAGCGCCGTCGTGGCCACGATCGGGATCACGATGATCGGCATGATCGGCTGGACGACCTTCGGGACCTTGACCTTCTTGATCCACAGGACCAGGTAGCCGGCCAGGAAGCCCGTCACGATCGCGCCGATGAAGCCCGCACCCGACTTCGAGTCGTAGAGGGCGCCGGTGTTGGCGATGAACCCGCCGATCATGCCGGGCACCAGCGCCGGCCGGTCGCCGATGGCGTACGCGATGTAGCCGGACAGGATCGGGATCATCAGGGTGAAGCCGAGGACGCCGATCTGGAAGAGGTGGTCCCAGAAGGTGCCCGGGGTCGTCGCGTACCCCTCGGCCGTGGCGTGGCCGCCCAGCGCCAGCGCGATGGCGATCAGCAGACCGCCGACCACCACGAAGGGGATCATGAACGAGACGCCGTTCATCAGCGCCTTGTACGCGAGGCTGCGCTCCTTGCCGCCGCCGCCGCCGTCCGCGCCGCCCGCCGGGGCCGCGCCCGTCTGCACCGGCGCGCTCCGCACGCGCTCGATCAGCTCCTTCGGCCGGTGGATGCCGTCGGCGACGCCGGTGGACAGGACCCGCTTGCCGGCGAAGCGCTCGCGGTCGACCTCCTTGTCGGCGGCGATGATGATGCCGTCCGCCTCTCTGACATCGTTGTCAGAGAGTACGTTCTCGGCCCCGATCGAGCCCTGGGTCTCCACCTTGATGTCCACGCCGAGCTCGGCGGCGGCCTGCTGGAGCTTCTCGGCGGCCATGTAGGTGTGCGCGATCCCCGTGGGACACGCCGTGACGGCGAGCAGCTTCAGGCGCTTGCCGCCGCTCGCGCCGCCGCCACCGGAAGGGCCGGCTGGACTGGTCACTTGAATCTCCTTCACGCCGTGGTCCGCGAGATCGCGCGTACGAACCGATCCACCGGCATCCTCCACCAGGTAAGCGGTGGATCAAAAGTCCGAAAGGCCCCGAACCTTCCGCCGGACGGCCCGAAAACGAGCCACGACTTGTTCCCGTCCCCACTGGGGACCGCTGCGCCGATCGGTGTAGATTCGTCATCAGTGTCAGGCGTCGCTGCTGATGGCGGTCGGGCGGTCCTCGTGACCGGCCGAGGGGAGAGAGGGCCCCGCGGCGGACTGTGCTCAGTGCACCGGCCAGCCCCGTGCACGGCCCAGCCGTACCCACCTCTCGACCCATGAGGAGCAGCACCCATGGACTTCAAGGTCGCCGACCTTTCCCTTGCCGCCTTCGGCCGCAAGGAGATCACCCTGGCCGAGCACGAGATGCCGGGTCTGATGTCGATCCGCAAGGAGTACGCCGAGGCGCAGCCGCTGGCCGGCGCCCGCATCACCGGTTCGCTGCACATGACCGTGCAGACGGCCGTCCTGATCGAGACCCTCGTCGCCCTCGGCGCCGAGGTCCGCTGGGCCTCCTGCAACATCTTCTCGACGCAGGACCACGCGGCCGCCGCCATCGCGGTCGGCCCGAACGGCACCCCCGAGAACCCGCAGGGCGTCCCGGTCTTCGCCTGGAAGGGCGAGACGCTGGAGGAGTACTGGTGGTGCACGGAGCAGGCGCTGACCTGGCCGAACACCCCCACCGGCGGCCCGAACATGATCCTCGACGACGGCGGTGACGCCACCCTCCTCGTCCACAAGGGCGTCGAGTTCGAGAAGGCCGGCGCCGCCCCGGACCCGTCCACCGCGGACTCCGAGGAATACGCCCACATCCTCACGCTCCTCAACCGCACCCTGGCCGAGTCCCCGCAGAAGTGGACGCAGCTCGCGTCCGAGATCCGCGGCGTGACCGAGGAGACCACCACCGGCGTCCACCGCCTCTACGAGATGATGGCCGAGGGCACCCTGCTGTTCCCGGCGATCAACGTGAACGACGCGGTGACGAAGTCGAAGTTCGACAACAAGTACGGCTGCCGGCACTCGCTGATCGACGGCATCAACCGCGCCACCGACGTGCTGATCGGCGGCAAGGTCGCGGTCGTGTGCGGTTACGGCGACGTCGGCAAGGGCTGCGCGGAGTCGCTGCGCGGCCAGGGCGCGCGGGTCATCGTCACCGAGATCGACCCGATCTGCGCGCTGCAGGCGGCGATGGACGGCTACCAGGTCGCCACCCTGGACGACGTGGTGGAGATCGCGGACATCTTCGTCACGACGACCGGCAACAAGGACATCATCATGGCCTCCGACATGGCCAGGATGAAGCACCAGGCGATCGTGGGCAACATCGGCCACTTCGACAACGAGATCGACATGGCCGGTCTGGCCAAGGTCGAGGGCATCGTCAAGGACGAGGTCAAGCCGCAGGTCCACACCTGGACGTTCCCCGACGGCAAGGTCCTGATCGTGCTGTCCGAGGGCCGCCTGCTCAACCTGGGCAACGCGACCGGCCACCCGTCGTTCGTGATGTCGAACTCCTTCGCGGACCAGACCCTGGCCCAGATCGAGCTCTTCACCAAGCAGTCCGAGTACCCGACCGACGTGTACGTGCTGCCCAAGCACCTGGACGAGAAGGTCGCCCGCCTCCACCTGGACGCGCTGGGCGTCAAGCTCACCACCCTGCGCCCGGAGCAGGCCGCGTACATCGGCGTCAAGGTCGAGGGCCCGTACAAGCCCGACCACTACCGCTACTGATCCCAGCGGATCCGCAGCACTCCAGGCAGGCCCCCGGCACCGCGCCGGGGGCCTGCCCCGTACCCAAGGACCCGACGCCATGCCCCGCGGCCGCTACTCGCTCCACGACCCGCACGACCACACGCCCCTCGGCGAGGAGCACTTCCACTGCGCCCCCGGACCCTCCGGCTGGCGCTACGTCGCCCAGCTGACCACTCCGGACGGCGAACACCGCGGCTCGCTCGACCTTGCCGTCGACGCACTCGGCCGCCCCATCCGGCTGGAGGCCAACGCCGCGAGCTGGCAGGTCCGGGGCGCCGCCATCGACGGCGTCACCTGGGTCCGCACCGACCCCACCGGAGCCGAAGCCACCGAGGGCAACGTCGCCGCCCCCGGCTTCACCGGCAGCTCCCCGGCCTTCCTCATCGCGACGGCCCGCCTGCTGCGCCTGACCCCCGGCGCCCCGGCGACCCGGATCCGGCTCGTCGCCCTGACCGACCCGGTCCTGGCCCCCCGTACGGTCGACCAGGCCTGGGCCCTGCTCTCACGCGCCGAGCACCCGACGGACAGCGGCCCGCTGGTGGTGGACGAGTACCAGGTCACCGCCCTGGACACGGGCGAGGTGCACACCGTGCACATCGCGGGCGACGTGGTCCTCTCCGCGCCCGGCATCGAACTCGAACACCTGGAGACCCCGCCGTCGTCGTTCGAGGACCCCGAGGAATCCGACGGCTTCGAGGACTAGCTAGCCGGGCGGCGCGAACCCGGTCCCGCGCGGGGGAGCCGGCGGAGCCACGGGCCGCGCGACGGGAACCACGGCGGGAGCGGGCGCGGGCGCGGCCACCGAGCCGGGCATCGGCACGGAGCCGACGGCGGGGAACGGGGCCGGCGCCGGAGCCGGCGCCGGAGCTGCGCCCGGGGCCTGGCCGAAGGCCCGGGCGGCGTCCCGCGACTGCCGCTCGTGCACCACCGCCATCAGGAACGCGGCGGCCGGGATCCCGGCCGGCGGCGGGGTCCCCGTCCGGGCCACCACGTCGTCAGCGAGCCGCACGGCCATCGCGGCACCCGTGTGCGGGTCCAGCTGGTTCATCCGCGTCAGGTACTGCCGGATCGCCAGCCACAGCCCGTCCGGCACCGCCGACAGGTCAAGCGCGGCGAACTGCCCGGCCAGCCACGGCGGCGGCGGGGGCACCGGCATCACCCGCGCCGCCGGCACCCGCTCCCGGATCACCAGCGTCCCCGCGAACACGTCCCCGAGCCGCCGCCCGCGCTCGGACATCAGCGAGGCGATGCACGCCACCGCCCCGAAGGTGATCAGCAGCTCCACGACCCCCATGGCCCCGCGCACCAGCGCGTGCCGGAACCGGATCGGCCCGCCGTCCTCCCGCACCACCCGCAGCCCGCAGGCCAGCTTCCCCAGCGAACGGCCGTGGCTCAGCGTCTCCACCGCGATCGGCACCCCGACCAGCACCAGCAGGAAGCTCGCCACCGCCACCGCGGCCTGCGCGGCGTCGTCGAGGTCCGAGGTCGCCCACACCAGAGCGACGGTCACCACCGCGTACCCGATGAAGTACACGACCAGGTCGAGCAGGACGGCCAGCGCCCGGCTCGGCAGCCGCGCCGGCCGCAGACCCAGGACGACCGCGTCCCCCGTCACCAGATCGCTCACCGAGTGCACCTTTCCCCGACCTGACCCGCCCCTGTCCACCCCAGTCTGCCAAGCTGACCGCAGGAGAAGTAAGCCGTATCGGGTGGCCAGGGGCAGGGGAGCGGTACCGGATGGATCTCGACGTCTTCGTGGCGGCCCACCAGACGGAGTGGGCCCGCCTGGAGCAGCTCCTCGGCCGCGGCCGGCGCCTCACCGGCGAGGAGGCCGACGAACTCGTCGCCCTCTACCAGCGCGCCTCCACGCACCTCTCCCTGATCCAGTCGAGCGCCCCCGACCCCGCGCTGACAGGCCGCCTCACCCAGCTCGTCGCCCGCGCCCGCTCCACCGTCACCGGAACCCGTCGCGCCGGCTGGCGCGACGCCGCCCGCTTCTTCACGGAGGGCTTCCCGGCGGCCGTCTACCGCAGCCGCCGCTGGTGGATACCCACCGCACTGCTCTCCACCGCCCTCGGCGTGCTCATCGGCTGGTGGATAGCCACCCACCCCGAGGTCCAGAGCGCCGTCGCCACCCCGGAGCACCTGAAGGAGCTGACCCGGCCGGGCGGCGGGTACGAGACCTACTACTCCAGCCACCCGGCGGCCTCCTTCGCCGCCCAGGTCTGGACGAACAACGCCCAGGCCGCCGCGGTCTGCCTGGTCCTCGGCGCCTTCCTCGGGCTCCCGGTCCTGTGGATCCTCTTCCTCAACATGGCGAACCTCGGAGTCGGGCTCGGCCTGATGACCTCGGCCGGCCGCCTCGACGTCTTCCTCGGCCTGATCCTCCCGCACGGCCTCCTGGAACTGACGGCCGTCTTCGTCGCCGCAGGGACGGGCCTGCGCCTCGGCTGGACGGTCATCGACCCGGGCCCCCGCACCCGCCGCACCGCCCTCGCGGAACAGGGCCGCGCCGCCCTGGGCATGGCCATCGGCCTGGCGGTGGTGCTCTTCGTCTCCGGCCTGATCGAGGGCTTCGTGACCCCGTCGGGCCTGCCCACCTGGGCCCGCATCACCATCGGCGTCGTCGCGGAGGCCGCCTTCCTCGTCTACGTCTACGTCCTGGGCGGCCGCGCCTCGCGCGCCGGGGAGGTGGGAGACGTGGAGGAGGCGGACCGCACCGCGACCCTCCCGACGGCGGCCTGATGTGCGTACAAGGCAGCTGAGCTGCTAGTCTCCTCGTCGTCCCGCAGACCGTTGACACGGCCGCTGTGGGGAGGTAGATTCGAACGGTTGCCTCGAACTGGACAAGTTCGGCAGTGATGGTTTAAAATCTTTCTCGCCCCCAATGGAATTGAATTCCCGTGGGGCACAGTCGACTCCTCATTCAGGAAGCCGAAGCCGGGAAATCCGGTGGAAAACTTCTGATAGAGTCGGAACTGCCGGAAAGGGAAAGCGCGAAAGCGCAGGACCTCGAAAGCACCGAGGAAATCGGACACGAAAGAGTCTGATAGAGTCGGAAACGCAAGAACACAGAACGAAAGCCCGGAGGAAAGCCCGAGAGGGTGAGTACGAAGGAAGCGTCCGTTCCTTGAGAACTCAACAGCGTGCCAAAAATCAACGCCAGAA
>NZ_JBWKEE010000007.1:0-21924 GCF_056435605.1 Streptomyces sp. NPDC043896
AGACTTCCTCCACACCTACAACCACCACCGCTGCCACACCGCACTGGGCGGCCACCCGCCCATCAGCCGAGTTAACAACCCTGCGGGTCAATACAGCTAGCCCTCCTGGGCGATGGCCGAAGCCTCAACTCAGTCAGCAAGGAAACCGGGATATCCCGGGCTGCCATCCGCGCCTGGCAAACCCGAATCGACCCCCTCCCCCGCCTCAACCAGTCGGCGCCATGCTCGGGTCCTGCCGATGCGGCGGCCTACGCGTACCTCCTCGGCCTCTACCTGGGTGACGGCTGCATCAGCGCGCACCCGCGCGGCGGGCACCACCTCCGCGTCTTCTGCGACAACGCCTGGCCCGGCCTCATCCAGCAGTGCCGTGCGGCGATGCTGGCGGTACGGCCTACCGACAAGGTGTACGTGTTGCAGCGCCAGGGCTGCGTGGCCGTCACCAGCTACGGACGACACTGGACGTGTCTGTTCCCCCAGCACGGTCCGGGCAAGAAGCACGAGCGGCGAATCACCCTTGAGGGGTGGCAACAGGAGATCGTGGACGCCCAACCGTGGGAGTTCATCCGGGGCCTCATCCACTCCGACGGGTGCCGGATCACGAACTGGACCGTCCGGAACGGCAAGCGCTACGAGTACCCCCGGTACTTCTTCACCAACAAGTCCGAGGACATCACCAAACTCCTGACCGGCACCCTGGACCGGGTCGGTGTCCGGTGGAAGCAGGCGAACAAGCACAACACCTCCATCGCCCGGAAGGAATCCGTCGCCCTCATGGACGCCCACGTCGGGCCGAAGTACTGACCCCGCCTTGACCCTCCACCGGGTGGAGACCCGAGGGTGGGGGCATGGACGGCGTGACGGAGTTGTACTCGATCGGGGAGCTGGCTCGGAGGACCGGGCTGGCGGTGCGGACCATTCGGTTCTATTCCGACGAGGGGATCGTCGCGCCGGCCTGTCGTAGTCGTGCCGGGTACCGGCTGTACGGCGTCGACGCGGTAGGGCGGCTGGAGCTCGTGCGGACGCTGCGGGAGCTGGGGGTGGATCTGCCCGGCGTGCGGCGGGTGCTGGATCGGGAGCTGTCGGTGGCGGAGGTCGCCGCTGTGCACGCCGATGCGGTGGAGGTGCAGATCCGGGCGTTGCGGTTGCGTCGGGCGGTGTTGCGGTGGGTGGCCGGGCGTGGGTCCGGTGCCGAGGAGGTTCGGTTGATGCATGAGGTGACGCGGCTGTCGGGTGAGGAGCGCCGGCGGTGGGTGGAGTTGCTGGTGGAGGGGGCGGAGGAGTCGGTGGCGGCGATGGTGCGGGCTTCGGCGCCGGAGTTGCCGGAGGATCCGTCCACGGAGCAGGTGGCGGCGTGGGTGGAGTTGGCGGGGCTGGTGGGGGACGCGGGGTTCCGGGAGGTGTTCCGGCGGGCGCCGGGGGTGGTGGGGCCGGTGGACGCGCGGGTGGAGCGGTATTGGCGGTTGGTGTGGGTGGTGAACGGGTGGGAGGTGGTGCCGGGTTGGGTGCCTTAGGTTGAGGGGGTCAACCGGTGTGTGTGGTGGAGGGACGTTTCGGTGAGCGAGAAGGCTCGGGAGCTGTTCGATGCGCTGGATCTGAACCATGACGGGGAGCTGACGCGGGCCGAGGTGATTTCGGCTCTGCGTGACAAGGGGCCGACGTTGGCGGCGCGGGGGGTGCTGCCGGCCTGGGGGCTGGGGGACGCGGACGCGTCGTCGGCGTTGTTCGACGCGGCGGATCAGAACGGTGATGCGGTGTTGTCGTTCGAGGAGTTCGAGGTCGTGGTGGACCGGCGGTTCGGCTGGTCGTAGGGGTTGGGTTCAGTCGCGGCGTTCGAGGCCCCTCAGGACGGTTCTGATGTGGGCTTCGGCGTCGGCGGGGTCGAGGGGGGCGTGTTCGACGAGGAGGCGGTACCAGAAGGGGCCGAAGAGCAGGTCGGTGGCGTGGGTGAGGTCGGTGGTGGCGGGGATTTCGCCGCGTGAGAGGGCGCGGGTGAGGAGGCGGCCGACGAGTTCCCGGCGGGTGCGGGCCCAGGTGCGGAATGCTTCGGCGAAGGCGGGGTCGAGTTGGGCTTCGGCCATGAGGCCGGTGAGGGCTTTGGCGCGGACGGGGTCGCGGCCGATGGCGTAGAGGTCGGTGGTGAAGGCGGTGAGGTCGCCTTCGAGGGTGCCGGTGTCGGGTTCGGGGACGCGGGCGGTGGTTTCGTGGGCGTAGGCGTCCATGACGAGGGCGGGCTTGGACTTCCACCAGCGGTAGACGGTGCTCTTGGCGACGTTGGCGCGTTTGGCGACGCCTTCGATGGTGAGGGCGCCGTAGCCGTTTTCGACGAGGAGGGCCGCGGTGGCTTCGAGGACGGAGTGGTGGGCGTCTTCGTTGCGGATGCGTCCGCCGGTGCGGGGTTGCGGCGGGTTTTGGGGAGTGGTTGACACGCCTTCACGATAGCCCTACCGTTAATCGAAACGCTGCGTAGCGTTTCGATAAGCAGTTCGGTGCTGGGCTTCAGGGGGATGAGTCATGAGCAGGATCGTGATCGCGCACGGGTACGGAATGTCCAGTGGCGAGCACTGGTATCCGTCGGTGGCGCGGGAGCTGTCGGGTGAGGGGCACGAGGTGCGGGTGCCGGACTTCCCGGAGCCGCTGGCGCCCAATGCGGGGGCGTGGCTGAAGGAGCTGGCGTCGCAGGTGGAGGGCGTGCCGGCGGGTGGGACGGTGCTGGTGGGGCACAGTTTGGGCGGGGTGAGTGTGCTGCGTCTGCTCCAGGAGCACGACACCGCGGCCGAGGGGCCGTTCGCGGGGGTGGTGTTCGTGGCGTCGATGGCCGGTGAGGTGGGGTATGACGCGTTGGCGCCGTTCTTCTCGCCGGAGTTCGACTGGGTGCGGATCCGCGCGGCGGCTCGGGGGTTCCGGGTGTTGCACGCGGCGGATGATCCGGTGACGGGCGTGGCGACGGCGGAGCATGTGATGCGGTTCGTGACGGAGCTGGGGGCGACGGCGACGGTGACCGCGTCGGGCGGGCATTTTCCCAGTACGGGTGAGAGCCGGTTGGAGCTGCCCGACGCGGTGCGGTTGATACGTGAGGTGCTCTGAGCGGGGTCAGCGCACGGGGTCGCCGATGTGGTGGATGCGGACGAGGTTGGTCTTGCCGCTGACGCCGGGGGGTGAGCCGGCGGTGATGACGACGATGTCGCCGGGGACGCAGCGTCCGATGCGCAGGAGTTCTTCTTCGACCTGGGCGACCATGGCGTCGGTGGAGTCGACGTGGGGGCCGAGGAAGGTTTCGACGCCCCAGGTGAGGTTGAGCTGGGAGCGGGTGGCCTGGTCGGGGGTGAAGGCGAGGAGGGGAATGGGGCTGCGGTAGCGGGAGAGCCGGCGGACGGTGTCGCCGCTCTGGGTGAAGGCGACGAGGAACTTGGCGCCGAGGAAGTCGCCCATTTCGGCGGCTGCGCGGGCGACGGCTCCGCCTTGGGTGCGGGGCTTGTTGCGGTCGGTGAGGGGCGGGAGTCCCTTGGCGAGGATGTCCTCTTCGGCGGCTTCGACGATGCGGGCCATGGTGCGGACGGTTTCGACGGGGTGTTTGCCGACGCTGGTCTCGCCGGAGAGCATGACGGCGTCGGTTCCGTCGATGACGGCGTTGGCGACGTCGGAGGCTTCGGCGCGGGTGGGGCGGCTGTTGTCGATCATCGAGTCGAGCATCTGGGTGGCGACGATGACCGGCTTGGCGTTGCGCTTGGCGAGTTTGATGGCGCGCTTTTGGACGATGGGGACTTGTTCCAGGGGCATTTCGACGCCGAGGTCTCCGCGGGCGACCATGATGCCGTCGAAGGCGGCGACGATGTCGTCGATGTTCTCCACGGCCTGGGGCTTTTCGATCTTCGCGATGACGGGGAGGCGTCGGCCTTCTTCGTCCATGATGCGGTGGACGTCGTCGATGTCGCGGCCGGTGCGGACGAAGGAGAGGGCGATGACGTCGGCGCCGGTGCGCAGGGCCCAGCGGAGGTCTTCGATGTCCTTGTCGGAGAGGGCGGGGACGGAGACGGCGACGCCGGGGAGGTTGAGGCCCTTGTGGTCGGAGACCATGCCGCCTTCGATGACGCGGGTCTGGACGCGGGGGCCGTCGACGGCGGTGACTTCGAGGGTGACGCGGCCGTCGTCGACGAGGATGCGTTCGCCGGTGGTGACGTCGGCGGCGAGGCCCTTGTAGGTGGTGCCGCAGGTGTGGCGGTCGCCGTGGTGGTCCTCGACGGTGATGGTGAACTCGTCGCCGCGTTCAAGGAGTACGGGGCCTTCGCGGAAGCGGCCGAGCCGGATCTTCGGGCCTTGAAGGTCGGCGAGGATGCCGACGCTGCGGCCGGTCTCGTCGGAGGCCTTGCGTACGCGCTGGTAGCGCTCCTCGTGTTCGGCGTAGGTGCCGTGGCTGAGGTTGAGGCGGGCGATGTCCATTCCGGCTTCGACCAGGGATTTGATCTGGTCGTATGAGTCGGTGGCGGGGCCCAGGGTACATACGATTTTCGCTCGGCGCATGGGGCGAGGGTATGCCCTACCGAGGGGTAGGAAATGTGGTCCTGGTGTCTCCTCAACAACCTTTGGGCGAAAGCTTGTTGACATTTATTGAATGTGCGCGGGGGTGCTCTGATGAGCACCCCCGGAGGGGGTGGTTCAGAGCTGGGGAGGGGTCATGGTGAAGCGCGCGTTCACCTGCGCGTAGACGGTCTGGCGCTGGGGTTCCAGGTCGAGGGGCGGGGGTTCTTCGGCTCCGCCGTAGGACATGGTGCGGAGCATGCCGGCGGGGGCGGCCATGGCGACGGGGAGGGCGTTCTCGGCGCCGAGGTCGGCGAGCTCGACGAGGGCGGCGAGGTCGGCGCCGAGGGCCCGGGCGTATTCGCGGGCGCGCTGGACGGCTTCGAGTACGGCCTGGCGGCGGGCTTCGCCGTGGGCGGGTGAGGTGGGGCGCAGGGCCCACCAGGGGCCGTCGACCTGGGTGAGTTCGAGGTCGGCGAGGCGGGTGGTGAGTTCGCCGAGGGCGGTGAAGTCGTTGAGTTCGGCGGTGATGTGGACGCGGCCGTGGTAGGCGCGGACGCGTTCGCCGCGGCCGTGGCGGGTGAGTTCGGGGGTGATGGAGAAGGCGCCGGTTTCGAGCTTTTCGACGGGTTCGCCGTAGCCCTTGACCAGTTCGAGGACGGCGTTGTTGCGGCGGGTGAGGTCGTCGAGGGCGGTGCGGCGGTCGGTGCCGCGGGCGCTGACGGTGATGCCGATGCGGGCGATTTCGGGGTCGACTTCGAGGCGGGCTTCTCCGCGGACGGCGACGCGGGGGACTTCGGGGGTTCCGTAGGGCTGGTGGGTGGCGTTCGTGGCGTCCTGGGTCATGGTTTCACTCTCGCACCGTCGCCCGTACGGGTGTGGTCATCGGATCGAAACCCGAGGGGGGTGTTGCCGCTTGTTACCGGTGGGTCAGAATCTACGCGCGTCGTTCACGCTTCGTAACACGCCTCACAAGGGGAGATGGCAATGGCGTTTGACCGTAGGACGTTCATGGGGGCTTCGGCCGCCACGGGTGCCGCTGTGGCGATGGCGGGGGCCACGAGCTCCCCGGCCGCTGCCGCGGCCGCGCCGGCGAGCGGGTCGAAGGGTTCCAAGACGTACGCGTTCACCGTGATGGGCACGACCGATCTGCACGGGAACGTCTTCAACTGGGACTACTTCACGGACAAGGAGTTCGACGACAAGGCGCACAACGACGTCGGTCTGGCGAAGATCTCCACGCTGGTGAACCAGGTCCGGGCGGCGAAGGGGCGCCGCAACACGCTGCTGATCGACGCGGGTGACACCATCCAGGGGACGCAGCTGTCGTACTACTACGCGAAGGTGGACCCGATCACCGCGCGGCGGGGTCCGGTGCACCCGATGGCGCAGGCGATGAACGCGATCGGGTACGACGCGGCGGCGCTCGGGAACCACGAGTTCAACTACGGCATCCCGGTGCTGCGCAAGTTCGAGGAGCAGTGTGACTTCCCGCTGCTGGGGGCGAACGCGCTGGACGCGAAGACGCTGAAGCCGGCGTTCCCGCCGTTCAGCATGCACCGGCTGCGGACCCCGCACGGGCGGGACGTGAAGGTGGCGGTGCTGGGTCTGACCAATCCGGGCATCGCGATCTGGGACAAGGCGAACGTCCAGGGGAAGATGACGTTCCCGGGGCTGGAGGAGCAGGCGGCGAAGTACGTGCCGCGGCTGCGGTCGATGGGTGCGGACGTGGTGATCGTGTCGGCGCACTCGGGGTCGAGCGGTACGTCCTCGTACGGCGACCAGCTGCCGCACATCGAGAACGCGGCGGGTCTGGTGGCGGAGCAGGTGCCGGGGATCGACGCGATCCTGGTGGGGCACGCGCACACGGAGATCCCGGAGTACCGGGTGAAGAACAAGGCGACCGGCAAGGACGTGGTGCTGTCGGAGCCGCTGAAGTGGGGGCAGCGGCTGACGCTGTTCGACTTCGAGCTGGTGTGGGAGCGGGGCCGCTGGTCGGTGGCGAAGGTGTCGGCGCGGGTGCTGAACTCGAACACGGTCGCCGAGGACCCGAAGATCACCGGGCTGCTGGCGGACGAGCACCGCAAGGTGGTGGCGTACGTCAACCAGGTGATCGGGACGTCGACGCAGGCGATGTCCTCGGCCGAGGGGCCGGTGAAGGACGTGCCGATCATCGACCTGATCAACCACGTGCAGGCGGAGACGGTGAGGGCGGCCCTGGCCGGTTCGCAGTGGGCGGCGCTGCCGGTGCTGTCGCAGGCCTCGTGCTTCTCGCGGACGGCGGCGATACCGGCCGGCCAGGTGACGATCAGGGACGCGGCGGGTCTGTATCCGTTCGAGAACACCCTCGAAGCGCGTCTGCTGACGGGTGCGCAGCTGAGGGACTACCTGGAGTTCTCGGCGCGGTACTACGTGCGGACGGAGCCGGGTGGGGTGGTGGATCCGGCGAAGCTGACGAACGCGGAGGGCATCCCGGACTACAACTACGACGCGGTGTACGGGCTGACGTACGACATCGACATCGCGCAGCCGGCGGGTTCGCGGATCACGGGGCTGTCGTTCCAGGGCAAGCCGGTGGATCCGGCGGCGCAGTTCGTGCTCGCGGTGAACAATTACCGTGCTTCGGGCGGTGGGGCGTTCCCGCACGTGGCGAAGGCGAAGCAGCTGTGGGCGAACTCGGACGAGATCCGCAACACGATCATCCAGTGGGTGAAGGCGAAGGGCACGGTGGATCCGGCGGGGTTCGCGTCGGTGGACTGGCGGCTGACGCGGGCGGGCGTGCCGGTGTTCTAGCCGCGGCGCCTGCGACGGGGCCGGGATTCGCGGTGGCGGTCCCGGCCCCGTCGGCGTGTTCAGGGGGTGGCGGGGACGGTGCGCACCAGGTGGGCGGGGACGGCTGCGTCGAGGGCGGCGACGAGCCGTTCACCGTGGCGGGCCTGGTGGGGGTGGACGTGCATGTCGCAGCCGCAGCCGGTGAGGACGATGCGTCCGGGTCCGTCGTGGACCATGAGGGCGATCTCGTCGAAGCGGATGTCGTGCTCGTCGCGGTTGCCGTCACGGGTCACGATGCCCCAGGGCGTGAGGACGTACTCGCCGCGTTCGTGGCGCGGGGTGGTGGCGCGGCGCAGGGGGTTCATGCGGAAGACGACCGGGGTCGGGGGGTGTTCCGCGTGGAGGCGCCAGCCGTCGGAGTTGGGCAGGGGCGCGCCCTGGAGGGTCTTCAGGTCGAGGTAGGTCTGGTGGGGGACGACGACCATGGCGTCGGGCAGGACGCGCTGGAGGAAGCCGCGGACGTCCTGGGGGGTGACGGCGGCGTAGGCCTCCATGAGGGTGGTGTCGTCGCAGTACGGGACGCCGAAGTGTTCGGCGTCGACGGCCCGGTTGAGTGAGCGCCAGTGGCCGGCGGGCGCGTCGAGTTCTCCGCGCACGCCGGCGGTTGCCTCGTCGAGTTCGTCCTGGCCGGGGCCGCGCGAGGCGAGGTCGAGGGTGGTGCGCCACAGGACGTGGGCGGCTTCCTCGGCGTGGCCGTCGGCGGGGTGGAGGGTGAGGACGCGGTCGAGGGTGGAGCGGTCGCGGTGGAACCAGTGCTCGGTGGCGGCGTCCACGATGCCCCGTTCGCCGTACGCGGTGCGGTCGACGCGGCGGCCCAGTACGAGGTGGGCGGCGACGGCGGCGGGCTCCCAGGCGCGGGAGGTGAAGAGGAGGGAGACCGTGTCCAGGGCATGGTGCTGCCAGGTGCCGCCGGTTCCGGGACGCGGGCGGGGAGCGGTCCGTCGGGGGCGGGGGCCGTCGGGGAGCGGGAGGGCGAGGCCCTTGGGCGGGGGCCCGTCGAGGGCGAGGACGGCGTTGCCCCGGGTGAAGCGGGCCGCGGCATGGGTGCGGACGGTATCGGGGCCGAGCAGGGCGTACATGCCGGGGTCCTGCTGGAGGGCGAGCCCGTTGCCGTGGGGTCCGTAGCGGGCGCTGAGGGGTTCGGCGCCGCGGTGGTCCCCGGTGGCGGGGTGGTGGATGCCGAGGAGCCGGGCCACGTGTCCGAGGCGGTCCAGGGGGAGCTCGGAGAGGGCCCGGCAGACGGCCTCGAGGAAGTCGGTGACCTCCTCGGGGGTGCCCTCGGCGGCGAAGTAGGTGCGCTCTTCCTCGACATCGCTGGCGAACCGGTAGGGCCGGTCGCCGACCTCGGACATCACGAGGGCCTCGATGACCCGGGTGACGCCGAGGGTGGGGGCGGTCTCGTGCTGGATGCCGGTGCCGAAGGACAGCTCGACGGTGAGGGGGCCCGGAGTACGGGCGGGTGTCCACAGGACGGTGACCCCGTCGGCACTGGTTCGCTGCATGGCCGCGACCCTAGTGCCCGGGGTGCGGGGACGGCGGGCCGGGGTCGCCGGGGGCGGTCAGGGGTGGTCGACGAGGGGGCGGAGGTTGACGGCGGGGCGGGGGCGGGCGGGGTCCCGTTGTTCGAGGCCGAAGGTGGTGAAGGCGGTGCGGTGGGGCTGGGGGTAGGGCTCTTTGCCGGTGAGGGTGTTGAGGATGGCGGCACTGCGCCAGGCGGCGAGGCCGAGGTCGGGGGTGCCCACGCCGTGGGTGTGGCGTTCGCCGTTCTGGACGAAGACGGTTCCGCTGACGGAGGGGTCGAGGACCATCCGGTAGCGGTCGTCGATGCGGGGGCGGCCGGAGGAGTCCTTGCGCATGTAGGGGTCGAGGCCGGCGAGGAGGCTGGTGAGGGGGCGTTCCCGGTAGCCGGTGGCGAGGACGACGGCGTCGGTGGTGAGGCGGGAGCGGGTTCCTTGCTGGGTGTGTTCGAGGTGGAGTTCGACCTTGGTGGTGGCGACGCGGCCCGCGGTGCGGACGGTGACTCCGGGGGTGAGGACGGTGTCGGGCCAGCCTCCGTGGAGGGTGCGGCGGTAGAGCTCTTCGTGGATGGCGGCGATGGTGGCGGAGTCGATGCCCTTGTGGAGCTGCCATTGGGCGGGGACGAGGCGGTCGCGGACGGGTTCGGGCAGGTCGTGGAAGTAGCGGGTGTAGTCGGGGGTGAAGTGTTCGAGGCCGAGTTTGGAGTACTCCATGGGGGCGAAGGAGGGGGTGCGGGCGAGCCAGGTGAGGCGTTCGCGGCCGGTGGGGCGGCTGCGGAGCAGGTCGAGGAAGACCTCGGCCCCTGACTGGCCGGAGCCGATGACGGTGACGTGGTCGGCGCCGAGGATGCGTTGGCGGTTGTCGAGGTAGTCGGCGGAGTGGATGACGGGGACGGTCGGGGCTTCGGCGAGGGGGCGCAGGGGTTCGGGGACGTAGGGCGCGGTGCCGATGCCGAGGACGAGGTTGCGGGTGTGGGTGCGGCCGAGGGCTTCGGCTTCGCCGTCGGGGTCGAGCCGGGTGTAGTCGACTTCGAAGAGGTCGCGTTCGGGGTTCCAGCGGACGGCGTCGACCTGGTGGCCGAAGTGGAGGCCGGGGAGGCGGCCGGCGACCCAGCGGCAGTAGGCGTCGTATTCGGCGCGCTGGATGTGGAACTGCTCGGCGAAGTAGAAGGGGAAGAGGCGTTCCTTGTGCTTGAGGTAGCTGAGGAAGGTCCAGGGGCTGGCGGGGTCGGCGAGGGTGACGAGGTCGGCGAGGAAGGGGACTTGGAGGGTGGCTCCGTCGATGAGGAGTCCGGGGTGCCAGCGGAAGTCGCGGCGCTGGTCGTAGAAGGCGGTGGCGAGCCGGTCGGCGCCTTGGGCGGGGAGGCCGTGGGCGAGGGCGGCGAGGGAGAGGTTGAAGGGGCCGATGCCGATTCCGACGAGGTCGTGGGGTGCATCGAGCTGGGCGGTCATCGGTGGGTGCTGCCTTCCAGGAGGGCGACGAGGGTGTCCAGGTCCCGCGTGGTGGTGTGGGGGTTGAGCAGGGTCGCCTTGAGCCAGAGCCGGCCGTCGGCGGTGGCGCGGCCGAGGACGGCGGTGCCGTCGTGGAGGAGGGTGCGGCGCAGGGCGGCGGTGTGGTCGTCGTCCGTGGGGGTGGGGCGGAAGAGGACCGTGGTGATGGTGGGGTGCGCGTGGAGTTCGAAGCCGGGGTGTGCGTCGAGGAGTTCGGCGAGCCGGTGGGCCGTGGCGCAGGTGTGGTCGATGAGCCGGGCGAGGCCGTCGCGGCCGAGTGAGCGCAGGGTGGCGGCGATCTTGAAGGCGTCGGGGCGGCGGGTGGTGCGCAGGGAGCGGCCGAGGAGGTCGGGGAGGCCGGCTTCGGTGTCGTCGGTGGCGTTGAGGTAGTCGGCCTGGTGGGCGAGGGGGGTCAGGAGGCTGGTGTCGGGGACGGCGAGGAGGCCGGCCGCGACGGGTTGCCAGCCGAGTTTGTGCAGGTCGAGGGTGATCGACCGGGCGCGGTGGAGGCCGTTCAGCTTGGTGCGGTGGCGGGGGCTGAAGGCGAGGGCTCCGCCGTAGGCGGCGTCGACGTGGAGTTCGGCGCGGTGGTGTGCGCAGACGTCGGCGAGGGCGTCGAGGGGGTCGATGAGCCCGGCGTCGGTGGTTCCGGCGGTGGCGGTGACGAGGGCGGGGCCGGGGGTGCGGGCGAGGGCCTCGTCGAGGGTGGCGGGGTCGAGGGTGCCGCCGGGGGTGGGGAGGGCGGTGGCGGGGGGCAGGCCGAGGAGCCAGGCGGCGCGGGGGACGGAGTGGTGGGCGTTGGCGCCGTGCAGGACGGTGAGGGCGTGGCCGTGGCGTTCGCGGGCGAGGAGGAGGGCCAGTTGGTTGGCTTCGGTGCCGCCGGTGGTGAGGAGGGCGTCGGCGCGCGGGGTGTCGTAGAACTCGGCGGCGAGGGCGCGGGTGAGGAGCGCCTCGATGGCGGAGGCGGCCGGGGCCTGGTCCCAGGAGTCGAGGGAGGGGTTGAGGGCGCTGACGGCGAGGTCGGCGGCGGCCGCGAGGGCGAGCGGCGGGCAGTGCAGGTGGGCCGCGCACAGCGGGTCGGCGGGGTCGGCGGCGCCGGCGGCCAGGGTGTGGACGAGGGTGGCGAGGGCTTCGTGGTCGCCGGTGCCGTGGGTGGGGAGTACGTCGCCCAGTGCTGCCCGCACGCGGGCCGTGACGGTGTCGGGGCCGCCGGCGGGGAGGGGGCCTTTGCGTTCCGCGGCGCCGGTGTGGAGGGCGGTGAGGACGGTGTCGAGGAGGGGGCGGAGGGCGTCCGGGCCGTGGGCTCCGCCGGCGAGCGGGGGCGCGGGGGCGGGCTCGGTCATGGGCGGGCCTCCGGGGCAGGCGGACCGGCGGATCCGCTGTGCGGGGCCGGGGGTGGGCGGGACACCCTGCCGGTACAACGATCAGACCCGAATGGGGTAACCGGTTCGGGGCCGGTGCGTTGCCGGCTGTCTGCCGGGGTGGGGGCCGCTGCTCTGGGCGGGTCCCCCGGCCGCTGCGCGGGGCGGGTCCCCCACCCGCCCTTCCACCGTTCCCCGGGGCTCCGCCCCGGACCCCGCGCCTCGGACGCCCGCGGGGCTGGTGGGTGCCGGTGGGGCTGGGTCTCGCTGCGGTGTGCGGGCATGGCTGAGCGCCGCAGTTGCCAGGTCAGTACCAACTGCGGCGCTCGGTATGGGGGCCCGGAGGGCCTGGGGGTCAGCCTGCGAGGAGGGTGAGGGTGTCGATCACGCGGTTCGAGAAGCCCCACTCGTTGTCGTACCAGGCGACGACCTTGACGTGGCGGCCCTCGACGCGGGTGAGCTCGGAGTCGAAGATCGACGAGGCGGGGTTGCCGGTGATGTCGGAGGAGACCAGCGGGTCGTCCGAGTACTCCAGGACGCCGGCCAGCCGGCCTTCGGCCGCGGTGCGGTAGGCCTCCAGGACCTGCTCGCGGGTGACGTCGCGGGCGACGGTGGTGTTGAGCTCGACGATGGAGCCGACCGGGACCGGTACGCGGATCGAGTCGCCCGACAGCTTGCCGTCGAGCTGAGGCAGGACGAGGCCGATGGCCTTCGCGGCGCCCGTCGAGGTCGGGACGATGTTGACGCCGGCGGCGCGGGCGCGGCGCGGGTCGCGGTGGGGGCCGTCCTGGAGGTTCTGCTCCTGGGTGTAGGCGTGCACCGTGGTCATGAAGCCGTGCTCGATGCCGGCGAGGTCGTCGAGGACGGAGGCCAGCGGCGCGAGGGCGTTGGTGGTGCAGGAGGCGTTCGAGACGACCGTGTGCAGGTCCGCGTCGTAGGCGTCGGTGTTGACGCCGTAGGCGAGGGTGACGTCGGCGCCGTCGGAGGGGGCGCTGACGAGGACCTTGCGGGCGCCGGCCTTGATGTGGGCGCGGGCGGCCTCGGCGGAGGTGAACCGGCCGGTGGCTTCGAGGACGAGGTCGACTTCGAGGTCGGCCCACGGCAGCTGGGCGGGCTCGCGTTCGGCGAGGACCTTGATGCGGTGGCCGTCGACGACGAGGACGTCGCCCTCGACGGTGACCGGGCGGCCGAGGCGGCCGGAGGTGGTGTCGTAGGCGAGCAGCCGGGCGAGGGTCGCGGGTTCGGTGAGGTCGTTGATCGCGACGACCTGGAGGTCGGTGTCGCGTTCGAGGAGCGCGCGCAGCACGTTGCGTCCGATGCGGCCGAATCCGTTGATGGCGATGCGAGTCATGTGTGCGTGTCCCTTCTGTTCGCGCCTTCAGGTTCGCGTGCTGCGTGCGGGCGTGACAGGGGCGGGATCGCCACTGTTCAAAAGGATCTCGCCATCGCCGGGGAGGTGGTCGCGGTCATTGGCCGTGGGTGAAGGTGCGGCGGTATTCGGTGGGGGTGGTGTCGAGGATGCGCTGGAAGTGCAGGCGCAGGTTGGCGCCGGTGCCGAGGCCGACGTCGGCGGCGATCTGCTCGACGCCGCGTTCGGAGCGTTCGAGGAGTTCGCGGGCGAGGTCGATGCGGGCGCGCATGACCCATTGCATGGGGGTGTATCCGGTGTCCTCGACGAAGCGGCGCGAGAAGGTGCGGGGCGAGACGGCGGCGTGCTGGGCGAGGGCTTCGAGGGTGAGGGGCTCGCCCAGGCGGTGCAGGGCCCATTCGCGGGTGGCGGCGAAGCGTTCGCCGAGGGGTTCGGGGACGCTGCGGGGGACGTACTGGGCCTGGCCGCCGCTGCGGTAGGGGGCGGCGACGAGGCGGCGGGCGGCGTGGTTGGAGGCGGCGACGCCGAGGTCGCGGCGCAGGATGTGCAGGCAGAGGTCGATGCCGGAGGCGGCGCCGGCGGAGGTGAGGACGCTGCCTTCGTCGACGAAGAGGACGTTCTCGTCGACGTGGACGCGGGGGTGTTTGGCGGCGAGGGCGCGTGCGTAGTGCCAGTGGGTGGTGGCGCGTTTGCCGTCGAGGAGGCCGGTGGCGGCGAGGGCGAAGGCGCCGGTGGAGATGGCGGCGAGGCGGGCGCCGCGCCGGTGGGCGGCGGTGAGGGCGTCGAGGACGGCCTCGGGCGGGTCTTCGCGGTCGGGGAAGCGGTAGCCGGGGACGAAGACGATGTCGGCCCAGGCGAGTGCGTCGAGGCCGTGGGTGACGTAGTAGGAGAGGCCGTCGCCGCCGGTGACGAGTCCGGGTGCGGCCCCGCACACCCGGACCTCGTACGGCATGCTCGCGCGGGTCGTGAAGACCTGTGCGGGGATGCCGACGTCGAGGGGTTTCGCCCCCTCGAGCACGAGAACGGCGACGCGATGCAGGTGGGAGGGCGGCACGGGACAAAGGGTACGCGGGTGGGCCCGTCGGGCGGCGGGGGTGGTGCCGGGGCCGCCCGACGGAGGGGGTGCGTACGGGGTCAGGCGCCGCGGACGCGCAGGGCGCGGGCGAGGTCGTCGAGCTGGTCGACGAGGACGCGGCGCAGCATGGGGATGATCTCGGGGTTTTGGAGGCAGGCGTGGCCGGCCTCCAGGTGTGCGGGGTCGGCGGCGTGGACGGGGAAGGCCCAGCGGCCGGCGGCTTCGCCGATGGCGGGTCCGCGGCGGGCGGCGAGGGCGACGGCCTCGGGGTAGTAGCGGAGGACGTAGTCCTGGACGAGGTCGGCCTGTTCGGGCTGCCAGAAGCCGTGGGCGGTGGCGGTGAAGAGGTAGTTGGACAGGGTGTCGTCGTGGAAGAGGCTCTGCCAGGCGGCGGCCTTGGCTTCGGGGGTGGGCAGGGAGGCGTGGCAGCGGGCGGCGCCCTGCCGGCCGGTGGCGCTGGGGTCGGCGGCGAGGGCGGCGTCGATGGTGGCTCCGTCGACGGCTCCGAGGACGGCGAGGCGGGCGAGGACGCGCCAGCGGAGTTCGGGGTCGAGTGCGGGGCCGCCGGTGACGGTGCCGTCGGCGAGCCAGCCGGCGAGGGTGTCGGGCTGGGTGGCGCTGTCGATGAGGGTGCGTACGGCGGCGAGGCGCAGGCCGGGGTCGGTGCCGTCCTCGGTGCGGCGCAGGAGGTCGCGGGTGGCGGAGGTGATGAGGCCGAGGGCGGTGTCGCGGTCGGCGGGGGCGACGTAGCGGTCGGCGATCTGGGTGCGGGCGAAGCCGAGGACGCCCTGGACGACGGCGAGGTCGGATTCCTCCGGGATGTGGGCGTCGAGGGTGTGGAGGTAGTCGAAGGGGTCGAGTTCGCCGTCGCGGACCATGTCGCGCAGGGAGCCCCAGACGACGGCGCGGGTGAGGGGGTCGGGGATGCGGGAGAGGCCGCGGAGGGCGGTTTCGAGGGAGGTCTCGTCGAGGCGGATCTTGGCGTAGGTGAGGTCGCCGTCGTTGAGGACGAGGAGGTCGGGGCGGGGGCCGGCGGCGGAGAGGACCTCGTCGGTGGGGACGTCGAGGTCGAGGAGGCCGGTGCGTTCGAGGCTGCCGTCGGCGGCGCGGGCGTAGGTGCCGGCGGCGATGCGGTGGGGGCGGCTGCCGTCGCGGTCGACGGTGAGGGTCCAGCCGGCGGCGCTGTCCTGGATGCGGGGGGTGAGGGTGTCGGTGCCGGTGGTGCGCAGCCAGGCTCCGGCCCAGGTGTGGACGTCGCGGTCGGTGTGCGCGGCGAGGGAGTCGACGAAGTCGGCGAGGGAGGCGTTGGCGAACTTGTGGCGGGCGAAGTGGGTGTTGATGCCGGCGAGGAAGTCCTTCTCGCCGAGCCAGGCGACGAGCTGGCGCAGGGCGGAGGCGCCCTTGGCGTAGGAGATGCCGTCGAAGTTGAGGAGGGCGGAGGCGGTGTCGGGGACGTCGTCGGGGCCGGGGGCGACGGGGTGGGTGGAGGGGCGCTGGTCGGCGGCGTAGCCCCAGGGCTTGCGTTCCATGCCGAATTCGGTCCAGGTGCCGGTGAAGCGGGTGGCTTCGGTGAGGGTCTGGTAGCCCATGTACTCGGCGAAGGACTCGTTGAGCCAGATGTCGTCGAACCAGGCGAGGGTGACGAGGTCGCCGAACCACATGTGGGCCATCTCGTGGGCGATGACCATGGCGCGGCGCTGGCGTTCGGTGTCGGTGACGGCGGAGCGGAAGACGAACTCGTCGCGGAAGGTGACGAGGCCGGGGTTTTCCATGGCGCCGGCGTTGAACTCGGGGACGAAGGCCTGGTCGTAGGAGTCGAAGGGGTAGGGCTCGGTGAACTTCTCGTGGTAGCGGTCGAAGCAGGCGGTGGTGACGGAGAGGATCTCGTCGGCGTCGGCGTCGAGGTGGGGGGCGAGGGACTGGCGGCAGTGGATGCCGAAGGGCAGTCCGGCGTGGGTGGTGGTGACGCTGTGCCAGGGGCCTGCGGCGATGGCGGCGAGGTAGGTGGAGATGACGGGGGTGGCGGCCGACTGCCAGACGCCGGCTCCGTCGCCGTCGCGGTTGCCGAAGTGGGTGGTGATGCCGTTGGTGAGGACGGTCCAGTGTGCGGGGGCGGCGACGGTGAATTCGAAGACGGCCTTCAGGTCGGGCTGGTCGAAGGCGGGGAAGACGCGCTGGACGTCGTCCAGGAACATCTGGGAGTAGACGTACGTCTCGCCGTCCGCGGGGTCGGTGAAGCGGTGCAGTCCTTCGCCGGTGCGCGAGTAGCGCATGCGGGCGTCGATGTGCAGCTCGTGGGCGCCGGGGGTGAGGCCGGTGAGCGGGAGGCGGTTGCCGTCGAGGGCGGCCGGGTCGAGGGGGGTGCCGTCGAGGGTGGCGCGGAGGAGTTCGTCCGGCTTGAGCTCGACGAAGGTGTCTCCGGCGGTGCGGGCGGTGAACCGGATGACGGTGGCGGACTCGAAGGTCTCGTCGCCGGTGGTGAGGTCGAGGCCGACGACGTAGTTGTGGACGTCGAGGAGCTGGGCTCGGAGCTGCGCTTCGGTGCGCGTCAGTGCGGACATGGGCCCATGCTGCCGGATGGCCGGGCCCGGTCCCAGGGGGTGCCGCGGCCGGTGGCGCGGACGGCGGGAGGGGTGTCGGGCCGGGTGGCGGGGCCCGGCCCGGGGCGGGGTGCTACTCCTCGCCGGCGGCGATGGTCTCGTGGTGGCGGATGACTTCGGCGATGATGAAGTTGAGGAGCTTCTCGGCGAAGGCCGGGTCGAGCTTGGCGCTCTCGGCGAGCTGGCGCAGGCGGGCGATCTGGCTGGCCTCGCGGCCCGGGTCGGCCGGGGGCAGCTGGTGCTTGGCCTTGAGGTGGCCGACCTGCTGGGTGCACTTGAAGCGCTCGGCGAGCATGTGGACCACGGCCGCGTCGATGTTGTCGATGCTGTCGCGCAGGCGGGACAGTTCGGCGGTGACGTTCTCGTCGATCTCGTCGATGTCGCTGTTGTTCATGGTTCCCGAGAATACGTGGCGGGCGTCGGCGGCACCTCTGTCAGTCGGTCCGTGAGACGCGGGCGGGTGTGCCGGGGTCACAGGGGCAGGCGGGCGGTGACGAGCCAGCCGCCTTCGGGGGCGGGGCCCGCGGTGAGGGAGCCGCCGAGGGCTTCGGCGCGTTCGGTCATTCCGGCGAGGCCGTAGCCGCCGCCGCGGGCCTTTTCGGAGAGTCTGGCGGGGTGGCCGCCGTCGTCGGCGACGCGTACTTCGAGTCCGGTGGGGCCGGTGCGCAGGCCGACGCGGACGGCGGTGGCGGTGGCGGCGTGTTTGGCGATGTTGGTGAGGGCTTCGAGGACGATGCGGTGGGCGGTGGCGGCGACGTGGTCGGGGAGGCGGGCGTCGAGGCCCTGTTCGATGTAGAGGACGACGGGCGGGCCGGTGGCGGAGAGGCGTTCGGTGAGCGCGCGGATGTCGGCGAGGCCGGCGACGGGGGTGGTGGGCGGTCCGGTGGCGGTGGCGGGGCCGTCGTCCTCGCGGAGGATCTTGACGAGGCGGCGCATGGAGCCGAGGGCTTCGTCGCCGGCGGTTTCGATGCGGCCGAAGATCTCGGCGGCGCGGTCGGCGCCGACGTGGGTGAAGCGGGCGGCGCGGGCTTCCACGACGATGCCGGTGACGTGGTGGGCGACGAGGTCGTGGAGTTCGCGGGCGAGTTCGAGGCGTTCGGCGGTGCGTACGGCGCGCAGTTCGCGGACGCGCTGGACGGCCTGGAGCCGCAGCAGGAGGGAGTAGGCGGTGACGACGACGGCCAGCACGGAGAAGAGCAGGGTGAAGCGGCCGGGGCTGGTGTCGCGGACGGGGGCGGCCATGCAGCCGAGGCCGAGGAGGGGGGCGAGGACGGCGGCGGTGCGGGCGGGGGCGCGCAGCAGGACCTGGGAGAGGAGGACGAGGAGGGCGATGGCTTCGCCGGCGCCCCAGACGATGACGGGGCGGTTGCCGAAGACGAGCAGGAGGGTGACGGTCCAGGTGGTGGTGGCGGCGAACGAGGCGCGGGCCAGGAGGGGGATGCCGGGCCAGGGGGCGGCGCTGAGGCAGACGAGGAGGCCGGAGGCCCAGACGGCGGCGTGCGGGGGGCTGGGCCGGCGGGCGAGGACGACGCCTTCGAAGGTGACGAGGGCGAGCAGGAGCAGGCAGAGCAGGAGCCTGATCAGGTCGGCGGCGCGGGGGTGGCGTCGTGCCCAGGAGGCGAGGGGGCTCATGCCGGGCCTCCGGGCGGGGTCACGCCGCGGTGGCGGCGAGGCCGCTTTCCCAGGCCCAGGCGGCGATCTCGACGCGGTTGCGGGCGTCGAGTTTGGCCTGGACGTTGGCGAGGTGGGTCTTGACGGTGGAGAGGGAGACGTAGAGCTCGGCGGCGATCTCGGCGTTGGTGAGCCCGCGGGCGAGGCAGCGTACGACGTCCCGTTCGCGTTCCGTGAGGGGTTCGGCGGGGTGGCGGGCGGTCTGGGCGGCGGGCATGCGCGGGGCCATTTCGCGCAGCAGCCGTACGGTGATGGCGGGTGAGACGAGGGAGTCGCCGACGGCGGCGGCGCGGACGGCTTCGACGAGCATGGCGGGGCTGGCGTCCTTGAGGAGGAATCCGGACGCTCCGCCGTGCAGGGCCGCGTGGACGTATTCGTCGAGGTCGAAGGTGGTGACGATGACGATGCGCGGGGTGTCCTGGCCGGAGAGCCGGCGGGTGACTTCGAGGCCGTCGAGTTTCGGCATGCGGATGTCGAGGAGGAGGACGTCGGGCCGGTGTTCGGCGACGGCCGCCAGGGCCGCCTCGCCGTCGACGACGTCCGCGACGACCTCCATGTCGGGCCGGCTTTCGAGGATCATCCGGAATCCGGTCCTGACCATTTCCTGGTCGTCCGCGATGACCACTCTGATCGTCATGTGCTGCCTGCCCCGCTGTCGACCGCCGTTGCCGCTGGATGCCTCCCATGGGACCCGTGCGTGCTGCCGCCCGCAACCGGAGGGTGGACGGCACCGGATTCGACGGTACGGGTGCGGGGGCTGCCGTGCCTCGTCCTTCCGGCCGGTTCGGGTCCGGCCGGAAGGACGAGGGCGTGGGCGTGGGTGCGGTCGTGGGTGGGGGTGGGGGTGGTGGCGGAGCGGGCCGGGTTACAGGGTGGCGGCGGCCGCCTTGATGTCGGCGGCGAAGGTGGAGACCTCCGTGTACACGCCGGGGTAGCCGGCGCGGGCGCAGCCCTCGCCCCAGCTGACGATGCCGACCTGGATCCAGGCGTTGGCGTTGTCGCGGCGGAACATGGGGCCGCCGGAGTCGCCCTGGCAGGTGTCCACGCCGCCCTGGGCGTAGCCGGCGCAGATCTCCTCGGCCGGGACGAGGGCGTTGCCGTAGGAGCTCTGGCAGGAGGCGTCGGAGACGAAGGGGACCTGGGCCTTGAGCAGGTAGCGCTGCTGGCTGCCGCCTTCTCGGGCGGCGCCCCAGCCGGCGACGGTGAAGGTGCCGCTGTCGTAGGCCTTGGTGTCGGCGATCTTGAGGGTGGGCAGGTTGATCGGCTTGGCGAGCTTGATGAGGGCCCAGTCCTTGCCCGTGCCGTTGTAGCCGGGGGCCTGGAGGACCTTGGTGGACTTGACCTTGACGGCGCTGCTGCTCTGGAGGTCGACGACGCCGGCGGTTGCGGTGATGGAGGTGTTGTTGCCGGAGCCGCTGACGCAGTGGGCGGCGGTGAGGACGATCTGCTGGGTGTAGAGGGAGCCTCCGCAGCCCATGGAGAGGCGGACCATGAAGGGGAACTCGCCTTGTGCGGCGCGGGTTCCGCCGACGACGGGGGTGGGTGAGGCGTTGGCGCCGGTGGGCGCGAGGCTGACGGCGGCGAGGGTGACGGCGCCGACGGCGAGGGCGCGCTTGACGATTCTGCCAAGGGTGGTCACGGTCAACACACTGCCTTTCGTGGGGGGTTGGGCCGTGCGCGTCATCGGGTGAATGACGCGTCCATGACACATCCGCCAAGCGACCGCCATCAAGAAGGCCTTTTCGGACAACTTCCGACGCCGCCGCCCCGAGGCGGAAGATCCTTCACCGGGCGGCCACGAAAAGTTTCCTACCGGCCAGTAGACATGGGTGCGGTTCTGGCCAACCCTGGTCACGTACATGCCAAGCCGTGACCGAGGAGCGCCCCCACATGCGCATCAGCCGCCGCACCCGCACGTCCCGCACCGCCGCCGCCACCGTGACCGTCGCCGCCGCCGCGATGGCCCTGCTCCCGGCCACCGCCGCCGGAGCCGCCCCCGTCGCCCCCGCGCCGGTCACCGCGACCGCCACCGCCTCCGCCCCCGGCGGGAACGCGGCGATCCTCGGCATCGACTACGCCACCTGGCAGCGCGACGTGGCCGCCGTCATCGACGCCGCCCGCCCCGCCATCGAACAGCGCATCGCGGCCTCCCCGGCCGGCGAGAAGCCCGCGATCGTCCTCGACATCGACAACTCGTCGCTGGAGACGGACTTCCACTGGTTCTGGACCTTCCCGACGCCCGCCATCGAGAAGGTCCGCGCGCTGACCCAGTACGCGAACCAGCGCGGGGTGGCGATCTTCTTCGTCACCGCCCGCCCGGGGATCATCTACTCCCTGACCGAGCGGAACCTGAAGGCGGTCGGCTACCCGGTCAACGGACTGTACGTACGGGACCTGCCGGCGCTGTTCGAGCAGGTCAGCGCGTACAAGACGGCCAAGCGCGCCGAGATCGAGGCGCGCGGCTACACGATCATCGCCAACATCGGGAACAACGAGAGCGACCTCGTCGGCGGCCACGCCGAGCGCACCGTCAAGCTCCCCGACTACGGCGGCAAGCTGTCCTGACCCGGCACGCCGGGGCGGCCGCCCACCCGGCGGCCGCCCCCCTCCGGCCGCGGCGCCTCAGCCGCCGCAGCCGTAACGCCGGCTGCTGCCCCAGCTCTCCTCGTTCGTCCGGTGGGTGACGCCGGAGCCGCCGGAGCCGCCCTCTCCGGGCGCCTCGGGCACGCCGAAGAAGACCGCGCCCAGCACACCGAGCAGGCCGGGGCCGCCGAGGAAGATGGCCGGCATCCACCACGCGCGACTCCGTCAGGGCCGGGCGGCCGCGGCGCCCCGCGACCCGGAGCCGGCGGTACCGGCGAGGGCGACGGACAACATGATGGGTTGGCTGCGGTTCAGCGAGTGGATGTAGCGGGTAGTCATATGGCAGCGCACGAGTGGAGTTCCGGGCCCGACCCCTCGCCAGGGGGCCGGGCCCGGAGCCGTTCCACGGCCCGGACTACCCGTCGAAGGTGATCCGGACCCGGTCGGTCAGCGGCAGTGCCTGGCAGGCCAGGCCGTAGCCCCCGGCCAGGTCCTCGCCGTCCAGGACCTCGTCGCGGACCAGCTCCGCCCCGCCCTCCACCACCCGGCAACAGCAGGCGCCGCACGCCCCTTCGCGGCAGGAGTACGGGGCTTCGAGCCCGGCCGCGGGCCCGGGGTGCGCAGGAGGCGGCGGCCGGGACGGGGGTGCCGGGGCCGCAGCTCCGTGGTGTCGGGGAGGTGGCCGTAGCCGGGTTCGCGGACGCCCGTCATGGCCTGCATGACGGGCGACGAGAGGCCGGCCTTGCGGCCGGTCACGGTGGCGCCGGCCGCGCGGCGGTGGCGGGCTGGAGGGAGCGTTCCCGCTGCGCGGGAAAGGGCGGCGGGGGGGGGGGGGGGGGGGGGGGGGGGGGGGGGGGGGGGGGTGCCCCCCCCCCCCCCCCCCCGGCAGCAGCCAAAACCACCCCGTCCT
>NZ_JBWKEE010000007.1:21934-44568 GCF_056435605.1 Streptomyces sp. NPDC043896
TGGGGGGCGGTTGGGGGGGGGGGAGAATTAGGTAAGCGCAGAAGGGAGAGGCGAGGGCGGGGGGACCACGCGAAGATCCGTTGTCTGGGGGGGGGGCGTGGTTCCGGGCCCCCCCCCCCCCCCCCCCCCCCCCCCCCCCCCCCCCGCTCCGTCCTTCCTCTAGGACCGCTGGTGTGACGTCTTCGGGCCGCCCGGGCAGACCTGCCAGGCGAGGTGGTAGAGAGTGCTGACGCTCGCGTCGGTGGAGTCCATGGCCATGAAGCTCGTGGACGTCTGCGGGTTGGAGGTGCCGGCGTTCACCCGCAGCTCGGTGTTGATGTTGAAGTTGCGCTTCTCGCCGCAGGGAGCCCAGACCAGGTCGGCGTACTCCGTCTTGTCGCTGGTCTGCCAGTTGTCGTTGAGGGGGCCGGTGAACTGGTGGGTCCGCTGGGCCGTCTGCGGCATCCCCTGGAAGTAGTAGTTCGCCCTTTCCTGGCCCCACGCGCCGGGCTGGAGGAAGGCGAAGCCGCGGTAGTCGGCCTGCACGATGGCGTAGGTGAAGCCGGAGGGGACGTGTACGCGGAGGTTGAGCTGGCAGTTCTTGCGGAAGGCGGTGGGCGGGGCGCCGGGGCCGACCTGCGCCATGTAGTCGCTGTAGGTGACGGTGAAGGCCGTGTTGTCGGGGGCGACGGCGACCTGGGCCGTACCTTCGCGGCAGCCGGAGCCGTTGACGGTGGCGAGTTCGATCACGATCTTGTCGGGCGGGGCGGTGATCGGGCCGCCGGCCATGGCCGGGGTGGACGCGGTGACCAGGGCGGCGGCCGCGGCGCCGATGAGCAGGGTGCGGGTCCGGTGACGGGACAGGGCATGGGACATCGTTGTCACTCCTGACCTTCGGGTCGGTTTCACGCGCTCGCGCACGCCGGCGTCAGGCGGCGGGGCATTCCTTCCACTCGAAGTGGTAGACGGTGCTGACGCTGCCGTCCGTGGAGTCCATGCTCATGAAGCTCAGCGCCTGCGGGCTGGAGGTGCCCGCGTAGACCCGCAGTTCGGTGTTGACGTTGAGGTTGCGTTCCTCTCCGCAGGGGGCCCAGACGAGGTCGGCGTACTCGGTCTGGTCGCTGGCCTGCCAGTTGTCGGTGAAGGGGCCGTTGAACTGGTGGGTGGTGCGGGCCGTCTGGGCGTTGCCCTGGAAGTAGTAGTTCGCGCGTTCCTGGCCGTAGGCCCCGCGCTGGAGGTGGGCGAAGCCGCGGTAGTCGGCGCGGGCGATGGCGTACGTGAACCCCTGGGGGACGTGGATGCGCAGGGCCAGCTGGCAGTTCTTGCGGAACTCGGTGCCGCCGGAGCCGGCGCCGGTCTGGGCGAGGTAGTTGCTGTAGGTGACGGTGAAGGCCGTGTTGTCGGAGGCGGCGGCGACGGTGGCGGTCCCCTGGGGGCAGCCCGAGCCGTTGACGCCGACGACGTCGACGGTGACGCGGCCGGGCGGCGGGACGTACGGGGGGTCGGCCGGGGCGTGGGCCTGGGCGGGTGCGGCGACGGCCGACAGCACCGCGACGGCGGCGCCGACGGCCATTCTGCGGAGCGGCATGTTCGGTTCTCCCTTCGTGCGGACGGGCACGTGCCGGGATTCGGCGTGGACATGCCATCACGCTGCCGCTGGGGCGGGGAGGGCGTGATACGGCCAAGGCCGTCCGGCGGCGTTGCGCACCCCGTCCGGTGGCCGGATCCGCCGAGGCGCGACCGCCGGGCGGGCCGCCCATCAGCCCGCCTCCGCCGCCCCTGATCCACCGCCGCCGCCACGATGGCCCCTTTCCGCCGGACCCCGCCCGCGGGGCGGGTGCGCCGCCGCGCACCATCCGGCCCCGCCGGCGCTTGCGGCGCCGGGGGCCGGGGGCGGCGCCCCCGGGGAGGCTCGGGGCCCGGAGGGGCTCGGGGCGCAGCCCCCGGGGAGGGGGTCCGGAGCACAGCCCCCGAAGAGGAGGTCCGGAGCACAGCCCCCGAAGAGGAGGTCCGGAGCACAGCCCCCGAAGAGGCTCAGGGCGGAGCCCCCGGACAGGGGGTCCGGGGCGGAGCCCCCGGACAGGGGGTCCGGGGCGGAGCCCCCGGACAGGCTCAGGGCGGAGCCCCCGGGGGGGGGTCCGGGGCGCAGCCCCCGGGGGGGGCCGGGGCGCAGCCCCCGGGGGGGGCCGGGGCGCAGCCCCCGGGGGGGTCCGGGGCGCAGCCCCCCGGGGGGGCCGGGGCGCAGCCCCCCGGGGGGCCGGGGCGCAGCCCCCCGGGGGGCCGGGGCGCAGCCCCCGGGGGGGGCTCGGGGCGCAGCCCCCGGAGAGGGGGTCCGGGGCACAGCCCCGGGGAACGGGCGAAGGGCGGGTAGGGGAGCTCCGCCCCGCGCAGCGGTACCCCGCAGCCGGCACACCCCCGACCGGCCGCCCCCACCCTCACCTCGGGGGCGCCGGGGGCCTGGGCCCGCGTCAGGGCCCAGGGGGGTGTCCGGCGGAGCCCTGCCGGGCGCGGCCCGCCGGGCACCCCCTGGCCGCCGGGCCGCCCCGCAGGCGCCGGTTTGGCGGCAGGGTCTAGGGGGTGTTGCGAAAGTCCTGCACGATGCCCACGGCGCCCGGCACGCACTCTCGCCGCACCGGCCGAAGCCCCGAGTACGCCCAGTACGAGGGCCTTCGCCCGGCACGCCGAGAGCACGCACCGGACACCGCGGGCACCGCACAGAACTTTCGCAACACCCCCTAGCGGGCCCCGTAGGGCGGGAGGGGCGGTTCGGAGTCCGCGAGGAGTTTCGTCGCGGCCTCGCCCGCCTCCGCCGGGGTCCAGCGGGCGCCGCGGTCCGCGGTGGGGCCCGGGCGCCAGCCCTGCATCACCGTGATCCGGCCGCCCTCCGCCTCGAAGACCCGCCCGGTGACCCCGGCGGACGCCGCCGAGCCCAGCCACACCACCAGCGGTGACACGTTCTCCGGGGCCATCGCGTCGAAGCCGCCCTCCTGGGGCGGCGCCATCGACTCGGCGAAGGTCTCCTCCGTCATCCGGGTCCGCGCCGCCGGGGCGATGGCGTTGACCTGGACCCCGTACCGGCCCATCTCGGCCGCCGCCACCAGGGTCAGGCCGAGGATCCCCGCCTTGGCCGCGCTGTAGTTGCCCTGGCCGACGGAGCCCAGCAGACCCGCCCCCGAGGAGGTGTTGACCACCCGGGCGGTCCGCTGCCGCCCGGCCTTCGCCTCGGCCCGCCACCACGCGGCCGCCGACCGCAGCGGCAGGAAGTGCCCCTTCAGGTGGACCCGCATCACCGCGTCCCAGTCGGCCTCCCCGAGGTTGACGAGCATCCGGTCCCGCAGGAACCCGGCGTTGTTGACCAGGGTGTCCAGCCCGCCGAAAGAGGAGAGCGCGCACTCCACCAGCTGGGAGGCGCCCTCCTCCGTCGCGATGTCCCCGCCGTGCGCCACCGCCTCCCCGCCGAGCGCCCGGATCTCCTCCACGACCCGCACCGCCGGGCTGTCGGGCCCGGGCCGCCCGTCGAGGCCCACCCCGAGGTCGTTGACGACCACCCGCGCGCCCTCCGCCGCGAAGGCCAGGGCGTGCGCCCGGCCCAGCCCCCGCCCGGCACCCGTCACGATCACCACGCGTCCGTCCGCAATGCCCATGTCCGCCTCAGCTCTCCTTGTTGACCGTTGCCGCGTCCAGGAACGCCGGGCGTTCCCCGCCCCCGTGCACCAGCAGACTGGCGCCGCTCACGTACCCCGCCCGGCCGGACGCCAGGAACACCGCCGCCTCCCCCACCTCCGAGGGCTCGGCGAGCCGGCCCAGCGGGACGGTGGCGCCGACCGCCGCGACCCCCGTCTCGTCCCCGTAGTGCAGGTGCGCCAGTTCGGTCCGCACCATGCCCAGGACGAGCGAGTTGACCCGCACGTCGGGCGCCCACTCCACGGCCATGGAGCGGGCCAGGTTCTCCAGGCCCGCCTTGGCCGCGCCGTAGGCGGCCGTCCCCGGCGAGGGCCGGGTCCCGCTGACGCTGCCGACCATCACGATGGAGCCCCTGCTCTCGCGCAGCCAGGGGTACGCCGCGAGCGAGGCCGTCATCGGGGCCAGCAGGTTGAGTTCGACGACCCGCGCGTGCCGCTCGGGCCCGCCCTCGTCCAGGAGCCGGTACGGGGTGCCGCCGGCGTTGTTGACCAGGCAGTCGAGCCGCCCGTACCGGCCGGCGACGGCGTCGAGGAACTCCCGTACGGCGGCGGGATCGCGCAGGTCGACGGCGGTGAAGGCCGCCTGCCGCCCGTCCGCGGCCACCGGTTCGTCCGGCGGCCGCCGGGCGCAGACGACGACCCGCGCCCCGGCCGCGAGGAACGAGCGCGCGACGCCGGCCCCCACGCCCCGGGTCCCGCCGGTGACGACGGCAACCCTCCCATTGAGCTCCATCGGCTGCTACCTTCCTCACCTGGCAAGCACCTAACAAATGTTTGGTGGAAAGGTAGCTGATCCGCTCATGGGTGTCTCCACCTCCGGCCCGGCCAAGGGCATCGCACTCGTCACAGTTGACTTCCCGCCCGTCAACGCGCTCCCCGTACACGGCTGGTACGACCTCGCCGACGCCCTGCGCGCGGCGGGCCGGGACCCCGAGGTCCGGTGCGTGGTCCTGGCCGCCGAGGGGCGGGGCTTCAACGCCGGGGTCGACATCAAGGAGATGCAGCGCGACACCGGCCACGGCGCCCTCATCGGCGCCAACCGCGGCTGCTACGAGGCCTTCGCCGCCGTCTACGAGTGCGAGGTGCCGGTGGTCGCCGCCGTGAACGGCTTCTGCCTGGGCGGCGGCATCGGCCTCGTCGGCAACGCCGACGCGATCGTGGCCTCCGACGACGCCGTCTTCGGACTGCCGGAACTCGACCGGGGCGCCCTCGGGGCCGCCACCCACCTGGCCCGGCTCGTCCCGCAGCACCTCATGCGCGCCCTGTACTACACCTCGCGCACCGCCACCGCCGCCGAGCTGCACGCCCACGGCTCGGTCTGGCAGGTGGTCCCCGGCGAGCGGCTCCGGGACGCGGCCCTGGAGCTGGCGGCCGAGATCGCGAAGAAGGACGGCTACCTGATCCGCCTGGCCAAGGCCGCCATCAACGGCATCGACCCGGTCGACGTGCGCCGCAGCTACCGCTTCGAGCAGGGCTTCACCTTCGAGGCCAACCTCAGCGGGGTCGCCGACCGGGTCCGCGACACCTTCGGACAGGGCCGCACCCCCGGGACGGGACAGGGAGACTCCGCATGACGGACAAGAGCATGACCCCCGAAGAGGTGGTCGGGCAGCTGCGCAGCGGGATGACGCTCGGCATCGGCGGCTGGGGCTCCCGGCGCAAGCCCATGGCCCTGGTGCGGGCACTGCTCCGCTCCGGGATCACCGATCTCACCGTGGTCTCGTACGGCGGCCCCGACGTCGGGCTGCTCGCCGCGGCCGGCCGGATCCGCAGACTGGTGGCCCCCTTCGCCACCCTCGATTCCATCGCCCTGGAGCCGAACTTCCGCGCCGCCCGCGAGAGCGGCGCGTTCACCCTCACCGAGTACGACGAGGCCATGTTCATGTGGGGGCTGCACGCCGCCGCGAACCGGCTCCCCTTCATGCCCGTCCGGGCCGGCCTCGGCTCCGACGTGATGCGGGTCAACCCGGAACTGCGCACCGTCACCTCCCCCTACTCCGACGGCGAGGAGTTCGTCGCCGTCCCCGCCCTGCGCATGGACGCCGCCCTCGTCCACCTCAACCGCGCCGACCGGCTCGGCAACGCCCAGTACCTGGGCCCCGACCCCTACTTCGACGACCTCTTCTGCGAGGCCGCCGACGCCGCGTACGTCTCCTGCGAGCAGCTCGTGGAGAGCGCCGAGCTGTCCAAGTCGGGGCCCCCGCAGTCCCTCCTCGTCAGCCGGCACTCCGTCACCGGGGTCGTGGAGACCCCGAACGGCGCGCACTTCACCTCCTGCGCCCCCGACTACGACCGCGACGAGGCCTTCCAGAAGCTGTACGCCTCCACCCCCTGGCCCGAGTTCGCCGCCCGCTTCCTGGCCGGCGGCAGCGAGCACGACTACCAGACCGCCGTCCGGACCTGGCACGAGGAGCAGAAGTGAGCGCCGCGACCGCCGCCACCCGACAGGAATACTGCGTGATCGCCTGCGCCGAGGCCTGGCGCGACAACGGCGAGGTGCTCGCCAGCCCGATGGGACTGATCCCCTCCTTCGGCGCCCGGCTGGCCAAGCGCACCTTCTCCCCCGACCTGCTGCTCACCGACGGCGAGGCCATGCTGGTGGGCCCGGACGGCACGGCCGAGGGCTGGCTGCCGTACCGCCGCCACCTGACGATGGTCACCGGCGGGCGGCGGCACGTGATGATGGGCGCCAGCCAGATCGACCGGTACGGCAACCAGAACATCTCCTGCATCGGCGACTGGGAACGGCCCTCCCGCCAGCTCCTCGGCGTGCGCGGCGCTCCCGTGAACACCCTGAACAACCCGGTGAGCTACTGGATCCCCCGGCACTCCCCCCGGGTGTTCGTCGAACGCGTCGACATGGTCAGCGGGGTGGGCTACGACCGGGCGGAGGCGGCCGGGGTGACCCGTTTCCACCGGCTGCCCCGGGTGGTCAGCGACCTCGGGGTCTTCGACTTCACCGGCCCGGACCGCTCGATGCGCCTCGCGTCCCTGCACCCGGGCGTCACGGTCGAGCAGGTGCGGGCGGCGACCGGGTTCGAGCTGGCGGTCGCGGACGAGGTCCCGTACACGCGGGAGCCGACCGCCGGGGAACTGCGGCTGATCCGCGAGGTGATCGACCCCCGGGGCCTGCGCGACCGGGAAGTCCGGGTCTGAGGCGGCGGGGGGACAGCGATGGAGACGGCATTGACCAAGCTGGTCGGGGTCCGCCACCCGATCGTACAGACGGGCATGGGCTGGGTGGCCGGGCCGCGCCTGGTGTCGGCGGCCGCGAACGCGGGGGCGCTGGGCATCCTGGCCTCGGCGACGATGACGACCGGGCAGCTGCGCGCGGCGGTCCGGGAGGTCAGGTCCCGTACGGACGCGCCGTTCGGGGTGAACCTGCGGGCGGACGCCGGGGACGCCGGCGAGCGGGTGCGGCTGATCATCGACGAGGGCGTACGGGTGGCCTCGTTCGCGCTCGCCCCCTCCCGGGAGCTGATCGCCCGGCTGAAGGACGCCGGGGTGGTGGTGATCCCCTCGATCGGGGCCCGCCGGCACGCCGAGAAGGTCGCGGCCTGGGGGGCGGACGCGGTGATCGTGCAGGGCGGCGAGGGCGGCGGGCACACCGGGGACGTGGCCACGACCGTGCTGCTGCCGCAGGTCGTCGACGCCGTGGACATCCCGGTGGTCGCGGCGGGCGGCTTCAGCGACGGCCGCGGCCTGGTCGCGGCCCTGGCGTACGGGGCCGCGGGCATCGCGATGGGCACCCGCTTCCTGCTGACCTCCGACTCCACCGTCCCGGACGCGGTGAAGGCCGAGTACCTGAAGGCCGGCGTCAAGGACGTCACCGTCACCACCGCCGTCGACGGGCTGCCGCACCGGATGCTGCGCACCGAGCTGGTCGCGGCGCTGGAGCGGTCGGGCCGCGCCGGGGCCCTGGCGCGGGCGGTCCGGCACGCGGCCGGGTTCCGGAAGCTGTCGGGGCTGTCCTGGGCGCAGATGGTGCGCGACGGCCTGGCGATGAAGCACGGCAAGGACCTGTCCTGGAGCCAGGTCCTGCTGGCGGCGAACACCCCGATGCTCCTGAAGGCGTCCATGGTCGAGGGCCGTACGGACCTCGGAGTCATGGCATCGGGCCAGGTCGCGGGGGTGATCGAGGATCTGCCGTCCTGTGCGGAACTCGTCTCCCGGGTCATGGCCGAAGCACGACAGGCAATGGAAGCACTGCACTCGCTCCGCACCCTGCCACCACCAGGGTGATCCCCCTTCTCCGTTTCAGGAGTCGCAGAATGAGCCGTGCCCGAATCCGCCTGGCGGCCGCGGCGGTCGTCGCCGCCCTCGCCATCGGGACCCTGCCCGCCGTCTCCGCGTACGCGGCGCCGACGGGCGGCACCGCCTCCGCCAGGCACCCGCACCACGCGCAGTACGCGCCGGAGACGATCCGGCAGATCCCCCTCCAGGGAGCCGTCAACGTCCGGGACATCGGCGGCTACCGCACCTACACCGGCGGTCAGGTCCGCCAGGGGCTGGTGTACCGCTCCGACGCACTGAGCAAGCTGACCCCGGCGGACATCACCACCGTCGCGGGTCTCGGCCTCACGAAGGTCGTGGACTTCCGCATCCCGATGGAGCTCCAGTACGACGGCGCCGACCGGCTGCCGGCCGGGCTCTCGGCCACCTCCCGCCCGATCAGCGACCTGGGCCTGTACGGCACCCTGGTCGGCGCGATATCCACCGGCGACCCCGTCAAGCAGGAGCAGATGCTCGGCGGCGGCCGCGCCGAGGCGTACATGCGGGACATCTACCGCACCTTCGTGACCAGCCCCGAGAACCGGGCGCAGCTGGCGACGACGCTGCGGGAGATCGCGGACGGGAACCAGGGCCCGCTGCTGTACCACTGCACGTCCGGCAAGGACCGTACGGGCTGGCTGAGCTACGTCCTGCTGCGGTCGCTGGCCGTGCCCGAGGAGACGGCCGAGCGGGACTACCTGGCCTCGAACACCTTCCGGGCGGCGTACGACGCCCAGGTGCGCGCGGGCCTCAAGCAGTCGGGCCGGATGCAGAACCCGGACCTGCTGATCCCGCTCCAGGAGGTCCGCCAGGACTACCTGGACGCGGCGACCGCGCAGCTGGAGGCCGACTACGGGAGCTTCTACGGCTACCTGACGGACGGGCTGGGCCTGGACCTGCGGACGCTGGTGAAGCTGCAGAACAAGCTGGTCCGCTAGCCGGGACGGCGGCGGGCCGGGAACGCCGGACGCCGGGCCGCGCGCGTGTTGCGCGGGGCCCGGCGTCCGGTGTGCCGCGGGGTGCCGCGGGTCAGACCGCCCGGCGGCGGCCCTGGCCGGCGGTGCCGACGCGGCTGCGCGCGGAGGCCGCGGCCGCGCCGCCGGAGGCGGAGCCGCCGGAGCGCCGGACCTGGGCGGGCGCGCCGCCGGTGCCCTGGCCGCGGCGGGCCTGGCCCGAGCCGGAGGCGGGAGCCTGCCCGGAGGCGGAGCCGCCGGAGCGCCGGCCGCGACCGCCGGCGGCGGGGGCGGAGCCGGTCCCGGAGCCGCCGCGGGAGCCGCCGGAGCGGCGGCGCGAGGAACCGGAGCCGGAGCCGGAGCCGGTGCGCTGCTTGGGCTGCGGGGGCTGGGGGACCTCCAGCACCACGGGGACGCCGGAGGGCTCGCGGGCGCCGGTGAGGCGGGACAGCTCCTCGTCGGAGGACTTGACCTGAGCGGTGCGCGGGGTGATCCCGGCGTCCGACATCAGGCGGGACATGTCGCGCTTCTGGTCGGGCAGGACCAGGGTGACCACACTGCCGGACTCGCCGGCGCGCGCGGTGCGGCCGCCGCGGTGCAGGTAGTCCTTGTGGTCGGTCGGCGGGTCCACGTTGACGACGAGGTCGAGGTCGTCGATGTGGATGCCACGCGCGGCCACGTTGGTGGCGATCAGCGCGGTGACCTCGCCCGTCTTGAACCAGTCGAGGGTGCGGTTGCGCTGCGGCTGGGAGCGGCCGCCGTGCAGGCCGGAGGCGCGGACGCCGTCGGCGAGCAGCCGCTTGACCATGCGGTCGACGCCGCGCTTGGTGTCCACGAACATGATCACCCGGCCGTCGCGGGCGGCTATGCGGGTCGCCACGGCCTTCTTGTCGGTCTCGTCCATGACGTACAGGACGTGGTGCTCCATGGTGGTGACCGCGCCGGCCGACGGGTCGACGGAGTGGCCGACCGGGTCGTTCAGGAACCGCTTGACGAGCTTGTCGATGTTCTTGTCGAGGGTCGCCGAGAACAGCATGGTCTGGCCGCCGGGCTCGACCTGCTCCAGCAGGGCGGTGACCTGCGGCATGAAGCCCATGTCGGTCATCTGGTCGGCCTCGTCGAGGACGGTGACGGCGACCTGCGAGAGGTCGGCGTCGCCGCGGTCGATGAGGTCCTTGAGGCGGCCGGGGGTGGCGACGAGCACCTCGGCGCCGCGGCGCAGGGCGCCGGACTGCCGGTTGATCGACATGCCGCCGACGACGGTCGCGACGCGCAGGTTGACGGCCGTGGCGTAGGGGGTCAGGGCGTCGGTGACCTGCTGGGCGAGTTCGCGGGTCGGTACGAGGACCATCGCGAGGGGCGCCTTGGGCTGCGCGCGGCGGCCGGCGGTGCGGGAGAGCAGGGCCAGGCCGAAGGCGAGGGTCTTGCCGGATCCGGTGCGGCCGCGGCCGAGCAGGTCACGGCCGGCGAGCGAGTTCGGCAGGGTGGCGGCCTGGATGGGGAACGGCTCGGTCACGCCCTGGGCGGCGAGGGTCTTCAGCAGCGCCTCGGGCATGTCCATGTCCTCGAACGCGGCGACCGGCGGCAGCGCCGGGGCGGTCGGCTCGGGCATGGTGAATTCCTGGGGCCGGGGGGCGGGGGCGGACTTCTGCCGTCCCGCGCCAGCCTTCGGACGTCCCTGGGCCGCACCTCGACCCCGGGTGGGGCGGCGGCTGGGGCGTGCGGAGCTGGAGCTGGTCATGCGAGAAAGCCCTCCTGAAACCGGCAGGTAAAACAAAGGTCGAGACAGCAGACAAGCCGGGGTCCGCACCTCACGGTGCGGACCCCGGCATGCTGGAGGAATTAGGCGGGAACGATGTTCTCGGCCTGGGGGCCCTTCTGGCCCTGCGTCACGTCGAAGGACACGCGCTGGCCCTCGGCGAGCTCACGGAAGCCCTGCATCGCGATGTTCGAGTAGTGGGCGAAGACGTCCGGGCCGCCGCCGTCCTGCTCGATGAAGCCGAAGCCCTTTTCCGAGTTGAACCACTTCACGGTGCCAAGTGCCATTTGAATCTCCTGAATAGGCGGCAAGGGCCCCATCCGGGAGATTCCGGGAAAAACAATAAAAGCGCCTGCGGAGCAATCCCGTCAGGCGCACATAAAGTTCATGGGTACCACAACTGCAACGCCCCGAGGTTAGCACACCCGGCGGGGCGACGCTGCGACCTGCGCCATACGGCCGCAGCCCCGCCGGGCCGGGACCGCTTCACAGCCGCTCGATGATCGTCACGTTCGCCTGCCCGCCGCCCTCGCACATGGTCTGGAGGCCGTAGCGGCCGCCGGTGCGTTCCAGCTCGTGCAGCAGGGTGGTCATCAGCTTCACGCCCGTCGCCCCCAGCGGGTGTCCCAGGGCGATGGCGCCGCCGTTGACGTTGACCCGGTCCGGGTCGGCGCCCGTCTCCTTCAGCCAGGCCAGGACGACCGGGGCGAAGGCCTCGTTGATCTCGACGAGGTCGATCTCGTCGAGGGTCAGGCCGGTCTTCTTCAGGGCGTACGCGGTCGCCGGGATCGGGGCCGACAGCATCCGGATGGGGTCCTCGCCGCGGACCGACAGGTGGTGGACGCGGGCCCGGGGGGTCAGGCCGTGTTGGGCCACCGCCCGCTCGGAGGCGATCAGCATGGCCGCCGCGCCGTCCGAGACCTGGGAGGAGACGGCCGCCGTGATCGTGCCGCCCTCGACCACCGGCTTCAGCCCGGCCATCTTCTCCAGGGTGGTGTCCCGGCGTGGTCCCTCGTCCACCCGGACCTCCCCGTAGGGCACCGTCTCCCGTTCGAAGCGGCCCTCGTCGACGGCGCGGACGGCCCGCCGGTGGGAGCGCAGGGCGAACTCCTCCATGTCCCGCCGCGAGATGCCCCACTTCTCGGCGATGAGCTGCGCCCCGTGGAACTGGTTGACGGGCGCGTCGCCGTACCGGGCGCGCCAGCCGCGCGAGCCCGCGTAGGGGCCCTCGGTGAGGCCCAGCGGCTCGGCGGCCTGCCGGGAGGCGAAGGCGATGGGGATCATCGACATGTTCTGGGTGCCGCCCGCGACGACCAGGTCCTGGGTCCCGGACAGCACGCCCTGCGCCGCGAAGTGCACGGCCTGCTGGGAGGAGCCGCACTGCCGGTCGACGGTGACGCCCGGGACCTCCTCGGGCAGGCCGGCGGCCAGCCAGGCGGTGCGGGCGATGTCCCCCGCCTGCGGGCCCACCGTGTCCAGGCAGCCGAACACCACGTCCTCCACGGCGGCCGGGTCCACCCCGGACCGCTCGACCAGCGCCTTCAGGACGTGCGCGCCCAGGTCGGCGGGGTGCGCGGCGGACAGGCCGCCGCCGCGCCGCCCGACGGGGGTGCGTACGGCGTCGACTATGTAGGCCTCGGGCATGACGGGCTCCTCAACGGGTCAGGGGCGTACGGCGATCCCGTCCAGGACCATCGACAGGTACTGGCGGGCGATCTCCTCGGGGCTGTGCTGGCCGCCCGGCCGGTACCAGGACGCCGCGACCCACACCGTGTCGCGGACGAAGCGGTAGGTGAGGCGGATGTCGAGGTCGGCGCGGAAGACCTGGGCGGCGACGCCCCGCTCCAGCGTCCCCAGCCACGCCTTCTCGAACTTGACCTGCGAGTCGGAGAGGTAGTGGAAGCGGGGCTGCGCGGAGAGGGTGCGGGCCTCCTTCTGGTAGATGGCGACGGCGGCGCGGTGCCGGTCGATCTCCCGGAAGGATTCGGTGACGAGGGCCTCGATGGTCTCCCTGGGGCCGAGGCCGGCGGCGAGGACGGTGTCGTAGCCCGCCCACAGCTCGTTCAGGAAGGCCGAGAGGATCTCGTCGAGCATCGATTCCTTGGAATCGAAGTGGTAGTAGAGGCTGCCGGCGAGCATCCCGGCGGCGTCGGCGATCTTGCGGACGGTGGTGGCGTTGTAGCCCTGGGCGGCGAAGACCTCGGCGGCGGTGTCGAGGAGCTCCCGGCGGCGCTCCGGCGATGCGGTCACCTGTGTCTTCTTCGGCTTGTTCGTTGGCACGCGCCCATTCTCGGCCCAGGGGGTGCCCGGTGGATCGGGCCGGGCTCGTCCACGGGACACCCCCTACGCGCGCTGGCTGCTGACCGACACCGTCTCGCCCGTCATGTACGACGAGTAGCCGCTGGCGAGGAAGACGATGACGTTGGCGATCTCCCAGGGTTCGGCGTACCGGCCGAAGGCCTCGCGGGCCGTCAGCTCGCTCAGCAGTTCCTCGCTGGTGACCTTCACCAGGTGCGGGTGCATGGCCAGGCTGGGGGCGACCGCGTTGACGCGTACGCCGAACTCGGCGGCCTCCAGCGCCGCGCAGCGGGTCAGCGCCATCACCCCGGCCTTGGCGGCGGCGTAGTGGGCCTGGCCGGTCTGGGCGCGCCAGCCGATGACGGAGGCGTTGTTGACGAGGACCCCGCCGCGTCCGGAGGCCTTCAGGGAGCGCAGGGCGGCACGGGTGCAGCGGAAGGTTCCGTTCAGGGTGACGTCGAGGACGCGGCCCCACTGGTCGTCGGTCATGTCGACGAGGTTCGCGGTGCCGCCGAGGCCGGCGTTGTTGACGACGACGTCGAGGCCGCCGTGGAGCTCCTCGGCGTGCGCGAAGAGGGCCCGGACCTGCTCTTCCGCGGTGACGTCGCAGGGCAGGGAGGCGATGCGGCCGGGCCCGAACTCGGCGGCGAGGGCGTCCTCGGTCTCCTTCAGGCGGCGGGCGTGGGCGTCGCCGATCAGGACGGTGGCGCCCTCCTCCAGGAAGCGGCGGGCGGTGGCGCCGCCGATGCCGGCCCCGGCGGCCGCGGTGATGACGGCGGTGCGGCCCTTGAGCAGCCCGTGGGCCGGGACGTACGCGGGCGCGGTCATGCCCGTACCTCCTTGGGAAGGCCGAGGATCCGCTCGGCGACGATGGTGCGCTGGGTCTCGTCGGAGCCCGCGTGGAGGGTGTCCGCGCGGGAGGAGAGGGAGAGCCGCTGCCAGTCGTCGAGTTCGTACGGGTCCCCGTGCGCGCGGGCGGCGGTGAGCGAGGCGGCGCCGCACACGTCCATGGCGGGTTCGCCGGGGTCGCGGTGCCGGCGGGCCCAGTACGGCTTGGCGGCGGAGGGGGCCGCGCCGGGGCGCAGGGCGGTGGCGCGCACGGCCTGGAGGCCGGTCCAGGCGCGGGCGAGGTCCGCGAACTCGCCGGTGAGGTGGGCGCGGAGCCAACCGCGGGCCTCGGTGCGGAACTCCTCGACGCTGCTCATGGCCGTACGTTAACCTACCAAACACTTGTTAGGGAAGGATGTGCCGATGCCCGCCTCCGACGGCCCCGCCGAAGACTCCCCCGCCGATCCGCCCGTGCTCTACGCGCGGCGCGGCCCCGTCGCCTCCGTGACCATGAACCGCCCCCGCTACCGCGACGCCCGGAACAGCGCGATGACCTACGCCCTGGACGAGGCCTTCCACCGGGCCGCCGGCCACGACGTCGGCACCCCCGGGCGCGACGCCCACCTGTCCTTCGAGCGGCGTGCCGGGATCTGGCGGGACCACACCGGACGGCCCGGCGCCGAGCCCGCCGCCGACCCGCTCGGCGGCGTGGACGTGGCCGCCATGAAGGAGGCAGGTACCCCGTGAACCTCGACCATTCCCCCGAGGTGGAGGCCTTCCGGGCCGAGGCCCGCGACTGGCTCCGCACCCACGTCCCCGCCCGCCCCCTGCCCTCCCTGGAGACCCGGGACGGATTCGCGGCGCACCGGGAGTGGGAGGCGCTGCTGCACGCGGACCGCTGGTCGGTGGTGTCCTGGCCCGAGGAGTACGGGGGCCGGGGCGCGGACATCGAGCGCTGGCTGGTCTTCGAGGAGGAGTACTGGGCGGCCGGCGCGCCCGGCCGGGTCTCCCAGAACGGCATCAGCCTGCTGGCCCCGACCCTCTTCGACCACGCGACCCCCGGGCAGCGGGCACGGGTGCTGCCCTCCATGGCGAGCGGCGAGGTGATCTGGGCACAGGCCTGGTCGGAGCCGGAGTCGGGCTCCGACCTGGCCTCGCTGACCTCGCGGGCCGTGCGCACGGAGGGCGGCTGGCTGCTGTCCGGGCAGAAGACCTGGTCCTCGCGGGCCGCCTTCGCCGACCGGGCCTTCGGCATCTTCCGCACCGACCCCGCGGCCCCGAGGCCGCACCAGGGGCTGACGTACCTGATGTTCGACCTGCGGGCCCCCGGCGTGACGGTACGGCCCATCGGCCGCCTCGACGGCAAGCCCGCCTTCGCGGAGCTCTTCCTGGACGAGGTGTTCGTCCCCGACCGGGACGTGATCGGCGAACCCGGGCAGGGCTGGCGCATCGCCATGTCCACCACCGGCAACGAGCGCGGGCTGACCCTGCGCTCCCCCGGCCGGTTCCTGGCCGCCGCCGGCCGGCTCGCCCGGCTGTGGCGGGCGCAGGGCGACCCGTCCGACACGGCGCTGCGCGACCGGGTCGCGGACGCGGTGGTCGGGGCCCGCGCCTACGAGCTGTTCACCTGGACGGGCGCCTCCCGCTTCGCGGCGGGCGAGGCGGTCGGCGCCGAGTCCAGCCTGAACAAGGTGTTCTGGTCCCAGTACGACATCGCCCTGCACGAGACGGCCCTGGACCTGCTGGGCGCGGACGCGGAGCTGGCGGAGGGCGAGTGGGCCGAACCGTGGGTCTTCTCCCTGGCGGGACCGATCTACGCGGGCACGAACGAGATCCAGCGCGACATCATCGCCGAGCGGCTGCTCGGCCTCCCGAAGGGCCGCCGCTGATGCGCTTCCTGCCGACCGAGGAGCAGTCCGACTACGCCCGTACGCTGCGCTCCCTGCTGGACGCGGCCGGGGTCCCGGCGACGGTACGGGCCTGGGCGGCCGGGGAGCACGGGCCCGGGCGGGCGCTGTGGTCGAGGCTGGCCGGGACGGGCCTGTTCGCGCTGGCCGTGCCGGAGGAGTACGACGGCATGGGACCGCTGCCGGTGGAGCTGACGCTCGGCTTCGTCGAGCTGGGGCGGGCCGGGGTGCCCGGTCCGGTGGTGGAGACCGCGGCCGCCGCGGTGCTCCTGGCCGAACTCGCCGACGGGGCCCTGGCGAAGCGCTTCCTGCCCGGGCTGGCGGCGGGCGAGACCTCGGCGACCCTGACCCTGCCGGGCGGCTCCCCGTACGCCCTGGACGCGGACGCGGCGACGCACCGCTTCACGGTGTCGGCGGCGGGCGAACTGCGCCTGGCCGGGGTGCCCGGCGAACCGCTGTCCTCGACCGACCCGGCACGGCGCCTGTACCGGCCGCCCCCGGAGGGGGAACTCCTGGCGGCCGGCCCTGCCGTGACGGCGGCGGCCCGGGCGGCCCTGCGGTGGGCGCGGCTGCTGACGGCGGCCCAGTGCCTGGGCGTCGGCGAGGCACTGCTGGCGCAGACGGTGCGGTACGCGCGGCAGCGCACGCAGTTCGGGACGCCGATCGGCGGCTTCCAGGCGGTCAAGCACCGCCTGGCGGACACCCTGCTGGCCCTGGAGTTCGCCCGGCCGCTGCTGTGGGCGGCGGCGCTGTCCCTGTCCCGCCGGGACGTCGCGGCGGCGAAGCTCACCACCGGCGAGGCCTCGTACGCGGCCGCCCTCACCGCCCTCCAGCTCCACGGCGCGGTCGGCTACACGGAGGAACTGGACCTCTCCCTGTGGCTCCGCAAGGCCCGCCCCCTGCGCGACGCCTGGGGCGGCCCGTCGCAGTGCCGGGCGGAGGTGGTGGCCTGACGCCCGGGGCCCGGCCCGGATCCAGCCCGGCCGGCGTCCGGGGCGCGGGGTCCGGGGCCGCGCCCCGGGGACGGGCGAGGGGCGGGGCGGGGAGCAGCCGGCGCAGCGGCCCCCCACCGGCACCCGGCACCCGGCACCCGGCTCCGCTCAGCGGAACTCGCGCACCACCTCGATGCGCCCCACGATGTGCGCGTTGAACTCCGGCAGGTCCTCGGCCGGGACCCACAGCTCCAGGATGGTCTCCCCGCCCGCCCGCTGGACGGGATAGCGCTCCAGGAAGGCCGAGTCCACCTCGAAGCGCGTCACGAAGCCCGCACCGTCGTGCTTGACGTTCCAGTCGCGGGCGATGCGGACCGCGTAGTCCTCGTTGAGCACGGGGTAGAAGATCGGCTGCTCCGGCAGCCGCGGCGGCCAGGCACGCCAGTCGAGGGCGCGGACCAGGTCGAGCTCGACGGGGCCGGTGGGGCGCCAGAGGGTGGTGGTGGACATGTCGGCGACCTTAGACGAGCGGCCGCCCGGGCGGAAACGACTTCGGGCGGCTCCCGGTGTACCGGAAGCCGCCCGAAGGAGAGGTGCGCCGCCAGGGACTCGAACCCCGGACCCGCTGATTAAGAGTCAGCTGCTCTAACCAACTGAGCTAGCGGCGCCTCGACAGGAAAAATACCCGGCCCGCGCGCATGTTCCAAATCGCCCCCGGCTCAGCGCCCGTCCCGGCGCCCGCGCAGCGACAGCCGCAGCAGCAGTGCCGTCTGGAGCAGGAGCAGAGCCGCCGTGGCCGCCGCCTGCCAGAGCGGTTCGGGCGGGCGGGGGCCGAGGGCCCAGGCGGGACCGTCGGGGTCGACGGTGACCTCCACCCGGGCGCCGGCCCGGAGGTCCAGTGACACGGGTCCGGCCAGGTCGCGGCCCGCCTCGGTGCGCAGCCGCAGCGACGGGGTGTGCGTGGCTCCGTCCTCGACCATGGTCCGCGAGACCACGACGGCCGTCTCGGCCCGCCCCCGGTCGTGGAGGGTGTGCCGGTCCCAGGCGTTGAGGCCGAGCGCCGCGATCCCCACGGCGGCGAACGCGAGGGTGGTGCGCGCCACGAACTCCGCTCCGGTGCCGTGCGACACGGCCGCCCCGACGACGAACACGCCGAGCAGCACCGGCACCCAGACTCCCTCGGGTCCGCGCAGCAGGAGGACGGCCCCGGATTCCGCGGCCAGCAGCAGGCAGTTGCGCAGCAGTGCCCCCGGCACCCGCCGGACCATTTCAGCCATGGACACATCATGCCCGCGACCGTCCCGGTGCGCCCCCGCCCGGTCCCGGCACCGGGATCCGTCGCGAGCGGGGTCGCGGCACGGAGGCGGTGCGCCCACGCGCCGCGCCTCCACGTCATGGAGGAGGACGCCGGTTCGGATGCCCGCCCCGCCCCTCCCCCACCCTCCTCGGGCCGTCATGCCGTCGGCTGCGTCGCCGCCAGCCAGGCCGCCGCTCCCGCCACCGCCGTCCGTGCGGCCGGCAGCGGGAGGCCCAGGAAGCCGTGGAAGACGCCCGGGTAGAGGCGGACCTCGCAGTCCACGCCCGCCTCCCCCAGCCGGCGCGCGTACGCCAGCCCCTCGTCCCGCAGCACGTCGCAGTCCGCGAGGAGCAGCAGGGTGCGCGGGAGGCCCGCGACCTCGGCGGCCCGCAGCGGGGAGACGTGCGGGTGGGCCGGGTCGCCGCCGTACTGGTCCCAGTACCAGGCCATGTGCGCGGCGGTGTGGAAGTAGCCGCGCCCGTACGCCGCCACCGACTCGGAGCCCATCGAGGCGTCCAGCGGCGGGTACGCCAGCAGCTGTCCGGCGACCAGTCCGGGCGCCCGCAGCGCGGTGACCGCCGCCAGGTTGCCGCCGCTGGAGTCGCCCGCCACCACCACCCGGCCGGGGTCGCAGCCCAGCCGGGGCGCCTCGGCCCGCGCCCAGTGCAGCGCGGCCAGTGCGTCGTCGGCCGCCGCCGGCCAGGGGTGTTCCGGGGCCAGCCGGTAGCCGGCGGAGACGACCACCGCCCCCGAGGCCGCGGCCAGCCGCCGGCAGAGGGCGTCATGGGTGTCCAGCCCGCACATCACCCACCCGCCTCCGTGGAAGTACACGGCCAGCGGCCGCCCCTCCGCTCCCGGCGCGGGGTCGTAGACGCGCACCGGCACCGCGCCGGCGGTGGTGTCGTACACCGAGGCCACCTCGGGCCCCGCGGGCCGCGCCGGCCCCCCGGCCGCCACCGCGGCCCGCAGGGCGGCGGCGTCCCCGGGCCCCGGGAAGCCCTCGGCCATCGCGTCGCACAGCCGCCGCGCGGCCCCGGACAGCTCGTCCCTCGTCATCGGGCCGTCATCCCCCCGTCGACCGCGAACTCGGCACCCGTCACGTACGAGGAGGCGTCCGAGCAGAGGAAGAGGACCATCTCCCCGACCTCCTCGGCCCGCCCCATCCGCCGCAGCGGCAGGTGGGACCAGTCCCGGCCCGCGACGGCGTCGGCCACCATCGGGGTGTCGATGGCCCCGGGGTGCACCGAGTTGACCCGGATGCCGTCCCCGGCGAGGTCGAGCGCCGCCGAGCGAGTCAGTCCGCGCAGCCCGGACTTGGCGGACCCGTACGCCGCGTGGCCGGGGATTCCGACCAGTGCGGCGGTGGAGGAGACGTTGACGATCGAGCCGCCCCCGCCGGCCCGCAGGACGGGGGCGAGCGCCCGGATGCCGAGGAAGGGGCCGAGCAGGTTGACCCGCAGCAGTTCCTCGAAGCCCTCGGGGGTCTGTTCCTCGACGTGGGCGGTGCGCCACAGGGCGGCGTTGTTGACGAGTGCCGAGACCGTCCCGAAGGCGGCCAGCGCCTCCCGGACCACCCCGTCCCAGCCGCCGGCGTCGGCCACGTCGTGCCGTACGTACAGCCCCTGGCCGCCCAGCGACGCGGCGACGGCGCGGCCCTCCTCCTCGCGGACGTCGGTGACGACGACCCGTGCCCCGGCCTCGGCGCACATCCGGGCTTCGGCGGCGCCCTGGCCGCGTCCGGCGCCGGTGATGACGACGACCTTGCCGTCGAGCGGGACCACCTCAGGCCTCCGGCGCGCGGAAGTGCGGGATGACCTTCTCGCCCCACTGCCGGATGGTCTCCAGGCAGGCCTCCTGCGGGACGGTGCCCATGTCGTGGCCGATGCGGAGGGTGCCGGTACGGGCGGCGGCCCAGGCCAGGAAGGTCTCGGAGGCGCTCATGTGGGCGTACCGGGTCAGGGAGTGGTGTTCCACGGCCCAGATCCGGTCGAAGCCCATCTCCTCGGCGAGGACGGCCTGTTCGACGCAGTCGTGGATGACCTGGCGTTCGCGTTCGGGGGCGGGGTCGACGAGCCGGGCCTCGAAGATCATCGAGAACTTCACGGAGGGTCCCTCCAAGCGGAGTCGTTTCACACAGACCGCGTATTCCTAATAGGAATGCTTCTAGCAGTCACACCGCGTAGAGGGAAGGGCGCCGCGGGACCGGTCGTAGACTGCGCTGCGTGGCAGACGAGACGGCCGAGACGGCAGACGAGACGTCGGCGGGGACGAACCCGCGCACCCTCCCCGCGACCAGCTGGGCGGTCCTCGGACTGCTCTCCTTCGGCGAGGAGCTCTCCGGCTACGACCTGAAGAAGTGGTCGGACTGGTCCCTGCGCTTCTTCTACTGGAGCCCGTCCTTCAGCCAGATCTACAGCGAGCTCAAGCGTCTGGAGAAGGCCGGCTACGCCTCCTCGCGGATGGTCGCCCAGGACACCGGCACCCGCGACAAGCGCGTGTACCGGATCACCGCCGAGGGCATGGCCGCCGTACGGGCCTGGGCGCGCGAGGCGCCGGTCGACCCGCCGGTGCTCAAGCACGGACCGATGCTGCGGCTGTGGCTGGGACACCTGCTGGAGCCGGAGCAGATGCGCGAAGTGCTGCTCCGGCACCAGGAGTTCGCGGAGGACATGCGCCGCCGCGCGGAGGCGGACGTGGAGGGCGCCAAGGACGAGGCGGCCTGGGCGTACCCGACGCTCACCCTGCGGTGGGCCGAGCGGTACTACGCCTCCGAGCGCGACCTCGCGGCCGGCATGCTGGAGGACATCGAGGCACTGGAGGCCGCGCGCGCCGCCTCCGGGGAGTCCGGCAACCGCCCGTAGGCGCGCCGGAAGGAGAGCAGCGGCACGCCCTCGCGGCGCACCGTCAGGGCGGTGGCCCGGCCGAGGGCGATGGCGTGGTCGCCGCCGTCCAGCACGCCCTCCGGCGCGCACTCCACGGCGGCGAGGACTCCACCGAGCCGGGGGCGCCGAGCAGGGGGGCGCCGTTCGCGCCCGGCCGCCAGGGGACGCCGGCGAACTCGTCCCCGCACACCACTACGACGACGGCAGCGTGCAGGCCTTCGCCGACCGGGTCCTCGGCCTCTCGGCGCACCTCGACGCCGACGGCCGCGTCCCGGTGGTGTTCTTCTCCACCGAGGTCGACGCGGTCGAGGAGGTCACCCTGGCGGGCCACCGGGGACGGGTGGGGGAGATCGCGGCGGGCCTCGGCCACATGGGCAGGACCTCCTGCCACCTGGCGATGGACTCGGTCATCGACCACTACCTCGACTCGGGCCCCACCGACCCGGCCCTGGTCGTCTTCCAGACGGACGGCGGCCCGGTCAGCGGACTCGCCGCCGAAAGGTACCTGCGCAAGGCGGCCCGCCTGCCCCTCTTCTGGCAGTTCGCCGGCTTCGGCAACACCCGCAGCGGCCAGTTCGACTCCCTGCGCCGCCTCGACGAACTCCCCGTCCCCGGCAAGCGGGTCGTGGACAACGCGGGCTGCTTCCACGCCGGCCCGGAGCCGCGCGCGCTCCCGGACGCCGAGCTGTACGACCGGCTCGTGGGCGAGTTCCCCGCCTGGCTGACGGCGGCGCGCGCGGCGGGCGTCATGCGCGCCTGACGGCCCGTCGCCGGTGCTTTGATGGCTGCATGACGACGAACAACTGGGCATCGTTCGAGAAGGCGGAACCGGAGTTCGCGGCGGCGGTGCGGGCCCGCTTCGCGCGGTACCCGCACCACGTCCTCGCCACCCTGCGCAAGGACGGCTCGCCCCGGGTGGCCGGGCTGAACGTCGACTTCCGGGGCGGGGAGCTGTGGCTCGGCATGATGGCGGGCTCGATGAAGGCCCGCGACCTCCAGCGCGACCCCCGATTCGCCCTGCACACCAACCCGGGCGAGGGCATGGCGATGCCCGACGGAGACGTACGGATCTCCGGGCGGGCGGTGGAGATCGTGGACCCGCCCGAACTGCACCGGTACGCGGAGGAGACCGACTCCCCGCACCCCTTCCACCTCTTCCACGCCGACCTGACCGAGGTCGTCCACACCAGGGTCGACGGCGACGAACTGGTCGTCCACACCTGGACCCCGGCCCACGGCACCCGCACCCTCCGCCGCGGCAACGACGACGAACCCCCGCGCGAGGAACCGGCCGGCTGAAAGCTCCCCCGCCCCCGCTGTCGGTGGCGGCCCGTACGGTGGAGGGGTCAACTCATCGGCGTACGGGGGGGGACAGCGATGACACGCAGGACACTCACGGCAGCGGTGCTCACGGCGGCACTCGCACTGCCGGGCACGGGAGCGGCACAGGCGTCCGCGTCGGACGAACTGATCGGCCACCCCGGGCCCGACGGCCTGATCTGGGTACCGGAGCAGGCCGGCAGCGGCGGCTTCGTCTCGGGCGGCCTCAACGCCCACCTGGACACCTCCACCACCTTCGCCTGCGAGGGCGACGGCACCATCGAGGTGGCCTTCCACCTGGACAACCATCCGGACCGGGACCCGGCCCCCTTCACCCTGACCTGCGCCCCGGACTCCCCGACCCGCACCACCGTCCCCCTGGGCACCGCCCTGTCGGGCGGCTTCGGCGCCACGGTGACGGCCTCGTCCCCGTCGATACGCTGGGGCGCGACGGTGGTCCAGCCGGAATAGCCGACACCCCCGAACACCACCGCGCCCGCCATCCCTGGTCGGGGACATGGCGG